>JAZQYT010000082.1:0-5085 GCA_045633665.1 Eubacteriales bacterium | reverse complement strand
TGATTCGGCATAATCACATAACTTTCAACCGAAAGATCATCATAAAAATCATTGAGTTGATTGATATATTTATCCGCAATTTCCCCGTAACGAGTTAAATGGTTTTGCGGACCGTCGGGGACGCCGGTCCCTACAATACTTGAACCATGCGGACCGTCGGGGACGCCGGTCCCTACAATGCGAGAAAGAATGCAACGTCTTTCTTTGGTGCATATTGTCAGAAAAACTGCACCATTGCTATTGTAGTCTGTTTCTTTCAAGCGAGTAGTCTTACGATTTTGTAGCAAGTGCAAGTTATTCCTCATCCTTGAGCACGCGGATGTCGAATGCGTCGTCCTCGTCCTCATCGTCCAGATCGAATTCCTCTTCCACCAGCATATCGCGGTTGGCAAGCAACGCGCGTACCTTTTCCTCGATCTCGGCCATCAGGGCGGGATTGCCCTCGATCAGCTTGCGCACGTTGTCCTTACCCTGGCCGATCCTCTCACCGTTATACGAGAACCACGAGCCGCTCTTTTTGATAATATCCGAGGTGATAGCAAAATCCAGCACCTCGCTGGAGCGAGAGATGCCCTTACCGTACAAAATATCAAACTCCGCAACACGGAAAGGAGGTGCGACCTTATTCTTGACGATCTTGCACTTGACGCGGTTGCCGTAAATGTCGCTGCCGTTCTTGAGCTGATCAGTCTTTCTGATATCAATACGCACAGACGCATAGAACTTGAGCGCGCGGCCGCCCGTGGTGGTTTCGGGGTTACCGTACATCACGCCCACCTTTTCACGCAGCTGGTTGATAAAGATGACCACGCAATTCGACTTATTGATCACGGCAGACAGCTTACGCATAGCCTGCGACATCAGTCTTGCCTGCATCCCCATCTGCGCCTGTCCCATATCGCCATCCAATTCCTGCTTGGGAACCAGCGCTGCTACAGAGTCGATGACCACGCAATCGATCGCGCCCGAGCGCACCAGCGCCTCGGTGATCTCAAGTGCATCCTCACCGCAATCGGGCTGAGAAACCAAAAGATTGTTGATATCCACGCCCAGCGCCTTTGCATACACGGGATCCAGCGCATGCTCCGCGCCAATAAACGCAGCCTCGCCGCCCGCCTTCTGCACCTCTGCTACGATGTGCAAAGCAACGGTGGTCTTACCCGAGGACTCGGGCCCGAAGATCTCAATGATTCTGCCCTTGGGAACGCCGCCGATGCCCAGCGCCATATCCAGCGAGATAGATCCCGTGGAAACCGCCTGCACCTCCATGTGTGCATTCTCACCCAGACGCATGACCGCACCTGCGCCAAACTCGCGCTCGATCTGCGCCATGGCGGTATTGAGCGCTCTTTGCTTTTCCGCCTTCTTATCTACAACGACTTCCGTAACTACTGCTTTCTTTGCCATAATAATATTCCTTCCCTTCCGCCTGCGAATGCGCAGGCCCTCATTCTGTTATGGCAATATTATACACCCGCGCAGACCGTTTGTCAATAGGTTTCGCAAATGTTTTATTCCGAATTCGGAAATTTATTTTTGACTATCCGTTTCCATCATAGACATATTTTCCGAATATGGTTCCCGAGCAAGTAAAAGCAGCCGCGGCATCTGCCGCGGCTGCGCAATATGGATTTTCTATTTCATCGGTTCTGTCAGGTATATCAACATACCCAGGGTATCCTGCGTCTCTTGCTGTGTTTCCGGATCAGTATATGGCACATATATCCCACAGTCCAGTGCCAACCTTCCATCCTCGGTAATGACAATCCCATAATTAAACCCGCTAAATAGCTCGGGAGAATCCGGAGCAGGAGGAAATTTTTCTGTCAGTGTTTGTATCACCTGGGCAACCAAAGAGTCCGGAATCTCATCAACATTTCGCATTGCACCCAAAAAATTCGAGCGATATTGAACAGTTCCGTTTTGCAAGTTTACCTCTATTGAGATCTCTTCGCAAGTTACAAACCAGAGATCCTTTACTTCATGGTAATAAAACACTTCAGTATGGTCAAGTCTCTTCGGCATATGATAGTTTTCGAAGTCCGGCACCACCGTTTCCCAAAGGTTTTGTGCAACTTCATCTGCTTGTTCGGGCGTATAGATTGGGGGCCCGCTATGTCTTCCCTGTTCGATTGAGAATGCAATACATGCTCCCGTTTTCTGATCCAGCTCAGCTCTGTATCTCACATCGTCCTGCACAAGCTCATAACAATGTGCTGCCTGGAGCATAGGTCTTACCACATTCTCTCGTCCGTGTGTTCTGGAATGCGTGTAATTCAACACGTATTCTTTGTCAGCGATCCTGACTGTTGCAGTCGAAGGTGCATTTGAATCCTGATACTGCTTTGACAAAACGTCGATATCAATCTCGTATCCCTCAAATTCGGGAGCAGCTAAATAATTTGATTGATATACATGATATTCCGGAGTCTCCAGAAAATCACCGAACTCCACATCATCCCACTCATACCGTATTCTGGGCAGATCCATTTCCGGATCATAAGGCTCCGGCTCGGGTGTTACAGTATCGGATTCCTTTTCCGTATAGGGTTCAGTCAGCTTAAATAGCATCCAAGCGCCGTCGCTCCATTGGCCGCCATTGGAATCCGTGTAGGTGATACTCACGTTGCAGTCCAGCGCAAGGCTTCCATCTAAGGTCAGCACATATTGATCGATCTCATAAGTGCCGTTCTCGTATCCGCTCACCATATTTTCCAGTGTAGCGCCCACAATCTTTATCACACTGTCCGAAACAGGCTGCGCATTGCGCATAGCACCCAAATAATTCAGATAATAATAATATATTTGGCCGTCATGCCCTAGGGAAATCGACGCGCTATCACAGGACGGCAATTCTCCTACGTACCGCACAAAGCTCACACTCGCACCGCCGCTTTCAAAATACTTCGCTTCAATACGGTACGCCTCGGGATCCTTGACCAGCGTGGCAAAAAAGTCGTATGCCACCTGTTTAAGCTCCTCTTCGGTCAATGCCTCTCCAATCTCATCCCGATTAAACGGCGGATCAAAATGCATGACCGCTCCTGTTTTGGCATCCAGCCATGCCTCCGCACTTTCGGACTCATAAATATGATACGACTGACGCGTATATCTGGCCGGCTTCGTATGCTGATACTCCAGCTCATATTCCACACCCTGATGCTCAATGACTACGGTTTGCTTTGCGTTCGGATCGAAATACTCTTTATACATCCATTCGGAATCCACGTTTCCAAAGTTGCCTCCGGGAGAATCCGCGGTTGCGTAGATCTGATATCCGGGACGCTCGACAAATGAGCCAAACTTAGTATTTGTCATAGCAAATCTCGGAAAGGTGGGCAAGATGCAATCCGCAATCTCCAATGAACCGAACAGCACGGCTGTATCAATCTCGGATATATCGGAGGCAGCATATTGAATTTGAATCACTACGCCATCAAGAATACCCCACCATTCTATCACGTAATCCGGGGATACATACATGCGTCGTTCTGTATACAGCGTCAATCTGCCGTCAACCACGGACAAAGGTGCAGACAGTAGGTTTTCTTTCGCAATTTCTTGTTCAATTTGGGCAATATAAGCAGCAGCATCCTCGATGGAAAGCAGACGATTATAGTACACCCTCTCTCCGCTATCAGCCACTTCAACTACGCGCAATGACGCAGGCTCGTGATTGGTTTGACATGCATAATACATCGAAACGATCTCGCCCTTAACCAGCTTCGGATAAGGGGTATGATCCACCAGGGTAATAAAATCGATCAAATCTTGACGGCTTTGAATGCCATGTGCTTCAAGACTCTCAATATATTGCTCCAATGCTCGTTCATCCTCGTTCTCAACCATTTCGCGCATCATATCAAGTTCTTCTTCACCATTTACGCCGATCCACTGCGCGGGCAGCTCTTGCCCGGGTCCCTGCACAGTTTCGCTACCCGATTCCACACCCGGTCTGGGGTATTCGCCCAACCGGTCTGCAATCATCATCCCCACAGGCACGCACGCGCCGATCAGCAAGGCAAGGCATGCGGCGATGATTATTGCACGCATGGCTCGCTTTTTGCGCAGCATTTTTTGGGAAAGCTGCGCGTCCATTTGACGGTATTGTTCCAAAATACCATCGTCAAGATCGCCAAGCAATCTGAAAAACTGTTCCTTTTTCATACGTTGATCCCCTCCTTTTCAAAGCGGTCACGCAGCTCGCGCTTGATCTCGGCAAGCTCCTTGTTGACCAAAGAGGTGCTGCAACCAAGTCGTCCCGCGATCTGCGACACGGTAAACGAATAGAAAAAACGGGACACAAAAATGTACATTCTGCGACGAGTGGTTTCCTCAAGATACTGCGCAACGATGCGCTTGACGGTCATGGACAGCAGCTCGTCCTCCGGGCCGTGCGGATCGGGTAAAAAGTCCTGCACCTCGTCCATCGGGCAGCAATCTCTTGCATGCACGCGCCCCTTGCCCTTTCGCATTTCATATCGATTGAGCGAAAGATTGCGCGTGATCTTTGCCAAAAACGCATGAAAAACGCGCGGTCTTTCGGGCGGAATGGCGTGCCACGTCTGCAAATACGTGTCCTGCAAGCATTCCTCGCAGTCCAGCCTGTCGGAAAGGATATTGTACGCGATCGTGTGAAGATACCTGCTGTATTTTTTATCCGTTTCGGTTATGGCGCGCTCTTCTCTGGCAAAATACAGATCAATGATCTGCTCATCGGTCAAAATACTGTTCTTTTGCTGTGCCACTATACCACCTCCTGTGAATTTTTCTAAGGCTCTTCACCTATATAGACAGATAAATTTCAAAAGTGTGTAAAAATATTATAGCAGAACGTGGAATTATTTTCAAGAGAAAGTTCGAATGCGGGTGCGGACGACCGATGGTCGCCCGCACCTATCTTGACTAACCAAACAGCCGCGGCAGGAAGTCGGAGGCCAAGCGGTCTTAGGAAGACAAGGCACTTCCACAACTCCTTGGCTCACAGAACGACATGGCTACGATCCGACTTGAAAGTTCGAATGCGGGTGCGGACGACCGATGGTCGCCCGCACCTATCTTGACTAACCAAACAGCCGCGGCAGG
>JAZQYT010000081.1:0-4367 GCA_045633665.1 Eubacteriales bacterium | reverse complement strand
GTTCTCTTTGAGTTTATTATTTTCTGTAGGGACAGGCGTCCCCGACTGTCCGTTTTAGAGTGAATTTAATTCTTGCAAAAATTCGGGAGCAGCAAAGTTTTCGAGGAAAACTTGCCTTCGAAGATAGCAAGCCACTCCCCTACCGATTATACCTTAATGTCTATCCGCCAATCCAAGACTTTGCTTTTGTCCTTTATTTTCTCGGACAGTCGAGGACGCCTGTCCCTACAAACTATCTTTTTTTATTTTCTTCTTAATTCTTTATTCTTTTTCTTCTCATCGGTTAACCTCTTTTGAACCCCGCCACTATGGCGGGGTTTTCGTCTTACAAAAAGAGTGTTCACGCCGCAGCGTGAACACTCTTTTTATGTGTGATGGATTACAGATCGATCTTGATGCCCATCAGAGCAGCAAGTGCCTCAAATACCAGATCATCCACCTCGGGATGTGCCTCGCGGTATGCGTAGATCGCGTCAACGCAGGCGGTGTAATCGGGAGATTCCTCGTTGATCTTTTCACCAAAGCCGTAGGGATCGAATACCGTGACTTCACCGTTTTCGATCATCACGTCAACCAGCGCGTGTCTGACTGCTTTGGAATCCAGCAGGGTATTGACGGTCTCTGCTGCGGTGGGCAGCTTGCCGTCCTCGGCACCGGGTGCGGAGGAGAACAGGTTCTTGTCATCCGACTTCTTGGCAGCCAGCGCAATGTTCATGATCTGATTGAGCGCCTTGGCCTCAACCTCGGAGTTCTGCTTATCCGAATCGGCAATGTAACCGAACAGGGACTTGATCATATCGGAGGTGAAGACGGAGAACTTTTCGGGAATGTTGTTCTCAACCAAGCGTGCGGGGGTTACGTAAACCTCGATCATGCCCGCGGTCTGGGAGTTCAGATTGCGGATCAGATCTACCAGCTCATCCTCGGAAATGTTGCCGTCCTTGGAAAGCGTTTCCATGATGTTCACGCTGCCTGCAATGGTGGTCATGGTCTGGGTGTAGTTGGGATCGCCCTCGGTTGCCTTATTTGCAAGCTCGGTGGCGGTCTTCATGTCAAGGTTTGCCGCGTCACGCACGGTCTCGGATTGCAGCACAGCGGTAAACAGGCCTGCAGTCTTGTCCTTGCCAAAGGTTTCGGTCTGGGAAAGGGAATCAAGAATGGTACCCACGGAGGATGCCAGCGCAGCCACGTCCAGCTTTTCCTCCGAGCCCGCAAGCGCGTCGGTCAGGCTGGTAGCCGCCTCAAAAATAGCGGAAATCGCTGCTGCGTCGGTCGCAAGCGTTTCGGAATTGATCTTGAGTGCTGCCTCCTTGGTGTCGATCAGCATGGATTCCAGCGTGACGACGGTGGAGGTCTTCTTCATATCCTCGGTGGACTTCATGCTTGCGGCATTGTCCACGGCAGATGCGGAAACGGGGGCGGTGATCTCAACCTGTGCCAGGTATTCCAGCGCAGCGTGATCAGCACCCAGAAGCTCGGTAAAGACCTGACCGACGATCGCCTTTGCCTGCTCGGAAATATCGGCAGCGTCAGCGTCCAGCTTGGTCAGCTCCACGCAAAGCTGTGCAACTGCAGCGGCGGCGGAGTTCTTTCTCTGCTCCTCGGTCATGCTCTCGTAAACAGAGCCTGCAAGGGGATCTGCCTTAGCCTTGTCTGTGCTGCTGAGCATGTCAAACTGAGGCTTTGCGGCAACGGAAGAGGAGTTGCTCAGGGTACTTTCGGCATACAGCACGAAGAATGCCTGTACGTCGGCAGTGGTCACCTCACCGTTGGGATTGTTGTCTACCAGGTCGTGAATCATAGCAGTTGCGTAGAAATCCAGCACCTGCGGATCAATGTCCACGCCTGCGGTATCGAAAGCGGTGGTCAGCTCCGAGGAAAGCGCGGTAATGCGCTCCTGCTCGGGCAGCGCACGGATCTCGTTGAGCGTGCCTGTTACCTCATCCATGAACTGGTCATAAACCGCTTCGGCATCGGCAGGTACGTTCAAAATCTGACCAATGGCACGCACGCCAAGATTCATGACCTCGGGGATCAGACGCTTCATGGTCTGGTTTTCGCCAAGTGTTGTGATCAAGGAAGAAACAACGCCCTCACCGCCAAGCGAGTTCATCAGAGCGTTGGTGTCGGAAAGGTTGGCAAATACGCCATTCTGTGCAAGCGTTGCAACCATCTCGGCAAGCGTCTTGACGTCAGCCTTGAGCAGGATAGCGTCCTTGGCGTCGTCATGGAAGATCTCCAAAAGGGCGGTCACAAAGGGCTCAAGCATCTCGGCAGACTCGCCCAGCGAGGGACGCTCCATGCCAAGGAAGGCCTCACCGTTCAGCCATGCGTCGGTAGCTGCGTACAGAATGTCGCCAACGATGGGGGTCATCAGCTCAGAATCGCCAAAGGAATCACCAATGGCACGAATGATCTCGGCCTGCTCCTGGCCGTAGTTTTTGAATTCGGTCTTGCTCAGCTCCGTGACGTGCTGTACCAGCGTGATCAGCGAGCCAAGCTCGTCGGCCGTGTTGACTTTGGCGCCGGATACCTTCATGCTCATCAAAGTATCGGAGAGCAGGTCGCCGCCCATCAGGCGATATGCCTTCATAGCGGGAGCGGTGTGGATCTGGCTAACAACGTCCTTGGCGGTGCCGATCATGGGATCGTTTTCGTCCAGGATCTGCTGTGCGGTCAGCTCATCCAGCGTAGGAGAAGCAATAGAGGTGTAAGCGGAGATGGGAACGAAAAGGATCAGCGCGATCACAAGACCTTGCACAAGGCCAAGACCTGCAGCAACCCAACGGGAGCCCTTGAAGGACTTGCGGGGCTCTGCGTCGCCGTCCTCTGCCAGCTCTTCCTCTTCTCTTCTTTTTTCCTTGCGTTCGATAACGGTCATGACGATGGCGCAAACGATCCAGGAAACGGTAAAGAAAATGCAGAACAGGCTGACGCAGGCAAGGGGCAGGATGAGTGCGCCTGCCAGCTGAATGGCCAGCTCAAGCAAGGTGGGGGAGATGTTGGCGAACTCGATGCCCTGCTCAATGAAAGCAACGACGTCAGTGCCGAATTGGCTGCCGATCCATTCGATGTTGTTTTGGATCAGTTCAATGATGGTAGCGGGCGTGGGCAAAAAGCTCTTGATCAAAACACAGGTAATGATCGCCCCCGTTGCAGAAAGCACTGCAGCGATCAGACGCGCGTTTGCCCGACGGAATCCAAATAAAGCAGAGTGTCCCGCACTGAGCAAAACGATCAGTGCCATGACTCCGATAATGATCAGATTATACACGGTAAACCTCCTGAAAAAATAATTTTGAAATGATTTATTGATAGGGAAGGGGCCTCTAAATATCCATTATAATACAATTTATGAAGGATGTCAAGTCTTGGGGAGTAACAAATGTGCAGGATAGTGACATTTTGCGCAGAAAAAGTTTGCAAAAGTTGCATTTTTGCGAAAAAATCTTTCAAAAAAGTATTGACAAACCCAAATCGGTGTGCTATAATATACGAGCGTTGTGAAAAAGACGCATCATATGGCGGGATAGCTCAGTTGGCTAGAGCAACCGGTTCATACCCGGTAGGTCATGGGTTCAAGTCCAATTCCCGCTACCAGGCCCGTTGGTCAAGCGGTTAAGACACCGCCCTTTCACGGCGGTAACATGGGTTCGATTCCCGTACGGGTCACCAAAAAGAACAGGCACCTCGAATGAGGTGCCTGTTCTTTTTGGGTGACCGATGCGAACCGCAGGCGAGATTCCCGTACTTTGTACCGAATGCTTGTGCAAAGAATCCTACCAACTACGAGATTGCCACAAAGAAAATGAAGCGAGTTGCTGCGCAACTTATGAAGCGCACAAAAGTTTACTTTCATGCAATCTTGCGTATGAAACGGGGCTATGCCCCATGAAATTTTCGCACATAACTATTTCCCCCATTTGTCTGTCCGTCATCCCTTGACTATGATCGGGCGTTCGTGTTACAATATACATATACGATACATGCGAAAGGAGTATCCCCATGAAGCTTCGTGACATTCATCTGCGCGATCCCTTTATTTTTGCTGAAAACGGTGTTTATTATCTTTACGGTACGCGACGCGGCCCTGCTACCAAGGTCATTCCGTGGACGGGCTTGGACGTTTATACATCTACTGACCTTGTCGAGTGGAGTGAGCCGCACGAATGCTTTACCCGCCCTGCGGATTTTTGGTCTGATCGAGATTTCTTTGCGCCCGAGGTCTATCGCTATGGCGGCGCATACTATATGTTTGCCAGCTTCCGCAGCGAAACGCATCTGCGTTGCTCCCAAATTCTCAAAAGCGACAGCCCCATGGGGCCATTCCTGCCTTTTTCCGACGGCCCCATTACAAGTCGGATCGT
>JAZQYT010000080.1:0-11872 GCA_045633665.1 Eubacteriales bacterium | reverse complement strand
CCGAAGGAACGATTTTGAAGTGCCTGACGGTCGCACATGAAGAGAGCGGCGGTTACGGTGCTGTTTGCGGTGAAGAATCCTATTACGGTCAGTTTGACGGTAAAACCTCGGACACCTATAAAGAGGTGGACGGCATCAGCGGTGCAACCATTACGACAAACGGCTATATGAAAGCGATCGAGCGTGCCTTTGAAGCCGTAAGAATTCTGGAAGGAGGTGTGGCAAATGAAGAATAACAGCAATCTTGGCATTCTGCTCAAGGGTATCATTAAGGAAAACCCCGTGCTGGTGCTGATCCTGGGTACTTGCCCGACGCTTGCCACCACCACCAACGTCGTAGGTGCATTCGGTATGGGTATTGCAGCTCTTGCAGTATTGGTATGCTCCAATATGCTGATCTCGCTGCTTCGTAAGATCATACCCGAAACCGTTCGTATTCCTTGCTACATCGTGATCATTGCAGGCTTTGTTACCATTGTTGAAATGATCGTACACGCATATTTCCCCGAGCTTTACGATATGCTGGGTGTTTACCTTGCACTCATAACCGTAAACTGCATCATTCTCGGCAGAGCAGAGATGTTTGCAGGTAAGAATTCGGTAGGCAAGTCCGCGCTGGATGGCCTTGGCATGGGTATCGGCTTTACGCTCGCGCTTGTTGCCATGTCCACCATTCGTGAGGTACTGGGTAATGCAAGCTTTGCAGGCATTCCGATCCCGTTCATGGAACCCTTCAAAATCGAGATTATGGTTAAGGCTCCCGGCGGTATGCTGGTTTACGGTCTGCTGATCGCGCTTGTGTATATCATCACGCGCGGTAAGGCACCCTTGAAAAAGAGCTTTTCTTGCGCAGGCTGTCCTTCCGCAGGACATTGCACGGCAAGTGATGCTTGTCAATCTGCAGTAAAGGAGGATAACGCTCAATGAAAACCTTGATTATCATTCTGATGTCCTCCGTGCTGGTCAATAACTACGTACTCAGCCGCTTCCTTGGTATCTGCCCCTTCTTAGGCGTTTCCAAAAAGCTGGATCAGGCTACGGGCATGGGCATTTCGGTAACGGCAGTTATGCTGCTGGCAACCGCATTTACCTGGCCCATCCAGTATTTCGTACTGGATAAGCTGGGCCTTGGTTATCTGCAGACCATCATCTTTATCCTTGTTATCGCTGCTCTTGTACAGATGCTTGAGCTGTTCCTTAAAAAGGTATCTCCCGCGCTGCACAAGGGACTTGGCGTCTATCTGCCTCTGATTACCACCAACTGCGCCGTTCTTGGCGTTGCGATCAACAATATCACCGATGGTTACAACTTCATTGAAGCAATGGTCAGCTCTCTTGGCTGCGGACTTGGTTTTTTGCTGGCAATGGTGCTGTTCTCGGGTATGCGCTCCAGAATTGATGAGAGCAAGGTTCCCGCACCCTTTAAGGGCATCGCCATTACGCTGATCGCAGCATCCTTTATCTCTCTTGCGTTCATGGGCTTTACCGGCATCGTGGACAATCTGTTTGCGTAAAGGAGGGAAGCGATTATGTGGATTGATATTTTACTTGCCCTTGCAGTGGCTGCCGCAGTTTCGCTTTTCCTTGCGATCCTGCTTGCATTGGTATCCAAATTCTTTGCTGTCAAAGAGGACGAAACCGCAAAGAAGATCAGAGAGTGCCTGCCCGGCATCAACTGCGGCGCGTGCGGATATAAGGGCTGTGACGACTATGCAGCAGCTCTTGCCGACGGCAAAGCCAAACCCAATCTTTGCGTTCCCGGAGCGGAAGGCGTTGCAAACGAGATCGGCGAGATTCTGGGCGTAGAGGTCGAAGCTCCCAAGGACGTTGTTGCATACGTGCATTGTAACGGTACTTGTGAAGCTGCCGTCAAAAAGGCCGTATACATAGGCATTGACAGCTGTAAGGCTGCGGCTGCGATCTTTGGCGGCCCCGATGCTTGTAACTATGGTTGTCTTGGCCTTGGCGACTGCGTACGTGTGTGTCCTGCAGATGCGATCTGCACCAAGGACGGTATTGCACGAGTGGATACCAGACGTTGCCTTGGCTGCGGACTTTGCGAGGACGTATGCCCCAAGCACGTCATCTCTCTCGTTCCTCAGGAAACTAAGGTTGCCGTCATGTGTAACAGCAAGGACAAGGGCGCGGATGCGAGAAAGTCATGCACCAACGCTTGTATCGGGTGCAAAAAATGTGAAAAGAATTGTCCCGAGCAAGCGATTACCGTCAAGGATAATCTGGCGAAAATTGATTATGATAAGTGTACCGGCTGCGGCACCTGCGTTGCAAACTGCCCGACCGGATGTCTGAAGCATACAAGCTTCCCGGATCTGGAGAAACCCTTTGAATCGCAATAATATGAATAACCAAAACAATACTTCCACCGCTCAAACGGGCGGTGGAAGAAAATTAAGAAACGATATTATTTTCATAGCCGCGCTGCTGGCTGTCGTGATCTGCTTAGGGCTGGGCTTTTATTTTCTGCGTCCGGGTGGCGACGAGGTCGTGGTTAAGGTGGACGGAGAGATTTACGGAACATATCCACTGCATACGGATACCGTGGTCGAGATCCGCACGGGAGAGAGCGCAGAGCAGCTCAATCGTCTGATCATCAAGGATGGCAAGGCTTACGTGCAAGAGGCTACCTGTCCGGATGGCATCTGCGCTGCCCACAAGCCGATATCCAGAGAGGGGGAGAGCATTGTGTGTCTGCCGAACAAGGTCGCCATTACGGTGCAAACCAAGGATCCCTCAAGCGGTCCGGACGTGATCGCATAAAGGAGATCAAAGATGAAGAATGCCGCAAAAAAAACTGCCTTCTTAGGTCTTTGTACCGCGCTTGCCTTGGTGTTGGCTTACGTGGAAAGTCTGCTTCCACCTTTGAGTGCTGCCATTCCGGGCATCAAAATGGGACTTCCCAATATCGTGATCATATTCATGCTGTATCGCTATGGCGTCAAGGAGGCCGCCATTGTTTCCTTTGTCCGTGTCGTCGCTGTCGTGTTGCTGTTTGGCAATATGATGGGATTTGCTTACAGCATGGCAGGAGCGGTGCTGAGCTTGCTTGGCATGCTGCTGCTCAAAAGGTTGAACTTTTTGTCTGTCGTGGGCGTCAGCGTGGCTGGCGGCGTGCTGCATAACGTCGGGCAGATCCTTATGGCTATGTTCCTTTTGCGAACAGCCGAACTTGGTTATTATCTTGTCGTATTGGCTATAACAGGTACGGTATCGGGCGTTTTGATAGGAATTTGCGGATCTGTTATGATAAAACGTGTTCCGGAGTGGAAATAGTATTGACAAGCCAATATTTGTATGTTATAATGCTAAAGATATCGTGTATATCATAAAAAAATAATTTAAGGAGAGAATTTATGAAAAGAATTCTTTGCGCGCTCCTTGTGGCTCTTTTGATGCTGTCCACACTGACGTTGGTCAGCTGCGATAAGGAGCCCGAAACTCTCAAGTTTGGCTTGGGCGTTTACGTAAACGTGACCAAGGCAGACAGTGCAACCGAGGATGCGGACGGCCAGGGCAACGTTGCTGTGACCGCTGCTGCAGTTACGGTTGACGCAGAAGGCAAGATCGTTTCTTGTGTTCTGGACACCGCTGACAACACTGTAAAGTATACTGCTGAAGGTAAGGCAGTTGCGAACAACTCTTTCAAGACCAAGTATGAGCTGGGTAAGGACTACAACATGGTCACTTACGGCGGCGCTGCCAAGGAATGGTACGAGCAGGCTGATGCTTTCATGGCACTGGTTACAGGCAAGACTCTTGACGAAGTCAAGGCTTTGGTTGCTGCAGGCAACAAGGGCAATGATGAGGTTATCAACGCAGGCTGCACCATCATGATCAGCGATTTCGTAAAGGCTATCGAAAAGGCATACAAGAATGCCGCTGATTCCGCTGCAACCGCTGATACCAAGCTTAAGTTGGGTATGCACACCGAGCAGACCTGCACCGATGCAACTGAAGACAAGGGCGGCTCCAGCAAGCTTGAAACAACTGCTTTCGCAGCAGCTGTTGATGCGGATGGTAAGGTCGTTGTTGCTTCCAGCGACTGCGCTCAGATCACCTTCACCTTTGACGCTGCAGGTGTTTCCACCTACGATCTGACCAAGGCTGTTCAGACCAAGAAGGAGCAGGGCGATAACTACGGCATGGTTTCCTATGCAGGTGCTGCAAAGGAATGGTATGCACAGGCTGCTGCATTTGATGCTGCATGCGTTGGCAAGACCGCTTCCGAGATTGCAAGCCTGATGGGCTCTGACAATTATGGCAATGCAGACCTTAAGGCTGCAGGCTGCACCATTCTTGTAAACGGCTTTGTAAAGGCTGCTTCCAAGATCGGCTGATTTGAACACGGATAAAACGGGAGGCTCGCCTCCCGTTTTACACTTGAAACGATGAAAAAAGGTTTAGTATTATTTTTAACGCTTGCAATGCTTTTGCCATGCTTATGTATGGTGTCATGCCAAAAAAGTGATCAGAAGTTCAGCGAATATTCCTTTGATTACTTTGATACCGTTACGACGATTACGGGATATGCCAAGGATAAGGACGAGTTCGACAAGGTCAGCGCAGAGATACTTGCGCTCTTGGGCGAGTATCATCGTTTGTTTACGATCTATCACCGCTTTGAAGGCATGGAGAATTTATGCACGGTCAACGAGCTGGTTGATGGAGCGCACCGCACCGTGACCGTGGATCAGCGCATCATCGATATGCTGCTTTATGCCAAGCAGACTTATGAGTTGACGGACGGCAAGGTCAATATCGCCATGGGCAGCGTGCTGTCTATCTGGCATGAGTACCGCGAGGTGGGAATGGATGAGCCTTGGAACGCAACTCTGCCACCCATGGAAAAGCTGCAAGAGGCGGCAGAGCATACCGATATCAACAAAATACAGATAGACGAGCAGGCACGCACGGTCACGCTGCTTGATCCGCAGATGCGTCTGGACGTGGGTGCGATCGCAAAGGGATATGCCGTGGAAATGGTGGCGCAGCATATGGAGCAAAAGGGCATTACGGGATACGTGATCAACGTGGGTGGTAACGTTCGCACGCTGGGTGCAAAGCCGGATGGAAGCGGTTGGACGGTCGGCGTTGAAAATCCCGACGAGGATGCCGACGATTATCTTGCATATCTGCAGCTTAACGGAAAATCCTTGATCACCAGCGGCTCTTATCAGCGCTATTTTATTGTGGACGGAAAGAGATATCATCACATTATTGATCCCGCGACGCTGATGCCTGCAGAGTATTTCACGTCGGTTTCAATCGTATGTGACAGCTCCGCGGAGGGGGACGCACTCTCGACCGCGCTGTTCTGCATGACGTACGATCAAGGTCTTGCCTTGATAGAGTCGCTTGACGGCGTGGAGGCTATGTGGTTGACTGTGGACGGTAAGCAGTATTATTCAAGCGGTTTTTCAAGTTATCAGGCAGAATAGAAAATCAGCTCCATGGAGCTGATTTTCTGTTTTCCCCCACTTTATGATAAAAATTGACCGAAGAAAAAATCTTTCCCCCACCTTATTGACAAGGTGTTCTATAACGGTTATAATATGCTTATAAGCGTTTTGGAGGATGTGCATGAGAAGAATTTTTGCCTTAACGATTAGTATTTTGCTGATCATAACGATGCTTGGCTGTAACCCAAATTCATCTGAGAATAATGAACATACGTCTGCGGAAGGTGAGATTCCCGAAAGCACCGAGCATGTGCCGACCGAAGCGGAAATTGCCCTTGAAATGTATGACGCTGCCGTACAGGGAAAGATCCGCGTCAACAGTGAATATCAGGGCGAGATCGAACTCAAGGATTGTCTGTTACCGGGGCTTTTGAAAAGAATGGAAGAGTCCATTGTTGATCAAAAGGCGATTGTCGATCTGGATATGGACGGCATTTGTGAATACGTCATCCAATCTTCGCTTGAGGACAGCGTGGTACTCCACTATTTTGACGGCAAGGTCTATGCATACACCTTTTCCTTCCGTAATTTCAGTAGTTTACGTACTGACGGAACATACTTCTGGTATCAAACTAAAGAAGGTGGGCTCACTTACGGTGCATCCAAGCTCAGGTTTGAAGGCTCGAAGATGATAGAAGAATCCGTTTTTACAGTCATTGAGGCGAACGAGCAAAACGATGCGGTTTTCTATATTGGTGACCGTGTGGTGGATGAGCAGGAATACAAGGCATTTCTTGAGCAACTCTGTAACACATTTGTAGAATACTCAACCTTTGAAGCTCCTTGGCAGAAAACGATCACACAAAGCAAGGCGTTGGAGATCGCCGCGGACTATTGGGACATTCAAGACGGGGACGTGGATGATGATACCGGATACCCGTTTGCGCTGATCCCAAAGTACTGTGAAACAGGAAATTACCTCATCGCACTTTCCTGGCTTGTGGAGGGACATCATTATTCCACCCTCGAATTGATCGAAATCGATGCATTTACCGGAGAAATTATACCGCAAGAATAAATCGTGCTTAAAAAATCTTAATATCTTAAATTTTCGCAAAAATCAACTGTTTTCGACATAATTCTGCTATAATGGAGAAAACACCATTAGAGGAAGGGTTATGAAACAGTATTTAGGCTTTGGTGAGCTCACAGCTCAGCCGTCAGGCGCATATTCCTGGCAGCATCTGACCTTTGTGACGTCTTTGGTATTGATCATGACGGCTCTTGCGATCGTGATCGGACTTTATTACCGCAAGCATCTCGAAAAGAATAAAAACGTACCGCTGATCTGGGCAGCAATCCTGATCGATGGCATAGAGATTATCAAGATCGTGCTCAACTGCGTGCAGTCGGACGAGCCGGTGCAATCGCTATTGCGTAACCTGCCGCTGTTTTTGTGCAGCATTCAGCTGATCACACTGCCGCTTGCCGCGTTTTCCAAGGGCAGGCTCAAGGAAGCCGCTTTGGATTTCGTGCTGATCTTTGGTTTGCTGGGGGCGCTTGCAGGCACTTACGGTGCAGCGCAGAATTATAATGCCTATCCCATTTTCTATTACGTCAACGTCTGCTCCGGCATCACGCATTGTATTTCGGGTTTTGGCTCTCTGTATATTGCGTTCTCGGGCATGACCAGCATGAAAAAGAAAAATATCGGCATCACGTTTTCGATTCTTGGCGCGTGCTGCGTGCTTGCATACGTGGTCAACGTTCTCACGGATTACAACTATATGTTCTTGATGCAGGGCGACGGCACACCCTACGATATTCTGTATAATCTGATGGGCGGCAGCCCTGTGCTGTATCCGATCGGTGTTGTCGCACTGTTTTTGATCTACATAGTAGCCTTTTATGCAGGATACTATTTGATAAAAGGAAAAAAAAGCAAGTCGTAAGGCTTGCTTTTCTTTTATAATAATTGACATATGGGACATTTTTTGATATAATAACATTATCATCGATGGGATAGAGAGGAACGCTAAATGCATGAGGAAAGAAGAGAGATCATTACAAAAGAGATGATCTTGGAAAAGTATAAGAAGTCCGGTACCTCAACGTATATTTTTGCCGCAGTGATGCTGCTGATTGCCACTGCTGCTTTTGGCTTTGGCATGTCCATGCTGTTCAAGGGGATCGCGGCTGAGGGTGTTGAACGCTCACCCCTGCATATTCTTCTGGGACTTTTCTTGATAGGGATCGTCGGATACGTTGCCTATAAGCTGATCAGAACATTTGTGGGTATGTTAAAAGGCGTAAATGATATCCGTCATGAGGACATCCTGATATCGCATGCGAAATTTGATAAGCACGTGATCTTTGACGGTCCTCGCACACCTTTAAGCGGTGGATATGATACGGTGTACTTTCAGGATGGAAAAAAATTTACGATCCATAGAAATACGGATGGAACGGTTTTGTATCCTTCACGATTGGAAACAGCGTTGCAGCTTTCCGAGTATGGAGATCCCTATGTTGTTGTGTGTATGGCGAGTGATCCCGATACGGTTGTGGAGTTGTATTGTGAAAAATTCTATGCTTACAGAGAATGAGAGGCGTTTATGAATAATAGAGAATGGTTTAAAAAAGAAGCAAAATTCGGCCTGATGATCCATTGGGGGCTGTACTCCTTGCTGGCGGGAGAATACAAAGGTCAGCGCATGGATATGATCGCAGAATGGGCGCAGTCCTATTTTCGTATCCCGAACGAGGAGTATGCACAGCTGGCAAAGGCATTTAACCCCGTGTATTTTGATGCAGAGGAATGGGTAAAGCTGGCCAAGGACGCAGGCATGAACTACATGGTGGTGACCAGCAAGCACCACGACGGCTTTTGCATGTTCAAATCCGAATACGACAGCTACAACGTGGTGGATGCAACGCCCTTTGGTCGTGACGTGATTGCGGAGCTTTCGGCTGCCTGCAAAAAGCACGGGCTCAAATTCGGGCTTTATTATTCGCAGGAGCTGGACTGGCACGAGCCCAACGGTGGCGGCTATCATCCAACGCACCTCAACGTGTGCGATACGCATTGGACCAACAACTGGGACTATCCGGATGACGATGCCAAGGACTACGAGCAATGCTTCCGCGCAAAGATCCTGCCGCAGATCCGCGAGATATTGACAAAATACGGGGATCTGTGCCTGCTTTGGTGCGACACGCCCCATCAGATCACGCCCGAGCAATCGCGCGAGCTGCGTGATCTTGTCAAGTCGCTGCAGCCCGACTGCCTGCTCAACAGCCGCATCGGCAACGACCTTGGCGATTACGTATCCATGGGCGACAACGAGATCCCCGACGAATATATGGATGGTGTGCTGGTGGAATCTCCCACCACGCTCAACGATACCTGGGGCTTTAAATATTACGACGATAACTGGAAGAATGCAGACGAGGTCATTCGCATCAAGGAGCATCTCAATGCACGCGGTGTCAACTATCTGCTCAACGTAGGCCCCGACCACCTTGGCAGAATCCCCGCACCCGCGCTGGAAATATTGCGCGAGGTAGGGAAAAGACAAGCATCAAAATAATGCATGTTGGAAACTTCTCAATGAAATTTAAGATCGACTCTCTTTTTGCGAGTCGATCTTAAATTTTAGAAAATATTTTCTCAAAAGCGTACACTTTTTTTAAAAAACAGCATCTATAAGGGTGAAGGATGCAGAAAGGAGATCAAAATGAAACAAACACCCGTCCGCGTTCTGAGCGACGATGAGATCATCGAGCTGTATTGGGAACGCAACGAAAACGCTATCAAGCATACCGACGTCAAATACCGTGTGTATTTGATGAAGGTTGCAAACAATATATTACATGACTTGCAGGACAGCGAGGAATGCCTGAATGATACCTATCTGTCTGCGTGGAACACCATCCCACCCGAGCGCCCGCAGTTGCTCAAGGCCTATTTGACTGCCATTATCCGCAATCTGTCCTTGATGACCTTCCGCAAGCAAAACGCGAAAAAAAGGGCTGCGCAGAGTCAAGCAGTTTCGCTCTCCGAGCTGGAGGACGTGCTGGCGGATTGCAACGACACCAATAACGCGCACATACTCGTCCTCGTCATAGAGGAATTCATTGCAGGCCTTGACAAAGATCAGCGATATATTTTTTTGAGCCGATATTATTTTGGCAAATCGATTGATGATGTTGCAAGCGAGATGGGTGTCAGCCGTTCCAAGATCTCCAAGCAGATCGCGCAGATAAAGCAGGCCTTGAAGCAGAAACTGACAGAGGAGGGAATCGGATTATGAATAAAGACGTGATGATGAATGCGATTTCCGCCATTGACCAAAAATATATCATTGAGTACGTGCAGTATGAAACAAAACTGGGCATTCTGAAGGCCAGACGACATAAGAGAATCCGCACGCTGCTGATCAGCGCTGCTTGCCTTGCTTTGACGTTTTGCTTGCTGGTCGCATCTCTGCCGCTTTCACTTATCATTCTTGGCGCAGATCCCGTGCAGGAGTGGAGCAGCCCGATCATTGACAAAGTCATTTTCCCACTGGATCAGCAGGTCGATCATCCGGATGATCCTGACGATCCTTCCTCATCCGCGCAGACTAACCTGCAGATCAACTGGATCGAATGGGGGATCACGGAAAAGCTGTTCTCAGCCCTTGGCGCAGGCACGGATGACTCGTTTATCGATAAGATGCAAGCAATGAGCAGTGATGGCTTGTTTGGTGAGTCCATGCATGACCTTGGAGCTTTTCTCAAAAGACTGTATGAGTATTATTTAAAGCACAAAAAAGAGATTGACAATACAATGGAAGACAGCACTTCGGGGGAAGAAAGCACTCCACGGCAGAGTGTTGCAGTGGATGGTTGCAGCTATGAGTTTAACAGTTATTGGCAATATTATGAGCTTTGTATGGTTTTAGTTTTGCCTGAGGAAAAGATGGGTGTGCTCCAAATTCCCGATGAAGTGGAAGGGTATCCCGTCGGGCAGATAAACCGCGATGCATGTCGCGGTTTGAAGAAATTAACCAAGCTGATCATGCCGGATACGATTAAGTCTATCGGTAATTATGCATTCAACTCTTGCGAAAACTTGGCTGAGATCAAGTTTTCGAATCAGCTTATGAGCATCGGTGATTGCGCGTTCAGCGAATGCCTTGCCTTGACAGAAATTGAACTTCCGGATAGCGTAAACAGATTAGGAGAAAAAGCCTTTGCTTATTGCGATGGCTTGCAATCCGTTTCCTTATCATCGAGTTTGGACAATGTTTCTTTTGGCTGCTTTGCGGGGTGCGATAATCTTGTACGAGTTGATATGGGTGAATCCCTTACGACGATTGGTGAATCTGCTTTTTCGAGTTGCGATAATCTCGAGAGCATAGATTTTCCGCAAACATTGAGCAAAATTGACAGGTATGCATTCCAATCCAGTGGGCTCAAAGAAATAATGATTCCATACGGTACTTCTATCATAGGAGAATATGCGTTCCGAGAGTGTGAACAACTGCAAGAGGTCGTTTTACCCGATACGTTGACTGAAATCGGAGCAGGAGCATTTGCAGATACTTCTTTAGAGCGGATTACGATGCCGGTAATTCTCGACTTGAAGATAGGAGCAACAGCCTTTAATACGGTCAAATACGTGGAGTTTGGCGATACTGTGAGAAAATGGTGTACATGGTTGAGACGGGGAGACGAATTGGTTTTCGCAGAGGAAGCCATTGCCAAGTGCAGCGATGGAGAATGCTTTGCAGATTATGTAGTGGAACTGCCCTTTACCTATTATAATAATGACAATAATTCGATAAGTGGGTATTTTGCTACGTATTCGCTGGAGTATGAGGATGATACATGTATCATAATACCTCCGTATCTTGATGATTCTTTGAATTCTCATTCTGTTGTAGGAATCAGCTATGGGGCATTTAGCGATCATAAAAAGCTGGAAAAGCTTTACATGGCAGATACTATGATGATCCTTGAAATGCACGCCTTTTTGAGATGCACAGCGTTGCGCTACGTAAAACTTTCAAATTCCTTGAAAATTATAGAATATGCTTGTTTTGAGGGATGTACTGCTTTGCAAACGATCAGTATTCCTGCATCTGTAGAAACGATAGAAAGTCTTGCTTTCTATAATTGCACGAAAATGCAAGAGGTTGAGTTTCAGGGCACGATGGAACAATGGAAACAAATCGACGTGGCATTCAATGCTTTTGAAAAAGGCGTCCGAATTATCTGCACCGACGGTGTGGTTTTCATTGAATAATAACAAAAACCCACAGGGCGCGTTGAACTGCCCCAAATTGTAGGGACAGCACAAAAAAACACCCCTATGGTAGAAAATATTAAAATTTAAGCAACGAACTGACATCGCTTTTCGAGTGGTGTCAGTTTTGTTTTGAGCTGGATACGTTCATTGTTGTAAAAGT
>JAZQYT010000079.1:0-2391 GCA_045633665.1 Eubacteriales bacterium | reverse complement strand
ATCGTCATTTACCATAACTGCGGCCCCAATATTGCGCACATGACAGAGTCGCTTTACGCAAACGGCGCAGCGGCTTACCACTTCGGCGACGCGGTGGAGCTTATTTCGATGTTAGGAAAGATGCCCGCGGATAAGCCCGTTTGCGGCAACGTCTCCCCCGTAGCACAGTTTTTGAACGGCACGCCCGAAAGCATGCGCACAGCGGTGCTTGATTTGCGTCGGGCATGCGCCACCTACCCCAATTTCGTACTTTCCTCGGGCTGCGACATTCCGCCCGCGGCAAAGTGGGAAAACATTGACGCCTTTTTCGCGGCAGCAAAGGAGCAGATATGAAGCTGACAGCATCCGAACGCTTTGCGCGTTACCTTGCGGGGCAGAGCGTTGACCGCATGCCCGCCATTGAATGGGCACCCTGGTGGCATTTGACGCTGGGCCGCTGGTACGGCGAGGGCTTACCCACAGATTGCATGGGCGTGGAGGCAATACAGAACTATTTCGGACTGGACAAATGCTTGCAGACGGGTGTTTCCTACTTCACCCCGGCAAGCCCTGTAGTCATTCCCGGCTCGGGCGTGGGCTGCATGGAGGATGAGGCGGATTGGGCTCGTATCAAGCCCACCCTGTTCCCCGACGTGCGCACCGTGATCCCCGAGTCACATTTTGATTGGCTGCAGCGCACGCACGAACGCGGCGACACCTTGCACTTTTTTACGGTGGAGGGCTTTTTCTGGTATCCGCGCGTGCTGTTCGGCATTGAAAACCACCTCTACAGCTTTTACGATTACCCCGCGCTTTATAAGGAAATGTGCGAGGCGTATTCCGACTGGCTGATAGAGCTGTTTGATTACGTATTCTCTTGCTTCCACTTTGATTTTATGAGCTTTGCCGAGGACATGAGCTACAATTCGGGGCCCATGATCTCCAAGGCTTGCTTTGATGAATTCTTAGCCCCCTTTTATAAGAAAGTCATTCCCGTCATTCACAAGCACGGCATTCCCGTGTTCATTGACTCGGACGGGGACATTACCATGGCGGTGGATTGGTACGCCTCGGTCGGTGCGGACGGCATGTTCCCCTTGGAAAGACAGGCGGGCGTGGACGTTTCTACTTACCTTGACAAGCAGCCCGACATGGCCTTTCTCGGTCACTTTGACAAGATGTGCATGAAGTTTGGCAAGGACGCCATGCGCGCTGAGTTTGAGCGCATCCTGCCCTCGCTGCAGCGCGGCAAGGTGATCGCTTCGGTGGATCACCAAACACCGCCCGACGTTTCGATCGACAACTATCGCGACTACGTTTCCCTTTTACACGAATATGCCGCACGCGTCACGCATGAGAACGGCAATATTCCCCCCTGCCCCGTATACAAGGAGCAAGAAAGGAGTCCAAAATGACCAATCGCGAACGCGCCATGAATATTTTGCACTACAAGCCTGCCGATCGCATGCCTGCCGTGCATTTTGGCTACTGGCCCGAGCTTTTGCACGAATGGGCCGAGCAAGGCAAGATCTCCCACGATCTCGCCCGCGCCTGGGCAGACGGCAACGCTGCCGACAGCGAGCTTGACCGCCTGCTTGGCTGGGATTTCAACTGGTACCGCACCGTGGGTGCGCACAACGGCCTGCTCCCCGGCTTTGAGCATAAGATCATTGAAACGCTGCCCGACGGCACGCAGCGCGTGCAAGGCTACAACGGCCTGATCGAGCGCATCCGTCCCGGCGTAACCTCGATTCCCTCCGAGGACGACTATCTGCTCAAGGACAGAGAGGCCTTTGAGACGCTTTACCGTCCCAAAATGCAGTTTTGCCCCCAGCGAGTCAATTACGAATACTTCAAGCATTTCAACGAGACGCGCGATCCCGATGTCCCCATCGGTCTGCACCTGGGCTCTGTACTGGGTGATATCCGCTCCATGGTTTCGGTGGTGGGTATGAGCTATCTGATGTACGACGAGGACGAAGATCTGTTTGCCGACGTGGTGGACGCCTATGCCGATATGCAATACACGTGTGCCGAGGAGATCCTCAAAACAGGTGCGAAATTCGATTTTGCACACTACTGGGAGGATATTTGCTTCAACTCGGGACCTCTGCTCTCACCCGACAAATTTGAGGAGCTTTGCGCCAAGCACTACAAAAAGAGAAACGACCTTTGCCACGCATACGGCATTGACATCATTTCTCTGGACTGCGACGGTGTAACCGACCGTTTGTTGCCCATCTGGTACGAAAACGGTGTCAACGTCATGTTCCCGATTGAGATCGGCACGTGGGGCGACCAATTTGAGGCGGCACGTCAGAAATACGGCAAGGGCATGCTTGGCGTGGGCGGTATGGACAAGACCGTGCTGCGCCTTGACAAGGCTGCCGTTGACAAAGAGCTGGAGCGCCT
>JAZQYT010000078.1:0-2897 GCA_045633665.1 Eubacteriales bacterium | reverse complement strand
TAAATGGACACCCTGCTCCTATGCCGACCTGCTTGCACTTTGCGATGCGACGGGCATGCAGGGACTGGAGCTTTACGACGTTGCCGATACACTCGGCGCTCCCGGCCAGCCCTTTGACACAGCGCTTGCCAGAAGCACCGTGCATACGCTGATCGACAATCACGTCACAGCCGTATGCTTTGATACCTCCGCAGATATTTGCGATCCCGACTCTCAGAGCTGCGTGGAAACCTTGCGCTCCTATATTGCGCTGGCGGCCGCATTCCGCGTCCCCTTTGTCCGCGTGCATACCCGTACCGACGGCATGGATTGCTTTGAAACGGTTTGCGCGAACATCGCACCGCTCCTGCCCTATGCCGAGCAGATGGGCGTGACACTGCTGCTTGAAACCACAGGCTGCTTTGCGCACACCGATTGCTTGCGCGAGATCCTCAATCGCTTTGCAAGCGACAATCTGGGCGCACTCTGGGATATGTACAATACCTGCTTTGAAGCCAAGGAATCCCCCGAGACCACTATTACCAATCTGGGCGCATACGTCAAGCACGTACACGTCCGTGACGCCAAGGACGGCGAATATTGCTTTATGGGTGAGGGCGACCTGCCTATGGAGGATCTGGTTCGCGCGCTGTCCTCGGTCAATTACGACGGATTTGTGTCCTTGGAGTGGGATCCCGACTGGATTCCCGACCTTTGCGATCCCGAGATCATTCTGACACAGTTCTCCACCTACATGGAGCGTTTTTCCGATACCTCGCGCGCGCAGGATCACCTGTATGACAACAACGCGCACACAGGCAAGTACGTATGGAAAAAGGACACGCTGATTGACATGACCTTCTCCGGGGTACTGGACCGCATGGTGGAGCTGTTCCCCGACCAGTATGCATTCAAATACACCACGCTGAATTATACACGCACCTACGCGCAGTTCCGTCGTGACGTGGACAAGTGCGCACGTGCGCTGATCTCGCTGGGCGTTCGTCCCGGCTCGCACGTAGCCGTATGGGCAACCAATATCCCCGAATGGTATATCGCATTTTGGGCTGTCACCAAGATCGGCGGCGTGCTTGTCACCATGAACACCGCGTACAAGATCCACGAGGCGGAATACCTGCTGCGTCAGTCGGATACCCACACGCTGGTCATGATAGACGGCTACAGAGATTCCAATTACCGTCAGATCATCCGTGAGCTTTGCCCCGAAATGGCAGAAACGCCCGCAGGTGAGCCTCTGCATTGCAAGCGCCTGCCCTTCTTGCGCCGCGTGATCACCTGCGGCTTTGAGGAGCCGGGTGCTTTGACCTGGGAAGAGGCCATGACCTACTCGAAGCAAACGCCGCGCGAGGAGCTTGCACGCTTAGCGGCAGCCGTGTCGCCGCACGACGTTTGCAATATGCAGTACACCTCCGGCACGACCGGATTCCCCAAGGGCGTTATGCTGACGCACTATAATATCGTCAACAACGGCAAGTGCATCGGTGACCGCATGGATCTTTCCACCGCGGATCGCATGATGATCCAGGTGCCTATGTTCCATTGCTTTGGCATGGTGCTTTCCATGACCGCGGCTATGACGCACGGTGCATCCGTGTACCCCCTGCCCTATTTCTCGCCCCGTCCGGCTCTGGCCTGCATCCATCAGGAGCGCATCACCGCTTTCCACGGCGTTCCCACCATGTTCATCGCACTCTTGGAGCATCCCGATTTTGCCAAGACCGACTTCTCGCACGTGCGCACCGGTATCATGGCAGGCAGCCCCTGCCCCATCTCGGTCATGCGTGACGTGGTTGAAAAGATGCACATGAGCGAGATCACCATCGTATACGGCCAGACCGAGGCCTCTCCCGGCTGCACCATGTCCTCGACCGACGATCCGTTGGAGGTTCGCGTGGGTACTGTAGGACGCGCGTTGCCCGAGATCGAGTGCAAGGTAGTCGATCCCGAAACGGGCGAAGAAATGCCCGTGGGACAGAACGGTGAGTTCGTCGCACGCGGATATAATATTATGAAGGGCTATTACAAAATGCCCCGCGCGACCGCTGCCGCCATTGATGCGGAGGGCTGGCTGCACACGGGCGACCTGGCTGCCATGACCGAGGAAGGCAACTTCCGTATCACGGGCAGACTCAAGGACATGATCATCCGCGGTGGTGAGAACATTTACCCCAAGGAGATCGAGGAATTCATCTATACCCATCCCAAGGTCAAGGACGTACAGGTCATCGGCGTGCCCGACGAGCAGTACGGTGAGGAGATCATGGCATGCATCATTCTCAAAGAGGGCGAGAGCATGACCGAAAAGGAAATGAAGGAATATATCCTGGATCACATGGCACGCCATAAGGTACCCAAGTATATCGACTTTGTGGACTCCTTCCCCATGAACGCAGCGGGCAAGATCCTCAAATACAAAATGCGCGAGGATGCAGTCAAAAAGCTTGGCTTGCAAAAGGCAGACAGCATTGTGACCGCGTAAAGGAAAAGAACCGAGATCGAAGGATTTCGGTTCTTTTTTACTCCGAGTGTCATGCCGAGTGCGGAGCACATACACCGAGTGTCATCCTGAGCGAAGGAAATTCACCGCGTTGCGGTGAATTGACGGAGTCGAACTTTTGCGCAGTGCAGTATCCGTCGCGAAAGCAGGATACGGAACGGAGCAAAAGCGCGAATGCCCCGCCAAGATCCTTCGCTTCGCTCGAGGATGACGGCGGGGCGAGCGGGATCTGCGCAGGTTTCTGACATGTCTGCTCAGCCTTTGAACTATTCCTGATGCAAAGGCTAACAGGGATGCAATCTGTCCATCGGTAGGGGGCGACGTCCTCGACGCCCGGGTAAGCACAAACAATCTTTTGTAGGGACCGGCCTCCCGGACGATCCGTTTGAGAAGTTAGTTT
>JAZQYT010000077.1:0-2567 GCA_045633665.1 Eubacteriales bacterium | reverse complement strand
GTTTGCGAGCGTTTGATATAGTGATAAGCGATCTTCTTGCACCCGTACCAGTCAACAACAGCGTCGGATACCTGCGGCCATCCGTCTGCAATATTCCACCAAAGAATGCCGCTCATTCTCCATTTATGAATTCTAAATCTTTCGATAAAATACTTGACAGCCTCTGCCTGCGATACCTGGCTTTGTCTTGCGAATTCGCCAAGATCATTTGAGGGCGTGCCGAACAAGCGCTCAACTTGACTGACCATCAGTCTGTTGCGGTAAAAATACGGGTTACCGTCCAAGTAGGGCTCCATACCCGCTGCGTGGATCAGCCAATCCGGATTGTCACAGATCTCATAGATAGACTCCTTGGGCATGCTCTGTGTGGGAATGAACTTTTTGATCGATTCGGGCGAAGGACAGCCGTGATATCCGATCTCCGATGCAAAATGGCACTCCGAATTGCCGTAAAAATCTCCCTTGAAATAGTCGCGCGGCCCCCAAAGGTGATCCTCCGAAGGCATGCCGTACTTGTATGCGGTTGCATCAAGATAAGGAGAGCTTGGCAGATACGGACGCGTTGCGTCATGATTGCGCAACTCATGCAGAATAACGTCGCGTGTGATCACGTTGTAGTTGGGATCAAGCATCGCGGTGGGATCATCGTCCGTTCTGCGTGATTCCCAATAAGGTACAACGAAAATATCACACTCGTTGTCCCCTGCCCACAAAACGAGTGAGGGGTGATTGCGCTTTTCAATGGCGATATGCTTGATCTCCTCTTTGACAAGCTTGCAAAGGCGCTCGTCATCCGGATAGTGCCCGCATGCGAAGCTGAAATCCTGCCAGATCATGATACCGTGCTCGTCGCAATAATCGTAAAGCACGTCACTTGGATACACATTACCGCCCCAGCAGCGGATCATATTGCAGCCCTGCTCGTCGGCAAGCTTGATATTGCGCAGCGTGTAGTCGTCGTGTCTTGAGGGAAACGCATCGCAAGGCACCCAGTTTGTACCCATGGCAAAAATACGTTTGCCATTGACGATAAAGCAGAAATCCCCATCATCACCCGAGCAAGAGGTACGCTTGAGCTGAAGCGTACGAATACCAAAACGGTATTTGACTCTGTCGTATTCCACGCCATCCTTGACCAGCTTGATTTCCATATCATACATGTTCTGTTCCCCGTAATTCTTTGGCCACCAAAGCTTTGGAGAGAGGAATCCGAACTGAATCTTACAGGACGCGCAGAAAGGTCTGTATTCATGATGAATGACGCTATCTCCGCACTCACCGTGCAGGATGACTCTGAAATCCGAAAGAAAGTCCTCGTCGCTCTGAATACGCAGCGTAGTGCAGATATAAGCATCATGCTCATTTGCCCACATGGTATAGGTAAACGGATCTACAATGCGATTTTGAGGCTTATAAACAATCTCTACAGGCTTCCAAAGGCCTCCCGAAACAAGACGCGGCATAATATCCCAGCCAAACATAGAGCCTGCTTTACGCAGCTGAATACCGTCCTGATTGTACTTCAGACCAAAGCACATAGCAGGCACATCAAATTCTCTTGCGTAGATGGCGGAAGGAAGAATATGCACAAGCAGACTGTGCGTACCTTCTTCAAGACTATTGATATCGAAGGAGTGCGCATGGAACATGTTCTCGACAAAACCGAGAAGCGTACCGTCAAGATAAATCTCGGCAGCTGTGTCGATCCCACCAAATACAAGCTCTGCGTCCATACCTTCTTTTTGGTTGTAAGTAAACTCGGTATAATAATACAGATGCAGATTTTCAAGCCGCTGGGTTTTGACCGTGTTTTGCCCCCAATAGACGTCATCAATCATACCCTCACGCATGAAATCCAATTCAAAATTACCGGGAACGCTTGCGCGAATGGCTTTGTATCCACCGCACGCGACGTCCGCAGGTGTTTTAAGGGATATCTTTTCTTTTTTAACTTTTGCGTTTTCTATCCAAGTAAGCTTCCAATCGTTGATCTGTATACACTGTTTCATTGTTTACCTCCGATTTGTTTAAAAATTAAATGTCAACTGGTCGGTTTCGTTGATACCGTCCAGAACACCGTTTTTACGTAAAATATCGATCACAGCCTGCGAAAGCTTGGCGCGGATCTTGAGATCTTCTACAGAGAAGAAAGGCTCTTCCTCTCTTGCGCGAACAATATTCTCAGCAGCAGTTTCGCCAAGGCCCGCCAGCGACGAGAAAGGCAGACGAATCTTTCCGTTTTCAGGTAAGAATTCTCGCCAGTCGGATTTTTCAAGATCAACGGGTAAGAATTTGATACCGCGTGCAAATGCCTCGTTTGCAAGCTGCAGCACGGCAAGGCTTGCTTGCTCCTTGGGTGACGCGTCTAGTCCTCTGGATTCGATATCCTTGATGTGCGCGACGAGTGCCTTTTTGCCCTTCATGATCAACTCACCGTCAAACCCATCGGGCTGCACCGTAAACATCGCGCAATAAAATGCAAGTGGAATGTGTACCTTGTACCATCCAAGACGGATAGCGGACATGTCGTAAGCCGCAGCGTGCGCTTTGGGGAACATGTATTTGAT
>JAZQYT010000076.1:0-9903 GCA_045633665.1 Eubacteriales bacterium | reverse complement strand
GAGAGATCACAACGCAGATCTCAATAGGAATGTTTCTTCCGGGCTGGTATGCATGATCGTCACCGAAATATGCAAAGCCAAGTCCGTTTACGTTAATGACGTAGTTTCCTTGTGCGGTCTTTTGAACCATGGTAATATTCTTGTTGATGCCGCTGTCCGCGATATCAACGGTTATCTGCGCCTTTGCAAGCGCGGCATTTGCTTTTGCAAGCGTTGCAATATTCTCGCTGACGCCTTCGGCAGTAAGCACTTCCCCGTCTGCATTGATGCCGACAAAAATCTTATCGGACACGTACACGTAGCCGCTTTTATTCTTTGCCGCGTAAACAAAATCGATAACGTTATCTTCACCGTAAACAGGCTTCTTGATAAATTCACCGTTTGCTGCAGGCAAAGCAGCTGCGAGATTATCCGCAAAGATCTCCTCTTCGGTACGCAGATCAGCAGAGCCGCCGGCCAGAATAATGGCTGCATTGATGGCATCCTTGACGGCATCCTTATATGCCTGTGTCGTCTTGGTTGCACTTGAAATGGTGTCAACGGCTGCAACCTCTTCCGCATTCTTACCGATAAAGTTTTCACCGTACGTCTTTTCCTTGCCAAGCGTTTCGTTGGAGGACAGACACTTCGCACCGCTGACGGTACCGTCTGCTCTGACACCGCAGATGATCTTGAAATCAGAGCCGTAACCGGTGGTGACCAACTGAATGACGAATCCGCCGCCTTCTTCCTTATGCGCCTCAACAACGGTTGCGGGCAGCTCGTAAGCGGAAAGATCCACAAGCTCAAAGTTCTTGCCCTCGGGCATGACCTCAAGCAACGCTGCGTTTGCTGCAGCCTGTTGGTTATCTGCAATAATGGGAGCGGTAATGCTGTTAACCAACGCCAGCAGCACGGTCATGATGGTGCAGATCGCTACGAGAACGATAATAGACTTTACTGAGCTTTTCATGCCTTCTTACCTCCCGCCACAAGAATTCTGTGCTTTGTCCAGGAGTCGATATAGGGAGACAGAATATTCATCAGCAAAATCGCGAAGGAAACGCCTTCCGGATAGCCGCCGAAATATCTGATCAAAAACGTAATCAGTCCCGCACCTACACCAAAGATCACCTTCCCCCATGCGGTAGAAGGAGAGGTAACGTAGTCGGTTGCCATAAAGATTGCACCGATAAACAGACCGCCCGAAAGCGTCATGGTCAGTGCCATCACTACATCCATCCCTTCCATAAAGAAGCTTGCCACGAAAACCGTACCGATGAATGCAACCGGAATATGCCAAGTAATGACCTTGCGGACCAGTAAGTAAACAAAGCCGATCAGCAGCGCCAGCACGCAGACCTCGCCGATCGCACCGCCGCGCAGGCCAAGGAACAGATCAAGCAAGGAGGGCAGCTGTTCTGCACTCTCTGCGCTCAGAGGGGTAGCCGAGGAAACGGAATCCACAACGGTGGGCAGGCCGACTTTGGCCATCGATCCAAATGCGATCAGCATAAATACGCGTGCCGTGATCGCGGGATTGACAACGTTGCAGCCAATACCGCCAAACAAGCACTTGACGACAATGATTGCAAACAAAGAACCGATCATACACTGAAAAATAGTGATGCCGATGCCTTGCTCCACCACAGGAAGGTTGAGCGCCAGCAAAAGACCTGTCACGGCTGCGCTCAGATCTCCGACGGTCTGCTTTTTCTTGGTGATCAGATTGAACAGCGCTTCAAAGCCAACGCAGCTGATCACGCAAGCAGCAATGATAATCAAGGATTTCCATCCGAAAATAACGGCACCCGCGATCGTTGTGGGCAGCAGCGCGATCAGCACGTCAAGCATAATGCGACGCGTGGAATTGCCGCTGTGAATATGAGGAGAAACAGCAAGCTTTACCTGATTGCTCATGACTTATTCTCCTCCTTTGCTTTTTCTTCTTTCAAGAATATCTTGGCCAGCTTGTTGGTCTGCACCAAGGGACGGTTTGCGGGACATACAAAGCTGCAGCAGCCGCATTCCATGCAACCGTTGACAAGCAGCTTGTCCAGCGCCTCTGCGTCTTTTTTGTCGTATGCTCTGAGAATTTCCGCAGGAGCAAGACCAAACGGGCAGGTATTCGTACATTTACCGCATCTGATGCAAGCGGTGGTTTTGGGAAGCTTTGCTTCCTTTTCGCTTAGCGCCAGAATGGCATTGGTGTTTTTCATGATCGGAGCATCCGCACCGGGAACGGTCACGCCCATCATAGGGCCACCGTAGATCAGCTTTGCTGGTTCTGCGGTCAGTCCTCCGCAGAAATCGAACACATCCTGCATCGCAGTACCGATCGGCACGATCACGATACCGGGAGATTTCACGGTAGCACCGTCCACGGTCACACACTTCTTGACCAGCGGCATACCCGTCTGCAGATATCCACCAATAGCGGCCAGCGTCGTGCAGTTGATCACGATGCAGCCTACGTCGATCGGCAGCTTGCCCACGGGGATCATGCGTCCGATCGCCTTGTATACAAGCACCTTTTCTCCGCCCTGGGGATACACGTTGGGCAGCACCTTGACGCTGAATTTGCAGCAATCCTTGACCTTTTCACCAAGCTGCTTCATAGAAGCAATAGCTTTCTTTTTATTTGCTTCAATACCAATGATGACGTTCTTGATACCGTAGTGCCTGCAGATCTCGCGCAGCGCATACGCCATGTCGTCGCTTCTGTTCTCCATGGTATAGGAGTCGCTGGTAACGTAGGGCTCGCACTCTGCCCCGTTGATGATCAGATATTCGATCCGTGCGGGATCCACGTTGAACTTGACGTGCGTCGGAAATCCTGCACCGCCAAGGCCTACTACACCGCTTTCGCGGATCGCACCCAAAAGATCCTCGCGGCTGTTGACTTCGGGCGTAGCGATTGCGGGATCGGGCGTAAACGCACCGTCAGACTCGATCAGCACCGCAGTACAATACGTGCCGTTTGACAGCAGATGATCCTTGATCTTTGTAACCTTACCCGAAACGGAGGAATAGACGGGAGAGCTGACAGCACCGTCCGCTTCACCGATCTTTGTACCGACGTACACGACGTCGCCCACCTTGACACAGGGGCGTGCGGGCTTACCGATATGCATGGACATGGGAATCGTGACAGTTTTCACATCCGTCAGATATGCAACCAGCTTATCCTTGGTGTTCTTTCTATGAGGTACGTGTACCCCACGCAGAGAAATCGCCATGTTAATGACCGCCTTTCATGATTTTTTTACAGAAAAAGTAAGACCTGTTGAATATGATTCCACAAGCCTTGCTCTCTAAAATGTTGATACTTAACGTATATTATATATTATAATAGCGCTTTTGTCAAGATGAAAAGCGCCTCTTTTTATGCAATCTCCAATGATTCACCACATAATTTGTTAACATTTTGGTTATTCTGCCCCATTTCTGCAAACATCTGCCCCAACCGTATCCCCAAATACAGAAAAGGGGGATCCGCAGATCACCCTTTTCACATGATTATTGCTTTTTTGTATAAACCAAGCTGCCCTCGATATTCTCGACCTTGACGTCCGGATAATCGGCAATGTCAAACAAAGAAAACTGCCAATCCACGGGATAAGAATCCAGGTAACGGAAAATCTTGTGCAGGATCTCGTACTTCTGCTCGTCCGTACCACCGCTGAATTTCAGCACAAATACGCTTGCAAAGAAGGTTTTACTGACCGTTTTTCTGACAAGATAGATATTCTGAATAATACCCACATCAACCGACAAAATGAACGACAGGATATCCTCCAGCATGCCGTCGGGCAAATTCTCGCGCGTCAGATTGTCCTTTTTTGACAAAAACGAGATCTGCTCGTCCTCATCCACGTGCTTCTGCGCCAGCAGATTGGCTTTTTTTCTGTATTCCAGCAAATCCTTTTCCCTACCCGTCAGACAGCAGAAGTTGCCGATGGTGTCAAGTCCCTCCTCAATGTAATTTCCGTTGCGCTCCATGGCCTGATAGATCAGATCCATTCCCGCCTCGTCATAGCGGAACAGCATTGCAGAGCCCTTCATGTAAATAGCATGCGTTGCGGACATTCCGGCCAATTCCTCGATCACACGGTCGCAAAGCGCCTCGGCCTGTTCGTGTCTGCCAAGCGATTTGAGTGCTGCTATCATGTCTGCATAATCCGCAGCGCGCACGGGTTTTCCTTCTTGCTCCCAGGCCTGCACGCGTTCCAGATGATCCAGGTAATGCTGCTTGCGATCCTGCTCGTAGGTAGGCTTACGCTCCTCATAAATAAACTTTTCCGAATACGCAAGTACCCTCTGTATTTCATCAAGATACGCATGGCTGCTTTGCGTTTCTGTCAGTGTCAGTTCCTTGATCCCCAGGGCATCCATGCGCATTTTCAAGGTCGGATGCGAGGCATTGTTGGCAAGGATCTCTTTTGTGACAAGCGCGTTCCAGTCCTCGCTTCTCTCTGCTATCGCCTTTTTGAACAAGGCAATACGCTTGGTCAGATAATCCGCCTGCAGCTGCTCGGGCTCATGAATATTTTCCTCATCCTTCACGCAGCTTTCCCAATAGTACATGGTGTCGTAATGCGTTTTGAGCAATGCAGATACTGCAATTTTTGCGTCCCCATGCTCTGCCATGGCGCGGTCGGCCTGCAATTCGTATACGACCGAGCAGGCATAGCGGTAGATCATATAATTAAACAGATATTTTGCACCGAAATACAAATAAAAATTGGCCAGAAAAGCACTCAACCGATCCACTCCGCCGCCTTCACTGCTAAGCCAATCCTGATATTGCTCCTCTTTGAAATGGGCTTTTTTATCGTCGGTCACGTGTGCAAATTCATGCAGCATAATGCTGTAAAGCTCCTGCTCGGACAAGACGTGAAGCAGGATCACACCGATACGGAGCAGGTATCTGTTTTTATCCCTGATGATACTTGCGGAAAAATCCCAGGTTGGCAGAATAACGATCTCATCCTTACTTCCCACAGCATCTGCTGCCTTACGTGCCATGGAGTAAATCAAAGGATATTCTTCGGATGACAGTACCGCGACGTCTTTGGAGATATCAATCCTTTTTCTTACGTGAATTCGCATGACAGCCGAAGCCATGACCAGCCATGCATAGATCACGCAGATCACGATGGCAGGCGGAAATTCCAATCCCAGCACACCGCCAAGCAAGGCTATCGCGGCTGCTGCGAAAAGCATAAGTGCCGTATACAACGTTGTTGTATGACGAATGCGTCTGAGCTGCTTGAGCTTTTCAGCGGTCGTTTTTTCAGCGTCGTCACGATGGCTGAGCAAAAAGGCATTGCCCTCCGCCACCTTCATGCTCTTGAGCTTTTTTATAAAGCGCATGGACAGGATGAAATTCAAAGCAAGCATGATAAGCGGCATGGCAGCGATGACCGAAAGAACGATGAGCAATACGGGTGAGTTTGGCAGATTGATCCCTGCTACCGTGATGAAAAATGAAATGATAAGCGTCAGTATATATGAAATGAATAATTTTACGTTGCCTTTTTTCATGTGTGCCTCCCAAATATGCTTCTTGTAAAATTATATCATGAACCCGGGCGAATGTCAAGAACGTGCGTTGATATCGTGATATTCAGAAGCCCTCGCTCCATTTCGGAACGAGGGCTGTTATTATGCTTTTTTATTATTTTTATTAGCTTTAATAATATAAACAATTGCAGCAATAACAAAATCAATCACAATAAGTATATATAGCACAGTTTCTATTGTGAAGAAAATATCTCGGGCATTGGCAACGGATTCATAGGTAACGACTGTTACGGGCATTTTATCATCTGCCGATTGAGTAAAATCAATTCTCCAATAGAGATCGGGATTATAATAATATGCACATATTTCCTCACCATTTGAATTTACTATACTTGAATTTACATATTTATGGTTAATCGCATTATGTGAATGGTCAGGATCCCCGGGATAGACTTCAACAATTTCTCCGTTTACGTTTGCGTAGCCGTAGGTTTCGTTAAACCATCTGTTATAATCGCTTTCCATAAACTCTTTAAAATCCGCACAGTTATCAAAGGTGTATTCTTTTAAAAAGGTTTGCCAACCGATGATGTTCCAAACTCCTATACAAACTCCTAAAGCAAGTGCAACCAATCCAGCACTCAGGATAGTTTTTGTAAGTAGCTTGTTATTCTTCGTTATAAGGCTTTGATGCTTTTCGGTCAGCGAAATCAAATTCCGTTCACTCAGCACCTTGCGTACAAAGAGCGCATATACGACATAACACAACACAAACGCGATAGCCACTGCCAACAATCCGTAACCGAGCCAATATTCAAATACCAAGCCGTAGTTTGCACCGTTTATCATGGTAACAAGCGGTAAACAAAATGCAAACAGTAACACATTGATAAATGTGATTATTACTGCTGTTTTTACTACACCTGTATTTGCTGCTTGAATTTTTTCGGTGTAGACATCATGGTCCTCGTCGGGCGTGATACGCGCGTTGATAGCAAAGCATATCTGGCATATCTCACTTGCCACACAAAAGGCGGTTGCAAGGCAAAAAGCAATCAGACCTTTTGAAAATCCGACGTTGGCAATGATTGCGGCGATAAAACCAAAAATGGTAATACCGACAGAGATCAGCGTTAAGTTTTTGTATTTGCGGCTGTTTCGGTCGAGCATGAGCTTGAACTGCTTGTCGCTTTTGGCGCTCTGTTTGTTCACTGCATCCTCCGAGGCAGTTGCTTTTTCGGGATTGTTTCGTTCTCCACGCAGAAGCTCGTCGGTCGTGATACCGAAAATCTCCGCAATCGAAGGGATCAAGGAAAGCTCCGGTGTACACTCATCGCACTCCCATCGGCTCACTGTTTTATCCGAAACATAGAGCTTTTCGCCAAGCTCCCTTTGTGTCATACCGTTTGCCTTACGCAAGGCCGATATGAATTTGCCTATCGTTTTCTTTTCCATGGTATATCTCCTCGCATTTCGGGTTTTGTTGCTATCATTCTATCATTCCGTCAGAAGGAATACAACCCTCAAGAGAAGGAATTACTCCCGAAATGCGAGAATATGACCGTTTCTATACCCTTACTTACCGTTTAAGTAATACGGAGTAATGATTTCTCCTGTGTATTTATCCACCCATTTTGTTGCATAGACAGAATAGCGGTCGCCAAAATATTTCTGAATGACAATGACATAAAAATGATCGGGGGCGGCGGCACCTGCGTCGTGTTTTACAAGATATGCGTCTCCTTCATTCTCAAAATCGATATATTCACAATCATTTTTGGCAATCTCTATTGCTTGCTCGACAGAAATACACTCGCCGTCCGAATCATACGTGGACGCGACAATTTCGCCCGTCAATGCATTCACCAGAATCTGATCGTGTTCGCGGATCGTATGCGGCGGCATACATTCATGCCCCTCCAAGCCACCGCCCGAGCTCCATTCAACCAGGAAAGCAAAGCGGTAAGCATTCGTTTCGTAATTCGGTATGTCGATCAGCACAATTCTCGCGGTCCAGGTCGTTCCCGCAGAGCACTCCGCGCAACCGTTCTGATCATCCCAATATGCGTTTGCCAGATTCCATGCATGCTCAGCGGTGATGGGATAGGAACAATCAAGCTCAAATTGAGAAAACTTCATGCTTTGCTTGTGTACGTTTTGATCGCGATAATCATAGTATTCGTTCCCCGTAACAGCCTGTCCCTTTACGAAATATTCGTATTTGGTGGGATTTTCGGATACTTCAAGACTATAGATGGGTTTTACGTTCAGCGTTTGTGCGTCAAAGACGATTTGGCTCAATCCGCACGCATGCCCCGCCGATTCAAAAGAATCATACCAATAAAAGGTTCCGTCGGTATTAAATCTGTAATAATGATGGGCATCCAAGCGGTAGCTGTACACCCGACCGTTATCGTATCGTAAAATGATATGCTCATAATCGGGCGATTGAATCACGAATTCGTTGATGCCATCCCGATCTATGTCCAGTATCGCTTTCTTGAGTAATTTGCACGCACCCAAATCCGTATCATTACCCGTAAAGCGCAAGCCCTTCAATTTTATCTCACCTAAGCGCTCATCAAAAACGCTGATCTTCTCTTTGATCGACGCCTCGTACATCTGCATAGCGGCATCGTTAGCCGGAGAGTCAGCTTCGGTTGTCGCAGTGGTTTCTTGCGCGTTTTGACCGTTGGTGTGACAGGAAATCAGCGACAGCATCATGATCAGACAAAGTAAAAAGGCAAAATGTTTTTTCATCAAAAGTCTCTCCATTTCTGTTTTACAATGCTACTATATCACATCGAAAATCCGATGTCAATAAGGTGGGGAAAGGATTTGAAAAAAGTTGTTTTTTACGTTCAAAGTGGCATGCGGGTGGGATTGGAATGATATGGGTGGGTAAGAGGATTTGATTCTCGGCGCGGCTTGGTTTTTTGATGTAAAGAGGACTTGAACCGTAAAAGCCAAGCATCATTTGATTGATGCTTGGCTTTTGTCGAGCACGGAGTTTACTTGTTTCATTCTAATCAATATGCAACGAGATTGAAGGAGTTTCTGCATTTCCTCGGCTTTTTTGTTTGCGAAAGACTAACCAAAAGTAGTATAACACGAGGTAAGAAAGCCTAAAAGTAGTGCAAGAATTAAAATCCACCATAAATAAAGTGCCACCAATATGGATAAATCACTTCAGATGCACTTCCCGATGTAGACCATATTGTTTCCCAGGATATTTCTTGCCATACGCCATTGTTGTTTTTGAATTTTAAAACATTGGCGTCTGTCATACCTTTGCTGACATAGTAGACCTCGGCTATATTTTCGTCGCAGCTTAATACTTTGAAATATTCCATTTCTCCAAGCATTGTATTTTGTGTATACGCTTGTTTGAAATCATCATAGTATTTGTGCGTAAGTATCTCACATTTGATTAGATCCGATGCCCAAAGTACTGCTGGAAGTAAAATAGCAACAATAACAATTATAAGTATCACTTTCTTTTTCATTTCGAATTTTCCTTTGCTGTTTTGCAAGATGCGATCAATAATCTACGAATATTGCCACATATTTTCTCTGTATATTGATAGGTCTGAAGATCAATTCTTTTGGTTTCATACATCAATTTCAACCAATAACTTGTTTCATTCGATTCCTTTAGTGCAATCTCTAACTTTGCAACAAAATCTTTCTTGCTTTGTGCGTATTGGGCTTTGTGCGTATTGGGCTTCGTGAATATTTGCACCGATGCTTGTGCCGGATCTTGCTAACTGATCGGTCATATACGAACTTTTGGGTGCAGTTACGCCATCCACAAGATTCACAACAGCAACTGCAAATTCAAAAGATAAATCGAGCAATTTGTTTTCGGACATAAAAGCACCTTCTTTCAATGACATTATACTATAAAATATTGCTTTTTACAATGATATATCGCTTGCGCGATATGATATACGGCTAACACCGTATGATATATTTCCACTTCGTGATAATATGATATAATATCCGTTCCTTCATATGCCGAAGGCATATATCATCACACGAAGTGCGATATCATATCGAAGATATATCACCCGTTCCGCAAGGAACGGATATCATTAAAAAAGTCCCGTTTGTCTGGTAGACAAACGAGACTTTTTTGTTGGTGCGGGTAAGAGGACTTGAACCTCCACGAAGTTGCCCCCACTAGAACCTGAATCTAGCGCGTCTGCCAATTCCGCCATACCCGCGAATTTTATGAGCGGTGTATGGCGAAATTTTTTCTACGCATACCCGCATATGATGCGTTCCAAATCGGAACGAATAAGATTATACCACAAAGGGGACTTTTTGTCAATAGGATTTTTAAAAATTCTAAAAATATTTTTTGCGACTTTTTTGAGGCCCGGAGCGTTTGTTGTT
>JAZQYT010000075.1:0-10725 GCA_045633665.1 Eubacteriales bacterium | reverse complement strand
GGTGCCGCACGGCAGCGGCAAATGCCTGATCTGCGTATTTTCGGGAGATCTGATCGCGGCCGTATCCGATTCGCTGGTCAAATACAAGCTTGCCTCCCCTTTGATCCACAACGTATCAAATTTTCATCGCGATATGTTTATGCAGATGCATGAAAGCCAGGATATTGCCACGGTCAAGGGATTTTTGTATACCATGACGGGGCTGTTTTATCGCGATATTGCCTCCGGCGTTGAGGACGACACCGCCAAGGATACCGTGCTTTTGCGCGATATTTTCGTGTATTTGGAGAATCATATCTCCGAGCCCTGCACGCTCAAGGAAACGGCTCGCACGCTGGGCTATCACCCTGCCTACATCTCCCGTTACTTTACAAAGATCGTGGGCATTCCCTTTTACGCTTACGTGCAATCCATCAAGATCGACCGCGCGTGCTATCTGCTCATGAATACCAAGGACAGCATCCTGTCCATCGCCATTCAATGCGGCTTTACAACGCTGAGCAGCTTTAATCGCTCCTTTAGGCTGGCCAAGGGAACCACGCCCAGAGAATACAGGCGTCTTGCCGCCATGCAAAGCAAATAAAATTCACCGAATACGCTGCCACGTGCGCAGCGTATTCGTTTTTTGTAATTATTTTTGATATTTTCATTGCAAAAGGTCAAGAATTGCTCATGTTTTGTCATAAATTCATTGGACTGTCCATCATTTTTTTGGTATACTGAAAAAAAAGAGGATCCGCTCATTTTTTAAAAACTTCCATCATGAACCAAATTTTATTTAGGGAGGCAAATTATGGCACAAAACAGACTTATCGGCTCTTATCCCGTAATCGGCATCCGCCCCACCATTGACGGCAGACGCGGCGTACTCGGCGTTCGCGAATCCCTTGAGGAGCAGACAATGAACATGGCAAAAACTGCTGCCAAGCTCTTTGAAGAAAACCTCAGATATTCCAATGGCGAGCCTGTCAAGGTGGTCATTGCAGACACCACCATCGGCCGCGTAGCAGAGGCTGCCGCTTGCGCTGACAAATTCCGCAAGGAGGGCGTGGATATCACGCTGACCGTAACTCCCTGCTGGTGCTACGGTGCGGAAACCATGGATATGGATCCCCACACCATCAAGGCGGTATGGGGCTTTAACGGCACGGAGCGTCCGGGCGCTGTATACCTTGCGTCCGTGCTTGCAACCCACGCGCAGAAGGGGCTTCCCGCGTTCGGCATTTACGGCCACGACGTGCAGGATTGCGACGACACCACCATTCCCGAGGACGTCAAGGAAAAGCTGCTGCGCTTTGGCCGCGCAGCCGTTGCAGCCGCAACCATGAGAGGCAAATCCTACCTGCAGATCGGCTCGATCTGCATGGGCATCGGCGGCTCGATCATCAGCACCGATTTTATTGAAGACTATCTTGGCATGAGAGTGGAATCGGTGGACGAGGTGGAGATCATCCGCCGCATGACCGAGGAGATCTACGACAAGGATGAATACCAAAAGGCGCTGGCTTGGGTAAAGGCCAACTGCATTGAGGGCTTTGACAAGAACCCCGAAGCGTTGCAAAAGACACGCGAGCAAAAGGACGCGGATTGGGAATTCGTGACAAAGATGATGCTCATCATCAAGGATCTGATGAACGGCAACCCCAACCTGCCCGCAGGCAACGAGGAGGAAATGGTTGGTCACAACGCCATCGCAGCGGGCTTCCAGGGCCAGCGTCAGTGGACAGACTTTTACCCCAACTGCGACTTCCCCGAGGCAATGCTCAACACCTCCTTTGACTGGAACGGCGCACGCGAGCCTTACATCCTCGCCACCGAAAACGACGTACTCAACGGTCTTGGCATGCTGTTCATGAAGCTGCTTACCAACCGCGCGCAGATGTTTGCGGACGTACGTACCTACTGGAGCGGCGATGCGATCGATCGCTGCACGGGCTACAAGATTGAGGGCAAGGCAAAAGAAGCGGACGGCATTATCCACCTGATCAACTCGGGTGCCTGCTGCCTGGATGCCAACGCTGCTTGCAAGGATGCAGACGGTAACGCAGTCATGAAACCCTGGTATGACGTGACCGAGGACGATATGAAGGCAGTCATGGAAAACACCACCTGGAACTATGCCGATCTTGGCTACTTCCGCGGAGGCGGCTATTCCTCCCGCTTTGAAACCAAGGCAGAAATGCCCGTTACCATGATCAGACTCAACCTTGTCAAAGGTCTTGGCCCTGTTCTGCAGATCGCAGAGGGCTGGACGGTAGCTCTGCCCGAGGACGTTTCCGACACGCTTTGGAAGAGAACCGACTACACCTGGCCCTGCACTTGGTTTGCTCCCAGATGCGATGGCAAGGACGGCTCGCCTTTCAAGACTGCTTACGACGTGATGAACAACTGGGGCGCAAACCACGGCGCGATCAGCTACGGCCACATCGGTGCGGATCTGATCAGCCTTTGCTCGATTCTGCGCATCCCCGTTTCCATGCATAACGTCCCCGAACAGAAGATCTTCCGTCCCGCCGCATGGAACGCATTCGGCATGGACAAGGAAGGCGCAGACTACCGCGCTTGCGCTTGCTACGGCCCTTTGTTCGGCAAATAATTCGGATAGGACGTAATGACAGAATATTCCATACAAGCGGGGCACTTTGCCCCGCTTTATGAAAAAAAGCAATATGCAACCGTCACCTCCTGCATCAACGTAGAGCATGGCACGCCCTGTCTCTATATCAATCACGAGCGGCAGGTGCCTCTTGCGTATTTGACTTACCTGACAAACAACAATCGCTACGACGACTTTGCCTTGGCAGGCTACCGTCTGTTTTCCCTTCCTGTTTTTTTCGGGTTCAATCACCTCAATCAAAACTCGGGGCTGGACGTATTCACCGGGGGGATCTTTGACGGACAAATCCCCGACTTTTCAAGATTTGACAAGGATATTGAATGCATTCTGCAAGCCTTACCTGGAGATCCGCCGTGAAAACGCAAGCATTACCTCAGCCGATCTGCGCAGCTTTTTGCGCAAGGCGGGCGTATTCCTTTGGTGTACGCATGATGCCGTGATCTACGCCAACCAAAGCTACGTGCTTCTGCACGCAGTCAAGGACGGCACTTGCGTGCTAAACGTCCCGGGCAGTATGGATCTGCTGGATGTCTTTACAAACCAAAAGCATCCCGTGCAGATCGACTGCAAAAAAGGAGAGAGTTATCTGTTCCGATTCGTCACCTAAAAAACTATAAAAGGAGAAGTTTTATGAAAAATTCCACCAAAAAACTATTGATCGGCATTCTTTGCCCCTTTTTGATGCTTTGCATGCTGATCGGTTGTACCCCCACAGAGCAGCTTCCCGAAGACTCCACGCAAGAATCGACTGTCCCCGAGCAGACCTCTGCCGAGAGCAACACCGAAGGTGCAACCGAGGACACGACCGAGCAAACCACCGATGCTCCCACCGAGCCGCCCGTAGAAGGCCCCGGCTGGGTACAGGATACCGGCAAATTCAACGACGGTATCGTGGATTACGAAAAAGAGGAAGTGACCGAGATCATCGCTGCTTATCCCGACGATAAGATCGGACAGCTTATGAAGCCCGGTGACACAGGTGTACTCAATACATTCCATGCGGATTTTGAGGACAACGATCCTACCTGCGGTGGACAAGCGTCCTTCCGCCAGCCCGGTTCTCTGTCGGCCACCCTGCCCGGAAATGTTGATTGTCGCGACGGCGTGCTTTACGTTCCCTTCGATGCAAACTCCGCAACTCTGACCGGTACAGATTGGAACACTTGGTCACCGAATGTTTCTTCTTCCGTGAAGGACTACAAGCAATCTCAGCTCTCGATGGATTGGACCATTGTATCTGTAGGTGACGGCGCATGGCTGAACCCCATCTGGGGCTGTTATGTCAGCAACTACGCCGGTAAGATCCCCGATGGCCCCGGCGACGGTCTGTGGATCTCCTTTAATGCCGCCGGCAGCCGTATTCAGATCTATCACCCCGACGAGGCATGCTGGCCTGCTGCTTGGGCTTCGGTGCCTCTGGAGCAGGGGATGCTTTCGGGCAAGCACCACGTGGATATCGTCACATCGGGTGATTACTCCACCTACGTTTATGTAACCCCCGAGGGTACCGACACGGCACGACTGGTCTGTACGATTCGATTTGCCGATGGCAAGATCCGCGTATTCAATGAGGCTAATGAAATGATCGACGAGGCTGCTTGCACCACGAAATCCTTGCAGGGCGCGCATTTCTCGTTGTTCCCCCATGGAGGAGGTGCTGCTATGCTCGATAATCTGGATCTGTATGCGGCCGCCAAGGGAGAGACCTTGACCCACACCAACGTGACCGCAACTCCCACCGAAGGAAACCGTCTCGGTCTTGACATCACAAACAAAAACGACTTGGTTTCCATCTGCTATTCTGTCTGGTTCGACGCCATTCTGGGTGTATCCGGCGGCAAGGTGGACGACTTTTACAACGTAACCGAAGCCTTGGCAGGAAACCAGCAATGGGGCTCCTATGGCCAATTCCACTATTGGGCTAAGCCTGCAGAGGGCTATTACTCCAGCTCCAATACCGAGGTTATCCGCAAGCATATGACGCAGCTTTACACCGCAGGCGTGGACTTTCTCATCATCGACCTGACCAACGCACACGACGGTTATCTTGGCACCTGGCAATGGGACAAATACATTCAGCAGCCGCTGGATGCGCTGTTCTCCACCATCATGGAAATGCGTGCGGAAGGTCTTGGCACGCCTTACGTGGTGCTGTGGGTTGGCGACTGGGTTGGCCCCAGCAAGGGCCCGCTTTACCAAAAGCTTTACGATGAATACTACTCCAAGGAAGAATACCTGGATTGCTTTGTTTACTGGGATGAAAAGCCGCTTTTGCTGACCGCTTACACCCAGCCCGAGGATTTCCCCTTGAAGGACAAAAACCTCTTTACCGTGCGCTCCATGTGGAATTACCTGAGCAAGGGACGTCCCGAGGGACAATGGAGCTACATGGCAAGAAGCAATTACAAGCAATACGCCACGGGGCCCGACGGTAAGCCCGAGCAAATGAACATTGCCACCGCAGCCTTCCGCTACTACATGTCCTACCCCGAAACGGCCGACGGCCGCCAGGGCGGACTTTTCTGGCACGCACAGTGGCTCTCTGCCTTTGAAACACGCCCCAAGATCATTACGCTTTCCTGGTGGAACGAATGGTGCGCACAAAGACTGACCGATGACAAGGGCGAATACGTATTCGTGGACAACTACACGCAGGAATACAGCCGCGATCTTGAACCCATGGAGGGTGGTCACGGTGACCAATATTACCAATGGATGATCAAGTATATCTCTGCCTACAAGGGCGGACTTTCCTGCCCCGTACTGGTTGAGGACGCATACAAGGATCAGGTGGAAGACTTTGTCGCACAGTTCCAAAACAACTCGATGCTCAGAGATACCTTTGACTTGACACAGCACGGTACCTGCCCCGGCAAGCTGATCGTCATGAAGGGTGCGGTCAACGGCGAGATCCGCGAGGTTTACGACTTTGAGATCTCCTGCCCCGTTGACCTGAACGACACCTCCACCATGAGTCAGTACACCGATGACGAGGGCTGCGTACACACCGTACAAAAGGTGACCTGCCCGACCTGCGGCACCTGTCTGGAGATCGATCTTTGGGAGGACAAGAATACGGATTCCCATCAGATCACGCGTATTCTTGATAGCAAGGGCGCCCTGATTCTGGAAGTGACCGAATAAATACCGTGAGCAGACATATCTATACGTTGAAAAAGCCCGCAGGATGGCACAAGGAGCTTTGGCGCGAGGCGCTGCCGCTGGGCAACGGCCTGAGCGGCGTGCTGATCCCGGGTGCTGTGGGAAACGAGCAGATCACGTTCACCCGTCACGACCTTTGGGAGGGCGCTGCGGAGCGCCCCATCCCGGACGTGAAAGACACGCTTTACAGGATGCGAGAGGCGTTGAGCAGAGGCGATTATGCCTTTGCCAACGGGGAAAATATGGCCATAGCCCTGCAGCAAAAGGGATATGGCGTTCCCATTGAATGTCCGCATCCGCTTGGTTGGCTGCATATGACCTTTGCACCAAGCAAGCTCTTCAAGGGCTACCGGCGCGGTGTGAACATGCAAACGGGCGAGGCCTTTGTGGAATTTTGCATAGATGGCTGCCACTTTCGCCGCACAGCCTTTACCTCGCGTGACGCGGACGTGACAGTCATGCGCATGCAGGCCGACCGTCCCTTTACCACCACCTACGACTTTTCTCTTTACAATCCGATCACCCAAAGCAAAACCACCGAAAGCGGGCTGTGGCGCGCATCAAAGAACGGCTACACCGCTGTGTGCGTGCAATTTGTGGGCGACTATACCTCGGCCGTACAGGGGAACGCCCTGCATGTGACGGGATCCGATTATATGATCCTGATCCGCGCAGCGTCACACGGCTCGTCCACCTCCTTGGACGCCGTGCTGGGCCTTTCCTACGACGAGCTGCTTGCAGCGCACATATCCAAGCACAAGCCGCTTTACGACAGCGTGCAAATGCATCTGGCAGACGACCAAGCATTTGACGCTACCAACGAGCAAATGCTTGCCGATGCATACGATGACCAGATGTCCCCCGCCCTGCTGGAGCGGATGTGGCACTTTGGCAGATACCTGTTTATTTCCGCTGCGCATGAAAACGGCAATCCCGTTCCCCTGTACGGCATCTGGCCTGCCGAGCATCACCTTGCCTGGAGCCAATACGTGGCCAACGAGAACGTGGAGATCACCTACTGGCACGCTATGGCGGGCGGCCTTTCCTATGCCATTCCGCCGCTGCTGCGTTACTACACCGCCAAGCTGGAAACGCTGCGCGAATGCGCCAAAAACATGTTCGGCACGCGCGGCATATGGATCTCGGCCTACACCACGCCCGGCTCCTCGGGGCCTTGCGTTCCCGTTTCGATCATCCTCAACTGGACGGGCTGTGCAGGCTGGCTTTGCCGCCATTTCTGGGAATACTACCTCTACACGCGCGACGACAAGCTTTTGCGCGAGGAGATTCTGCCCTTCATGTACGAAGCCGCGCTGTTCTATCTCGACTATGCAACCGACGAAGGAGATTTCATTTCGCTCTCGCCCACCGTTTCTCCCGAAAACGTGCCGGAAGGCAACCCCGGCATCGTTGCCAAAAACGCAACCATGGATTTTGCCATTCTCAAGGAGCTTTTGACCAATTTGCTCCACGGCATCAAGATCACGGGGCTTTACACCGAGCAGGCAGACCAATTTTACGCGCTGCTTGCCAAGATCCCGCCTTATATGCGCAACGAGGACGGCGCAATCAAGGAATGGATGCACCCCGACATCAAGGACAATTACCACCACCGCCATCTCTCGCACATCTATCCCGTGTTCCCCGGCAACGAGGTCACCGCGCACGCGCAGCCCGCGCTGTTCGAGGCCTTCAAAACAGCCGTCAGCTTGCGCGAGCTGGGCGCACAATCGGGCTGGTCGCTTGCTCACATGGCAAGTATTTACGCACGCATGGGTGAGGGCGAGCGCAGCATGGAATGCCTTGACGTAATGGCCAAGAGCGTGATCATGGATTCGCTCATGACCACCCACAACGACTGGCGCCGCATGGGTGTCACGCTGGAATGGGAGGGCGAGGCGTTCGTGCAGCTGGACGCTGCCTTTGGCATTGTCAACGCACTGCAGGAAATGCTCTTCTGCGCACAAAAGGACGCGCTTTCTATCCTGCCCGCGCTACCCGCGCGCCTGTCGCACGGAAGCGTTAGCAATCTGACCTTCCCCGAGGGAACGGCTGATATTGCGTGGGACGAGAGCGGGACGGTCACGCTTTGTGTCCGCGCAAAGCGCCCCGTGGACGCAAGCATTCTGCTGGGTGGCAGTGAAAAATGCAGACTGACGCTGAACGCAGAGCAAAGCAAGACGCTGCAGCTGACGTTTTGATACCGAAAGGAACTCACATTATGTTAAAGAATATTCCCCCCATCCTCTCCCCCGAAATGCTCAAGGTGCTGTGCGAAATGGGACATGGCGACCGCCTTGTGATCGCCGACGCCAATTTCCCCGCAGCAAGCATGGGCAAGAATGCCATCGTGCTGCGTGCGGACGGCCATGGCGCTGCCGAATTGCTGGATGCAATTCTGACGCTCTACCCGCTGGATTCCTACGTGCAGCATCCCGTATCGCTGATGCAGGTCATACCGGGCGATCCTGTCAAAACGCCCATCTGGGACCAATACAAGGCTATTGTTGCCAAGTACGACGAGCGCGGTGCAGATACCTTTGGCGAGATCGAAAGACAGACGTTTTACGAGGAATCGAAAAAGGCTTATGCCATCATCGCCACGGGCGAAAAGGCACTTTACGCCAACATCATGCTGCAAAAAGGCGTGATCTGAGCAAAAAAAGCTAAAAAATGCCCAAAATTCCGTTCCAAAATCAACGCTTGGTATCTTGACAAAAAGAAAAAAGCATGTTATACTGAACCAAATTACAAAAAGGAGCTATGACAATGTCCGTATTCACTATGAATCTGAATACCGAAAACGTGCGCGGCATGTACCCCATGAATTGGGATACGTCGGGCTTGTATTGTCATACCCATTTTTAAGATAGCAGCGAAGCAGGGCTGTTGATATTTGGATTTGACGGTGCAAGTCGCAAAAAGCGATTTGCACCGTTTTATTTTTGGAGGGGAGCTATGGAAAGAATTGAAGCATTGAAAAACTACTACGAGGGCTACGACGAGCATGCACGTCTTGGCTCGCAGCACGGCTCGGTAGAGTTCTTGACTACCGTGCATTATATTGAAAAATACTTAAAGCCGGGCATGACCATCCTGGAGATCGGCGCAGGCACGGGGCGTTATTCGCATTATTTTGCGCAAAAGGGTTATCATGTGGTTGCCGTGGAACTGATGGAGTGCAACATAGAGGCCTTTATGCGCAATACGAAAGAGGGCGAGTGCATCTCGATCTCGCAGGGTGATGCGGTCGATCTGTCGTCCTTACCCTCCGATACCTATGACGTCACGCTCCTGCTGGGGCCTATGTACCACCTGTATACCGACGAGGATAAGCAGGCCGCCCTTTGTGAGGCGGTGCGCGTGACAAGGCCGGGCGGCACGATTTTTGCCGCATACTGTAACAGCGACATGACGGTCTACCAATTCTGCTTTGCGCGTGGCGGCATTCACAGTCCGCAGCACAAGCCGCTGATCGATTTCGATACCTTTACGCTGCGCTCCACACCCGCGGAGATATTCTCCCTGTACCGCAAAGAAGATATTGACGCGCTGATCAAACCTCTGCCCGTGCGCAGGCTGCATTACGTGGGCGCGGATATGCTCACGCGCGATATCAGCGATGCGGTGGACGCTATGGACGCTGAAACCTTTGCGCTTTACATGAAATACCACCTCTGTATTTGCGAGAGAGGTGACATGGTGGGTGCAACCAACCACATTTTGGACGTATTGAGGAAAAACTGACATGAACATCACGATCAAAAACACAGAGCCATGCGAGGCAGAGGCTCTTGTAAGAATACAACAAGCAGCTTTTATGCCGCTATACGAAAAATACCGTGACGAGGGTAGCCCCGCGTTGCGCGGTGCGGACGAGCTGCTTTCGCGTATGACCTCCGACTACCGCGTATTTACCATTCTGTGTGACGAAGAAATGGTGGGCGGGATCTTTTACCGCCTGCATGGCAAATACACGTCGGAGAAATTCTTAGGCGAGGGCGAATACTACCTCTGCCGCATCTGGATCGATCCGACGTATCAAAACAAAGGCATCGCTGCCGCAGCCATCTTACTTTGCGAGCGCGAATTCCCTGACGCGCAGCGTTTTTTCGTGGATTTCCCCATCGACATGGAGAAAAACAAACGTTGCTATCAAAAGGTCGGCTTTTGCGACACGGGTGAGCGCAGACCTGTTAGCCAGGAACTGACATTGGCACTTAACAAAAAGGAGATGAATTTATGAGCAAAACCTTAGTCATCATCACAGGCCCGCATGCGGTGGGCAAAATGACAGTCGGGCAGGAGCTTGCCAAGATCACAGGCTTGCGCCTATTTCATAACCATATGTCGATCGAGCTGGCTCTGAAGCTGTTCGATTTCGGCACGCCCGGGTATCGCGCACTCAACGAAACCATTCGTAAGACTGTGTTTGAGCAGTTTGCCACGAGTGATCTTCCCGGGCTGATCTTTACCTACATGATGGATTTTGACGATCCTCAAGAATTTGCCTACCTGCAAGAGATCATGCAGCTTTTTGCCGACAACGGGGCTGCGTGCCACGTGGTCGAGCTTTGCGCGGATTTTGAGGAGCGCATCGAACGCAACAAGAGCGAAAACAGACTCGCGCACAAAGAGTCCAAGCGCGACCTTGCTTGGAGTGAGCGCGAGATGCGCCACACGCAAGCGACGCACAGACTTAATTCGCGCGAGGGGGAGATTTTGCCCTTTGAGAGCTACATTAAGATAGATAACACGCATCTCTCCCCCGCCGAGGTGGCAAGCATGATCAAGGAGCACTTTGGGCTTGCGTGAACTCATCTTTTTTAGGAGGATATCATCCTCCCGCACGTAAACGGTTCATGATCAAGTCACCCGAACGCTGATCCGCCATCATCGCGTGCGGGAGCATGATATGCTCCCCTACGTGCGCAAACAAAAATCAC
>JAZQYT010000074.1:0-19288 GCA_045633665.1 Eubacteriales bacterium | reverse complement strand
TCAAAGAGAACCCGTTTACGGGTAGTAAGTAACAATTGCATGGCTGGCAGGCCAATAAAAAGCGCACTTGTGCGCAGCCAGTAGTATTAGGGCTATGCCCGAAACTGAAATACCACCCGTTTTACGGGGGGATATTTATTTGATCAGATACAAGCCTCCAGAATTCCTTTGGCCTTCAGAATATCCGTGATTTGCTGCGAACCGCTGATCTCCCGCTCGATGGTGATGGGGCCGTCGTAGCCCAGAGATCTGAGCTTGCCGATCAGCGCAGGGAAATTCACTCTGCCCTCTCCAAGCGGCGTTTCCTTGCCAAGCGTTTTGCCGTCGGTGGGATAGCATCCATCCTTGGCATGCACGTCACGCACGTATGCGCCTATAGTGTCCAGCGCATCCACGGGATTGGCCTTTCCGTACAGGATCAGATTTGCAGGATCAAGGTTGATACCCAAATTGTCCGTCCCGATATCCTGTATGGTGCGCAGCAGCGTGGTAGGCGTTTCCTGCCCCGTTTCAAACAGGAAATACTGTCCGTTTTGCTTACAATGCAGGGCTATACGGCGTAAAACCTCCACAAGCTCGGCATAGGTGGGAGAATTGGGATCCTCGGGAATAAAGCCTACGTGCGTGGCGATCTGCGAAACACCCAGCCGCCCACCGAAATCCGAGCCCGCGATCAGATCCCGCTCTCTTTGCGCTCTGTACTGCTCCGGAACCAGCCCCAAGGTCAGCGGCCCTTCATAAAAATTCCATACGGCAGGTCCGCTCCAGCCGCACCACAAAGTAGAGATTCGGATATCATATTGATCCAGTGCCGCCAGCACGCGCTGCGCATTCTGTTCGGTATACGCCTCGGGATTCCAGCAGCAAAGCTGGCAGGCATGAAAGCCAAGCTCGGCCAGCTGTGCAAGCTTTTGCTCAATGCTATCGTTCAATCGAATAATAACGCCTAATTCCATATCCTTCTCCTTTCATTCTCCGGGTATCGATCAAGCACGAACGCGCAGTCGCGCATCAAATTCTCGCGCAACGATACAGTCAGATTGTTCCAATAAAAGGTTTCGGTTGCATATACCCCCCGATATCCTACGCGGCGCAGATGCGCCATGCAGGCATCCATATCCACCATGCCCTCTCCAAGACGCGCTTCGGTGATATATCTGCCATCGCGGATCTTGTCCCAAGATCGGCTCGCTTTGGCATTCCCACGGTTAAGCACCGAATCCTCAATATGAAAATCTTTGAGATGCACGTGGCGGATCTCCTCCGCATAACGCGCAAAGAACACATCGGGCGGGCAGTTGACGTACAGGCTGTTGCCCATGTCACCGCAAACACCGATCCGCAAGCCCTTTTGCTTGATACATTCATAAAATTTACCAAAGCCCTCAAGGCCGTTGACATAATATCCCTGCGGCTCATACAGCACGGTCAAGCCTATGCTGTTGGCATACTCTGCCACCGCGGCAGCACGCTCGACAAGCTCGGGCAGAATGGCATCCAACGAATCGCGCTCCGCGCACTCGGGTACGTAGCCGATGGTCAGGGTGTGATGCAGGAAGGGAGAGCCAAGTGCTTTGGCAATATCCGCGCAACGCTTGAGTTCATCCACCGCAGAGCGGTCGCCGCACTCTCCCAAATGAGTTGCCAGCACGTTGACGCTGACCGAATAGCAAGCACAGCGCATGCCGGCAGCATCCAGCTCGCGTCGCAGCTCCTCTACCTCGGCCCAAGTTTTGAATACGGGGCGCGCACCCGGACGCAACGCGTGCAGCATCTCGATCTCGGCAAAGCCGCACTCGCGCGCAAAGCGCACGGCCTCCGCCGCGCCCTCACGCCGCACAAGATCATTAAAAAACGCAAACATACAAAGCTGCATAACTACTCCTTACTCTTCAAAACAACCGTAAGCTTCCAGCACACACTTGCCAAGCTCATACAGATACCGCTCGGCAGCACATTTGAGTGCCAAAGGAGGATTTGCCAGGCGGGTATCCGCCGAGTAAGGCCTGCGGCGGCTTGCGGGCGTATAAATACCGCCCACCTCAAAGGTAAAATATCCGCGATAGCCTATGTCTTGCAGACCGCACATCAGCGAATCCATATTCATGGTACCCACAAAGGGCTGCAGATGTGCATCCCAATCGCCCATGTTATCCTGGATATGCAACGCACGGACGTGACTGCCAAGCAAAGCCAGTTCCTCGTGCTGCGGCATGGACTGCAGATTGGCATGCCCCGCATCCCACACGGCATGAAATAACGGATGGTCAATATAATCGATCAAGGCTGCAAGATCGGTGGCATTATCGATCCAGTAAATATCCTCAAACTGCATTTTGTTGAAATTTTCCACCAGGATATTGACGCCGTATTTTTCGGCCGCATGCAGAATCGGATCATAAAATTTCTTGTTTTCAAAAAAAGTCTGCTCAAGCGAAAGTCCGCGCACGTATCCCGAATGCACCACGAGATTGGGAATCCCCCACGCACCGCACGCCTCTACACAGCGAATGGTGTCGGCTAAAAATTGTCCGTCGGGATCTACCAGAGGCATCCCCATAGGCGAGTGCGCCTGCACCAGCGTTATTCCCATTTGGTCGCAGGCCTTGCTGACTTTTTCAAAATATGCTTGATAATCCGTAGCGTACACACCCGTGCGCGTGCTGAAATCGTATCCAAACGAATAATCGCCATAGCGAAAGCCCGCCTCTCTGATATGCTGCAGCGATTTGATCTGCGAGCCTGTATATCCGTTAAAATCTCCCGTTGTAGTTGCAAGCTTCATGTCTTACTCCTTTCTTGCAGCGTCGCTGCCATCTCGTCGATCACGCCCAGATCAAAGGCAAGACGGGAAAGTATATATTTGTCACGAATGTCCTTGGTTGCCTTGAAAATGACGGCCAGCTCCCGTGTGCTGCCGCCCCATGATTCGGGGCTTACGGGACAACCGATGCGCTCCAAGAGCGCATACAGCTCGGCAGAGGTCGGGATCTCGGCTCTGATGATGTCCGTGATCTGCTCCCAATGGGCAACGATTCTCTCTACGCGCCAAGCATGCTTGCCGCAATCGTATTTTTGCTCCTTTTGCTCAAGCGCGATCATATCCTCAGCCCCCTTGCCGATCAGCGTGCGCAGTTGCGCAAACCACGCTTGCTTATCAAAGCTCTGCACGTATGCCCTGCCTCTGTCCACATCCGGCTTGACGGTCAACATCTGCTCGTACAACCCGGCTGCCAGCAGCGTACCTACCGCACATTGAATGCCATGCGTGGATACGGGCGTGCCAAACGCCACGCCTCGCATATCCCAGATATGCGAGAAATAATGCTCAATGCCCGAAGCGGGACGCGAAGCCCCCGCATAAGCCATGGCCGCTCCCGTGAATACAAGACCGCGGAAAACAGCCTCCACGGCAGCATCCTCTCGTCGCAGCAAGCCCTCGGCCTGCTTTACGCACTCACCCAGCGCATCCCTGACTTGTGCAGCGATCGCCTCACAATAATACTCTCCCGTCACCACCGCGCTAATGCGCCACTCGGCAATGCTGATGTATTTGGCAAGCATATCGCCAAGCCCCGAGATCAGCATTTCCATGGGGGCATTTTTGAGAATATCGGTATCACCGATCACGGTATGCGCACATTTGGAGGGCAATGACACCTTCAGACCGTTCACGGTCATGGAGGAGGTAGCGGAGGCATATCCGTCCATGGACGGTGCGGTTGCCACGATCATATATTCCGCTCCACTCTCGGCAGCCAACAGCTTGGCAATATCTCCGATCACGCCCGAGCCTACTGCCAGCACAAGATCATGGCACGAAGGCGCAAGATGCTGCCGTGCGGTCCTGACTGCGTGTTCGTCAGGCTCAAGATGCGCATCGGGAAATACGAACAGCGCATAGGCAATTCCCGACTGCTCCAGCAAAGCCTCGACGCGCTTGCCTGCCGCTTCATAGGTGTTAACGTCACACAGCACAAAGGTCCTTGACGGACACAGGCGCACGATCTCGCGGGGTAGCTGTGCAAGCACACCCTTTCCCACAATCACGCGCTCCAGCGCGCAGGTGTGTACCTTGCCGCACGCACAAGCTCTCCCATCCTCATACAGATTCATAAAAATCTCCTTTGGAATAAATATCTATCTTTAATAATACAACAAATCTGCCGACAAGTCAACCCGACATCAAAAAAGTCTTGCCAAATCTACTTTTCGGTGTTATAATAATATACGTTCAGATCCATTCCCCCATCGCAAGGAGACACACATGCATCACAGATCTATTTTCCATACGCTGGCACTGCTTTACCTTGTGCTGAGCCTGACCGCCTGCAACACCCCCTCCACCGCCCTGCCGGAGCAGGCGCCCGAGCAAAGCACGCAAGCCCCCACCGAGCAGTCCTCGCAAACCGCTCCACAAGAAACCACACAAGAAACCACGCAAGAAATTACGACCGAAGAAGAAACGCTTGAACCGGTAGAGGTCGAGTATCAAACCGTTCAGAACCCCGTATACAACGCAGGCGACGACCCTTGGGTGGTTGCACACGGCAATGATTACTACTACTGCTTTGCCAGCGCGAACGGTGTTGCGGTCAATAAGATCTCCTCGATCCATAAGGTGACCAAGCGCGGCGCGGCCGTTGTCTATACAGCCCCTGCAGGCACGCCTTACTCCTATGAATACTGGGCGCCCGAGCTGCATTACATCAACGGAGAATGGTACATTTACGTCGCAGCCGATAACGGCTATAACAGCACGCACCGCATGTACGTGCTCAAGGGTACCTCGCAAGATCCCAAGGATCCCTTTGTGATGATGGGACAGATCACCGATCCCAGCAACAAATGGGCGATCGACGGCTCTGTTTTGCCTATCGGTGACGAGCTTTATTATATCTGGTCCGGCTGGGAAGGCGACGAGGACGGTGCGCAGCACATTTATATCGCGCACATGAGCGATCCCTGCACCATTGACAGCGAGCGCGTTTGCATCTCCTCTCCCACCCTTTCCTGGGAAACCTATGAGTGGCCTGACGTCAACGAAGGCCCCACCGCGCTGATCAACGGGGACGACGTCTTTATCGTATACTCCGCCAGCGGAAGCTGGAGCGATTACTATTGCCTTGGCATGCTGACCTTGCGTGGCGACGATCCGCTTGATCCCTCTTGCTGGAGAAAGGAACGCGAGCCCGTGTTCCAAAAGAAGGACGGCCTTGCCTACGGCCCGGGACACGCATCCTTTGCAAGAGCGCACGACGGTAGCATGTGGATGATCTACCACGCCAACCAAACCAGCGGCTCGGGTTGGTATGGACGCTCCGTATGGATCGCTCCCATCACCTTTGATCAGACAGGCAGACCGATCTTCGGGCAACCCGAACCCGAGGTCACCTTCCCCGTACCCGTGAAGTAATAATCATATCGCACAAAACTGCGAAACCACAAAAAAGCAGAAATTCGTTCAATCTTGAGCAAATTCCTGCTTTTTATTTATTGTGTGATCATGTCGATCCCATCCGAAAGGACGTCATAGTTGATCATGCCCACTCTCTTGGCCACCACGTCACCCTGCGCGTTGATAAACACGGTGGTGGGATAGCCCGTCAGGCCGTAGGCGTTGACCGCCTGACTCTGCACGTCAAAATACACGTTGAAGGTATATCCCTCGGACGCAACGTACGCCTTGGCCGTATCCACGGTTTCATATACACCATCGGTCGCATTAACCATCAGGAACACCACATCGGGGTTTGCCTGATACGCCTTTTCAAAATCGGGCATTTCCATCTTGCAATAGCCGCACCACGTTGCCCAAAAATTCAGTACAACGGGCTTGCCGTAAAAGTCCGACAGCTGAACGGGCTTGCCCTGTGCATCCAGTACGGTAAAATCGGGCGCATTTCCCCATCCCGTCGCCTCGGAGCTTTGCTCTGCCTGCGTCCCCTGCGTGCTTTGCTCATCCTGTCCCGCATCTGTGCCATACGTACCGCAGGCTGCAAGCGTCATAACGCAAGCCAGCGCCAACGCGATCATGAGCCATCTGTATTTTTTCATATTTTTCCTCCTTGATTGAGGCTATATTTTTGCGCAACGCTTAAAAACGAAAACCGAACGGATCGGTTGCTCATTTACGGGCCTGCCCAGTCATCACCGTCAAATTCATTGGCGGATGCACTGGTAACTTCTTCACTATCGACAGTAACCTCACCGGTTTCTTCTTCATAAATGATGAAATCATTTTCATCGAATGTTTCACCGCCACTGTTGTCACCAAGATTCGCATTTTCGTCGCCAGCCAAATCTTTATCGGATGCATCATAGACTTTGAATGTCCAGTTTTTATCTGCCCATTTTTGATTGTCCTCATTTAGATCCAGTGCTTTGAATTGATAATCCCAGTCAATGGATGAAAGAATAATATTGTCTTTATATTCTTTTCCTGCATCTTCACCGTTGTCGCTATCAATTTCATCAATGGATTGGGGTGTCCGCAATACCCTTCCAGGCACATTATTCAATAGATTATTTACATCCCTGAATTGATAATGAATCTCTACGATCTTATTTGTTTCCGGATCGACATATACTTTGATCGACTCCATCACTAAATCAGGACGTTCTGCATATGTCAATACAAGAATCTTTTCCACTCCCCTCATGTACGCAAGATCCGACGCCTCTTGGGCTTTGCGGATAAACGTGGAGAAGGTTGGGATCGCAACGGCTGCGAGGATCGCCATGATCGCTATTACGACAATCAATTCCACAAGGGAGAAGCCTTTGTTCTTTTTCATACAATCATTTCCTTCTTCGCTCAAATTTTGTTTCAGCTATTTTTCTTTGTTGTATGAACACGGATGTCAAGCCGTGCGAGGGACGGGGCCCGAGGGCTCGTGCGATCAATTTTCCGCAGAGCCCTGATCCTTTGCTTTTCTGAACACCAAAAATTTGCCAATGATGTAATTGGCAACAATGTTGGCCACCGAAGCCACACCCATGGCAACGACCTCAATGCCTGCGCTGCGATATTCGGAAATATTCACAGTCAGAATTTCCATCTGCTCGGGCAAAATTGCGCCCAGCAGCAAGACCACGCCCAAATTGAGCAGCCACTCAAACAGCACGAAAGTGGCAAGTCTGCCGCCGAAAAACTCGGCCATCTGCACCCAGATATTTGCCTTTTTGTCCGCGTCCTTGAACACGTACGCACGGTTGGTGAAAAAGGCAAACAGCACCGCGCAGATCCAGGAAACGACGCTGGCAACCGTGAACAGCACGGTATATTGCAAACTCAGCTCATCCTCAATGGCAAAAATCGCTTTGCCCGGCCAAAGAATGCCAAAGCGCACCACCCAGCTGACAAGCGTGGTCAGCACGCCGAACACCAGGTACATAACCGCTTCCTTGGTGGTCTTTTTTGCGTTATTTTCCATATTTACTCTATTTTTCTCTCTTATTTGTTGATTTGATAGGTAGTTCCCTCGCGCGAGTCGATCAAGGTCACGCCCTTATCCAAAAGGTACTGGCGGATGCGGTCAGCCTCGGCAAAGTCCTTTGCCTTCTTGGCTGCGGCTCTCTGATCGATCAGCGAGAGGATCTCGGCAACAAAGGGATCCTTCATGGCCTGCTCGCGCTCCGCTCTTTCTGCTTCTTCCTTCTCTGCGCGACGCTTATCGGCCGTCTGTACCAGCTCCAAGGACAGCACTGCATCAAAATCGTTGAGCAATGCGCGCTTGGTGGCATCATTATACTTTGCCTTGAGCACGTCGTAGACTGCGGTGATGGCCAGCGAGGTATTCAGGTCGTTATCCAACGCCTTGACGAAGTTAGCCTTACCCTGTGCGAACGCCTCTGCATCCACCTCGCCCTCGGTAGAGAGCTGCATGACGCGTGCGATCAGCTTTTCGTAAGCAACAACCGCGTTATCCAGATTCTCCCAGGAGAACACCAGCGACTTGCGGTAGTGGGACTGCAGGCAGAACAGTCTGTATGCAAGCGGATCGTATCCCTTGCTCTCCAGCAGCGAAACGGTCAAAAATTCGCCCGAAGACTTGCTCATCTTACCGCTATCCGTATTCAGGTGCAGCACGTGGAACCAGTAATTGCACCACTTGTGACCGATGTACGCCTCGCTCTGCGCGATCTCATTTGTATGGTGGGGGAACGCATTGTCAATGCCACCGCAGTGGATATCCAGATACTCTCCAAGATATTTCATGGAAATGCCCGAGCATTCAATATGCCAGCCGGGATAGCCCACGCCCCAGGGAGACTGCCATTTCAGCTCCTGATCGTCAAACTTGGACTTGGTGAACCAAAGCACGAAGTCGGCCTTGTTTCTCTTATTCTCGTCCTTTTCTACGCCCTCGCGCACGCCCTCTGCCAGATCATCCTCGGAAAAATCGTTGAAAACATAGTATTTCTCCAGCTTGGAGGTATCAAAATAGATGTTACCGCCCGCCTCGTAAGCATAGTCCTTATCCAAAAGTCCCTGTACAAGATCAATGAATTCCTGAATGCAGCCGGTTGCGGGCTGTACGATATCGGGCTTCTTGATGCGCAGTTTTTCGCAATCGGCAAAAAACGCATCCGTATAGTATTGTGCGATCTCCATGACCGTTTTATGCTCGCGCTTTGCGCCCTTGAGCATCTTATCCTCGCCCTCGTCCGCGTCACTTGTCAAATGTCCTACGTCGGTGATGTTCATGACGCGCGTGACGTCATAGCCTGCATAGCGCAGATACTTCTCCAGCACGTCCTCCATGATATAGGTGCGCAAATTTCCGATATGCGCATAGTGATAAACCGTCGGGCCGCAGGTATAAATGCTGACCTTACCCGGCTCGTGGGGAACAAACTCTTCTCTTTTATGGGAAAGTGAATTATATAAAATCATAGTTGTATACCATCCTTATTTCATAGTTTGAATCATGCGTGAAAGGGTGCGCGCCGCGCCCAGCGTGTCTGCCGCCAGCTGCTCGCGCATTTTATCGTACATGGGCAGGTGCGAGGTCTTGGTTTCAAAATCAAGCACACCGTCATATCCCACGCTGCAAAGGCCACGCACAACGTCAGCCCAATCGATCTCGCCCGTCATGGGAACAAGGTGGGAATCCTCTCCGCGGTTGTCATGCAGATGCACAAGGGCAAGGGATGCGCCTAACGCCCCGATCTCATGGGATTGCACAAGCCCCGCTGTATGCGCGTGTCCCGTGTCCCAGCAGGTGGAAATGCCCAGCTTGTTGGCAATGGCCTTGATCTCCACGGCGCGACAGCCATACAGGTGATCGTGCATGCTTTCCTTAACGCTTGCCATATTTTCCACCGCAAGCACTACACCGTGCTTGGCGGCCTTTTGGCAAAGCGGTGCAAGATAGGCAAGATTTTCAGCAAACCATTCCTGCTTTGAGGTGCGTCCCGAATGGCGCGCGATGGGATGAATGACCGCGATCGGCACACCCATCAGGGCTGCCGCCTCGATGCCGCGCGCCTGCTCCTGCGCAAAGCGCTGCATGGCGACCTTGTCGTCGGGGCTTGGCATATAGAAAGGCAGGTGACACACGGGCAACGACATGCCAAGGCTTGCGGCACGCGATGCGGCGGCATACAGCACGCTTTGCCACGCGTCATCCAAAAGCGCGATATTTTCCAGCGACACGTCAGCCGCGGTAAAGCCGCAATCATGCAAATTCTGCAGCGATGCGGACAGCGAATAGCGTCCGTTCGGACTCCAGCCGTAAAAGCGCGTAGGCACGCACGGCGTCAAAGGCTTTGTATGCATCATCACCTCTCCTTTCCTGAAATCTTTCCTCAAACTTCATCTTATAATTATAGCAAGTTTTTTACGGTTTGTCAACTGTGCGAAAGAAATTCATTGAATTCGAAATTTGACGAATTTTTTGCAAAAATTCGAATTCAGAATTCAGAATTCGGAATTTAGCATTCAGGCGGTCATGGTAAACGTAGGGGCGTGCATTGCTCGTTTCATATTAACACATGGGACGACCAAAGGTCGCCTCTATATTGATGCGATTACGGACGGGCGATCACTGATCGCCCCTACGGGTATATTTTGTAATCTTCTATTGAAAAAATCCCGAAAAAATATTATAATGGTGCGAATAAAAATGGATTTGAATTGTTATATAAAATGAAACCCATAAAGGAGGCGCGCATGAGCAAAACGCAAAAAATGCTTTACGTTGCGGCCCTGCGGTGCTATAATAAGCATATCAATCCGGAGGAATATCATGAAAAAGCTTATCATTCTCACCATACTTTTCGGCACCTGCCTGCTTTGCGGCTGCCAATACCTTCAGAACGCAAATGGTCTTCTGTCAGAAATAAACGGCTCGCTCTCCGGCACGGATACGCAAGCCACCGACACACAAGAGCCGCTTGTGCACAGCACAGGGCTTGCGTATCAATCCCATGAGGACGGCACCTGCAGCGTAACCGGCATAGGCACTTGCACCGACCAAGCGATCTGCATTCCGCCCATCTCCCCCCAAGGAGAACGCGTAACTGCCATCGCAAACTCCGCTTTCGAATACCAAAGCATCACGTCGGTCACCCTGCCCGATACGGTTTGCGAGATTGACGACAGAGCGTTTGCCGGCACGAAAATTGAAAAATTCATCTTTTCCTGCGACCGCCTCTCGATCGGCAACGGTGCATTCGCCCATTCACAGATCACCGAGGTGCGCATAGACGGCACCGTGTCACTCGGCATCCAGACGTTTTTTGACTGCACAAAGCTGGCAAGCGTCAGCATCGGCACCCTGGACGGCAATGTTCCCGAGCAATGCTTTACCGATTGCAGAAAACTGGACAGCTTTTCGGCAGATGCCGTGACAGGCAGCTATTCGATCGATACAAGCGCATTCAAGGGCTGCAAAAGTCTGAAGCAGGCCACCTTCCCCCAAGGGCTTATGCGCATCGACTCCTACGCCTTTCAGGATTGCACACTGCTTACAGCCTTTGCCTTTCACGATGGCTTGACCGAGATCGGATTTGGCGCATTTGAGGGCTGCAAAATGCTCAGAACCGTACTTCTGCCCGAAAGCGTTACAAGCATCGGAACGTATGCCTTTGACGGGTGCAGCTATATCAACGAGGTCAGGCTCCCCTCGCACATCACCGAGATCCCCTCGTTTGCCTTTTCGGATTGCACAAGCCTTTCCGATATTGAGCTTCCCCAAACGCTTCTGCGCATAGGCGAATCCGCCTTTTATAAATGCATTGCGCTGCGTGACGTGCAGATCCCTGCCTCGGTTACCGAGATCGGCAGCGCTGCATTCTGCTCCACCCAAATTGCAGAGCTTACCCTGCCGCAGGGCTTGGTCTCGCTGGGCGACACCGCATTCGCCAACACAAACGTTGAAACCGTCATCCTTCCTACGGGACTTGACACCATGGGCGAGAGCGTGTTTTACGGCTGCAAGCGTCTGACTTATTTGGAGATTCCCACGCATTGGACCGAAATTCCCGCACGCACCTTTGAAGGCTGCACGTCCCTGACCTCCGTCACGCTTCACGAAGGGATCAAAACCGTCGGCGCAGCAGCCTTTCGCGATTGCACGAATCTGAGCGAGGTCAACCTCCCCTCAACGCTCAGTGTCATAGATGGCTCTGCTTTTTGCGGCTGCAGCAAGCTCCCCGGCATCGTCATTCCCGACGGTGTGGTCAGCATCGGAGATTGCGCCTTTGCCAAGTGTCCGCAAATCACAAGCATCTATTTGCCCGACCATGTCGTTGAATTGGGCTTTTCGGCTTTTGCGGATTGCTACAAGCTCTCAGAAATCCGACTCGGCGACGGTATCACAAAAATCGGTGCCACCACTTTTGCAAATTGCAAAATGCTTGAGAGCATTGCGTTGCCGAAATGGTTGGAATCCATCGGAGAAAATGCCTTTGACGGCTGTGCAAAGCTGAAAGAGATCGTCATTCCCGATCACGTGAAATTCATCGGCTCCTACTCCTTTACCTCCTGCAAAGCGCTGACGCACGTTGTGATCGGCAGCTCGGTGACCTATATCGGCCAGGAGGTCTTTGACAAGTGCGCTGCCATTCAAAGCGTTGTACTGCCCAAAAGCCTTGAGCAGATCGACACGTATGCCTTTGAGGGCGGTGAGATCGCAAACGCTACCTTCTATTACTGCGGCAGCGAGCAGGATTTCCAAAAGATCGATATCGTCTTTGGCAACGAGGCGCTGACCGAGGGAAATATCGTGTATAACTACACGCAAAGCAAATAACGCAAACCGACACGATAAAAAGGAGCGAAAATTATGAAACAAGTAGGGAATTGGATCGACTGCGTACTCAAAGATGCCACTGTTCCTGCGGACGTTGTTGCTTTCTGCTTTAACCTTTATGAAGAAAACGACGGCGGTTGGGCGATGGAACTGGTAGGAACACAAAGATTCGATCCCGAGGACGAGGATTGGGCCTGCGATGAGGCAACCGATTTCGGCTCAAGAGAGAATCTTTATTCTTGGAAAGCAGAGTGTGAGTGGGAAGAAGCTTTAGAGTATATGGTAAATGAATTAAAGCAGTATTTATCATGCGGAAAATATGCCGATCTGTTAAAATCCAAGCAAGGCGTTGGCGTTGGATTTGTTGACGGCGATATTGAAATTATTCACAGTTAATAAAAACACCCTCGACAGACTGAACTCGTCGTCTGTCGGGGGTATATATTTGTCGCAACCGTCAAGGCGCCTTTGTGTTTGTCCGTACCCAGCTCTGCGCGCGTCCGATCTTCTCTCCCTCGGTCAAAAGCCCCGCGCCTGTCAGCATATGCAGCGCATAGTAGGCATTCCTGCCCCTTTGCCCCGATGCCTTTGCATACTGCGCAGCGGTAAAACGCTCTGGCAGGCTGTCCGGCAAAAACATGCGAAAGTCCTCGGGCGAGGACAGCGTGATCGTGCCGCACAGCGCGGTGGGGATCTTTTCATATCTGGATGCGCGCGCCTTCTTATCTTTTCCGTAGCCGTCCAGTAGTCTGTATTCCTCGACCTCCAAAAGCAAAAGCTCAATGCTCAGCTTGGGATTTTGCAGATGCTCACGCAGCCAATAGATCTCGCTTGCCACGGCAGTCGGCTTGGTGGTATGCGGACGCTGTGAGCGCTTTTGCACCGTTCCCGTTTGCGTGTCAATCCAATTCAGATACTTTTTATAAGGAACCGGCACCACCACCGTAATATGATAGGGCGCATGCTGCATATACCAAGCAATTTTTTCGCGCAAGGGATAAAAGCTGCCTGTCTGGATCTCCCAGACGTTGCTGCCGCGCAGCACGTCGGCTACGTATCTTGTACTCTTATTGTTGGTCGCTGCCGCACGCTTTTGCTCGGGCAACGTGTCCAACACGCGGATCTCGTGGCAAGAGACGTCGGGGCAGACGTAATTTTTCAAGATCGCGTGCATGCGCTTTTCGGAAAGCGTGCCGATCCCATCCTCTAAATGCACACCGCGAGAAACGTAAGAAAGACATACCTCGGCAAAGCGCATAGCGTCTGCACGCGCCACAGCGTCCTGCTCAATGGATTTTTTTGCCGTTTTTGCCATGGTTCGTCCCTCCTTTTGATTTGATCGTTTTTACATGAAAATAGTTTCTGCCGTTCAAACTAATTTTATCATAAATATTCAATTTGTCAACCACAAGAACAATAATTACAAAGCATGATCGTGCCGCCTTGGGGCATGATAAGATCGGAACCATTCCACATTCACAATACAAAGGACGAATATTTCCATGAAAATCAAATGCAAACAAATCGCAAGCTTTGCGCTTGCAGCGATCGCGCTGGTCTTGGTGCTTGGCACGCTCGGTATGCCGCTGCCCGTGATCGGAGCAGCCGCTGCGCCCGCAAAGGATGCGCAGCTGATCCCGGGCGGCATGCCGTTCGGGGTAAAATTTTCGACCGAGGGCGTGCTGGTGGTCGGATTTTGCGACGTGGATGCCGAGGGCGGTGCCATCAATCCCGCCTATGCAGCAGGACTGCGCACGCGCGACGTGATCACCTCACTTGGCGGCCGACAGATTGCGGATGCCGCGCAGTTCGGGCGCATGATCGCGGACGCCGGCGCAACACCATTGACGCTGACCTACACGCGCAGCGGAAAATCCTATACCACCACGCTCACTCCTGCCCGCTCTCTTTCCGAAATCCGCTACAAAACAGGCCTTTGGGTGCGTGACAGCGGCGCAGGCATTGGCACGGTCACCTTTATTGACCCCAAAACGGGCGCATTCGGTGGCCTTGGACACGGCATTTGCGACGCAGAAAGCGGTGCTTTGGTGGGCATGACGCGCGGCGTGGTCAACGACGTGACCATCAGCGGTGTGCAGAAGGGCATCTCGGGCAAGCCGGGAGAGCTCAAGGGCTATTTCGGCACAACCAAAACAGGCACGCTACTGCAAAATACCGATTGCGGTGTGTTCGGCATCTTTGCCAAAGCCCCGACCACCGATTCCGCTCCCCTGCCCATCGCAAGGGCCGCCGACGTGCGCGAGGGGGAGGCATATATTTTGTGTACTACCGATGCAGGCAAGCCCTGCAAATACTCCATCCGCATCTCGGACATTGACAAGACTGCCACAGGCTCCAAGTGCTTTACGGTCAAGATCACCGATCCCGCCCTGATCGAAAAGACAGGCGGCATCGTGCAGGGTATGTCGGGCTCCCCCATCATTCAGAACGGCAAGCTGGTTGGCGCCGTCACCCACGTGCTGATCGGCGATCCCACCACGGGCTATGGGATTTTTATTGAGAATATGCTGAATGCTGCGCAAGCTCCCTTGGCGCAAGCTTCGTGAATCACGAACTGTAGGGACCGGCGTCCTCGACGGTCCGCAGCCCCAAATGTAAGGACCGACACCAAGGGCGGTCCAAAAAAAGGCAATATCATTCCGTAACGGTTTGATATTGCCTTTTGCCTCTTCTATGAATCGTTGCAGCAGCCCGATCGGCTGATTTTAATCATAGGTAATGGTCGTTCTCTCCAGAATGAATTCCTGCACCTTGGAAAACAGGGCGTTGTCCTTGATCGCGTCGTCGCCCATATTCTCGCGGATATACTCTGCGGTGTACTGCCCTTCGTAGTACTCTACCAAATACTCAAGCTCAGCCTTGAATTCCTCGTCGGAGATTTCTTCAATGCCCTCGTTTTCGGCAATGGCATGCACCAGAATGCTGCTCTCTACCATGTTCTTGCAGTCCTCGGTCAGGGCAGCCTTCCAGTCTGCGCCCTTTTCAAGGCCCATGTAGTCAATGGCAAACTCATCCAGAGAGGTGTAGCCGTACAGGTAGCTATAGTATGAATAATAGCTTTCAAATTGCTTAATATAATTGTTATAGTAGTACTCAACCTCGCCCTCGGGGTAGGCGTTGAAGGTCAACTTGCCGGACAACTCGTCCATCACCATGCTGTATGCCGCGGACTTTGCCGACTCGGCCAGATTTTCCTCCATGCCCTTGCGCAAATTGGCAAGATAATCCTTGACCAAAGCACCCTCCTCGTCGGGCAGCTCGGTCTCGGGCTTATATTTGAGCGTTTCCTCAACAAACTTATCGGTCAGCTCGGGGATATCGTACTGTACCACGTACTCGACCACCACGTAGAAGATCGCGTCCTTGCCCGACAGGTCACCCCCGTAATTCTCGGGGAAGGTCACGTGTACGGGATAGGGATTATCCTTGCCGGTTTCTGCAGGCACAACGCCGATCAAGCCGCTCTCAAAGCCGGGAATGAACGAGCCGGAGCCGATACCAAGGCCGTAAGGCGTTTTATCACTCATATTGGAGCCGCCCTCAAATTCCTTGCCGTCCACCTCACCGCGGTAGTAGATGTACGCCTTATCACCATAGCGGATGGGCTGGTCTGTCACCTTTTCGGTGCCGTTTGTGGGGGTTGCATACTGGTAAAGCATGCTCTGCACCTGCTCTTCAAACACCTTGTCGGTCAGCACGTAATCGCTGCCCACGTTTGCGGTGAAGGACGCGTAAAGCGCCTTATCAACCGTTACAAAGCTGCTCATGCTATTGGTAAAATAGTCGTAACGGACGATTTCTTCTGCCGCGTTGCCCGTCGTCGAGCCTTCCTCGGGGGCTGCGGTTCCGGCTCCCGTTTCGGTGCCGAAGATCTTATCCAGCACATTGTCGATCTGCTCGCGTCCACCGCCAAACTGACCGCAGGAGCAAAGCAGCAGACACACTGCCATCACGCCGCAAAGCAGCGCGATATTCATATACTTTTTCATGAATACTCTCTCTTTCATAAAATATTACCCCATTATCATACACCCTCAGGCAAGAAAAGTCAATAGACAGAATGTAAAGTTCAAAAACTGCTCACGCATTCGACACAGCACACGGCATGCACCAATGTCCTTTCATGCAAGAGAATCGTGGGGGAGGCTTGTTGAAAATTCCTTGACGAACGCCTTTGAATATGCTATACTTATGACGATAAAACAGCAAAGGAGGGGTATATATGAAGAACTTGCACATAGCTCGGTACGACGTGATCGATTCGACCAATCTGGAGGCACGTCGCATCTCTCAAATAGAGCGCAAGCAGCACACGCTGATCATTGCATCAAAACAGACAGCGGGACGCGGACGCATGGATCGCGCCTTTTACTCTCCTGCCGACACGGGGCTTTACGCCACGCTTCTTTACTACCCCGACTGTCCCATCACCGAGCTTTCGGGGCTGACCTGTGCGGCTGCATGGGCAAGTGCCTGTGCCATTGAGCAGCGCTGCGGCCTTTTTCCGCAGATCAAATGGGTAAACGACCTCTATCTGAACGGCAAAAAGGTCTGCGGCATTCTGTGCGAATCGTTCGGCACACCGCACGGCACGGCCATAGCCATCGGCATCGGCATCAATCTGACCACAAGCGAATTCCCCGAAGCGCTTGGCGGCATAGCCGGCAGTCTGCACTCTGCGATCGATCCTGAGCAACTGGCGCTTGGCATCTGCGAATACCTGATTCCCTACTTGCAAAGCGGTGACAATGCTCTTTGGCACGACGGATACCGCGCACGCTTTATGCTGCGCGACCTTCCCGTGATCTGCATGACGGGAAACGACAACTACCCTGCCACAGCACGTGACGTGACCGACGAGGGGGCATTGATCGTCACCAAAAGCGACGGCTCGACGCATATATTATATGCAGGAGAGGTCAGCATCAGCGCGACCGATCCTTCTTCCCCATTCTATAAACTATAATAAAACCATCATTTCGGAGGTATACTATGTTTCACGAAATTTCCCCTTATGAGATTCAAGACAACGTTTTCAAGGCAATCGACAAGGATTGGATGCTGATCACCGCCGCCAAGGACGGCAAACCCAACTCCATGACTGCTTCCTGGGGCTGCTTGGGCATTCTTTGGAACAAGCCGATTGCCGTTTGCTTTGTGCGTCCGCAGCGTTATACGTACGAGTTCTGTGAAAGCGCGGACACCCTTTCGCTGACCTTTTTTGACGAGCAGTGGCGCGACGCGCTGAAAATCTGCGGCCGAAAGAGCGGCAGAGATATCGACAAATACGCAGAAACCGGCCTGACGCCCGTCTTTGACGGTGACACGCCCTATCTTGCAGAGGCACGCATGGTGCTGATCTGCAAAAAGCTGTACGTGGATGACCTCAAAAAGGCCAACTTCCTGGATCCTGCTCTACTCAAAAACTACCCCATCGATGATTTCCACCGCGTATATATCTGCGAGATCACCAAGGTTCTGGTTAAGGATTGAGGACATTGGAATGCCCCGCGCACGCAGCATCGCTTTTGTTTCGGGCGATTCTTGAATCGCCCCTACGCATCACGTTCGTATATGTGACCGCACGTAGGGGGCATTCACGAATGCCCCGTTCGGGACGTCGAGAGCGCTGTCCCCTGCAATCGCAAATATTGAAGGATTTCCACCCGAAATTCGTAAATTCCAAGAAACGGAGAAAACATCTATGAAACTTTTGATCGCATCCGACCTGCACGGCGGTGCAGATTCCTGTGACAAGCTGTGCGAAATATTCACCCAAAGCGGTGCCGATACCCTTGTTTTGCTTGGTGACGTCCTGTACCACGGCCCGCGCAACGACCTTCCCGCAGGGTATGCACCCAAACGCGTCATACCCATGCTCAACGATCTCTGTGACAAGATCATATGCGTGCGCGGCAACTGCGACGCTGAGGTGGACGGTATGGTGCTGGATTTTGACGTTTTGACCGAGAGCCGCACCATCTTTGACGGGAACCTTTGCATTTACCTGCATCACGGCCACCATGACCTGCCTAACCTCACCCCCGGAACGGTGGTGCTGTACGGTCACACGCATATCGTGGAGCAACACGAGGAAAACGGACTTTACTATTTCAATCCCGGCTCGGTTACCATTCCCAAGGGCGGCAATCCCCCCACTTACATGATCTATGAGAACCGCACATTCACGGCTTACGACCTTAACGGTAACGTGATCTTTGAAAAAAGTGTGTGACAGACATGAAAATCTGCGAAAAACCTCTTGATTTTTCGCAGATTTTTTGATAGAATTTTTATATATTTTTAATGCAGGATACGCCAACCACGCATCCTTTTCAAGGAGGATTTTTATGAGCAATATTCGTCCCGAATCTATGCAACGCATTACCACCCCCGCGCTTGCAAATGCTTTTATTGACGAGCAGGTCGCGGCTGTACGCGCACAGGTGGGTGACAAAAAGGTTTTGCTGGCACTCTCCGGCGGTGTGGACAGCTCGGTCGTTGCCGCTCTTCTGATCAAGGCCATTGGCAAGCAGCTGGTCTGCGTACACGTCAACCACGGCTTGATGCGCAAGGGTGAGAGCGAGCAGGTCATTGAAATTTTCGGCAAGGAGCTGGACGCTAACCTTGTCTACGTGGACGCAACAGACCGTTTCCTTAATCTGTTGGCAGGCGTTGCAGAGCCCGAACGCAAGAGAAAGATCATCGGCGCAGAGTTCATCAACGTGTTTGCAGAAGAAGCTTCCAAGCAAGAAGGCATTTCCTTCCTGGCACAGGGTACGATTTACCCCGACATTCTGGAAAGCATTAAGGCAGCAGAGGGCAAAAAGGCAGTCAAGTCGCACCACAACGTAGGCGGTCTGCCCGAGGATCTGCAGTTCGAGCTGGTTGAGCCTATCAAGCTGCTCTTCAAGGACGAGGTCAGAGTAGTCGGTGAAGCTCTTGGCCTGCCCCACAAGATGGTTTACCGTCAGCCCTTCCCCGGCCCCGGCCTGGGCGTGCGCTGC
>JAZQYT010000073.1:0-3529 GCA_045633665.1 Eubacteriales bacterium | reverse complement strand
CGAACATGACGTCCTTCTCGCAGAAATCGAAGATCTTATCGAACATATCGTGGTCAAGCTCGCAAGAGGGATAGTCGAACTTGGGCTTACCAACCTCGTCGATGATTGCGTTGATAAAGCCGAGCAGCTCCTTGATCTCCTTGTGAGCGTACATGATAGCGTCGTAAACAACGTCGTCAGCAACCTGATTTGCGCCTGCCTCGATCATAACGACCTTGTTCATGGAGGCAGCAACGGTCAGCTGCATCTCGCTCTTCTTCTGCTGCTCGTAGGTGGGGTTGAGCACGAACTCGCCGTCAACAAGTCCTACCCATGCACCGCCGATGGGGCCGTTCCACGGAATATCCGAGATAGCCAGAGCGGTGGAAGCACCGATCATAGCGGTTACCTCGGGAGCGCAGTCGGGGTCAACCGACATAACGGTCAGCGTCAAAGCGACGTCGTTACGCAGATCCTTGGGGAACAGGGGACGGATGGGACGGTCGATGACGCGGCTGGTCAGAACTGCCTTTTCGGAGGGCTTACCTTCTCTTTTGAGGTAACCGCCGGGGATCTTACCTGCAGCGTACATTCTTTCGTCAAAGTCAACGGAAAGGGGCAAAAAGTCAATGCCGTCGCGGGGCTTTTCGGAAGCGGTTGCGCAGCAAAGAACAACGGTATCGCCATAGCGGCACAGAACAGAGCCGTTTGCAAGGCCTGCAACCTTACCGGTCTCAATGATCAGCGGTCTGCCTGCAAGGGTATAGTGGAAGACTCTGTGGTTCTTGAAATTCATTTCAGAACTGATAATTGCGGGTGAATTCATTTCTTCTTTTCTCCTATTCATGTAAATATTTTAAGCTCCCGCACAGGTTTTAGCACTTAAACCCGGGCTTGTCCGAGTGGGTGACAAGCACGCGTTTAAGTTCTAAATCCGTGCGAGGAGATGCTTTTCTGCAAAAAAACAGTTGGGAGCGGAAGCGGCAGAGAAATCCGCCGCTTTCCACTCCCGCAGTAATTACTTTCTGATGTTCAGCTTCTTAATGATCGCACGGTAGCGCTCAATGTCAACCTTCTGGAGGTAGCCCAGCAGATTTCTTCTGTGGCCGACCATCTTGGACAGGCCGCGACGGCTGTGGTTGTCGTGATGGTTGCCCTTGAGGTGCTCGGTCAGATTGTTGATGCGATAGGTCAGAATGGCGATCTGAACCTCGGGAGAACCTGTGTCACCCTCGTGGATCGCATACTGCTCGATGATTGCCTGCTTTTCTTGAGTGGTCATGATGTTTTTCACCTTTCAAAATAAATATTTTTGCAATTCGCGTGTCCCACAGGGATCGGTGGGTGAAAGTGCCGGAATATCGGCCGTGTATCCGAGGACCGTGAGAACGCCATGCATAACAAATTATACCACATTCCGTTTGATTTGTAAAGGGGTTGGAGCAAAAAAATATTATCGGTTATGAAAAATTCTCATCTGTTATTGTTGCTCCTGTTGTGAAAAGTGCTAAACGAAATGCGCTTTTTGTCAGATCCTGTCAGCCCAAGCAGGCCTGCCGTGACCAAAAAAGCCCCGAACAGCCGCCGCAAGAGTGCTGCGGGCAGCACGGCTGCAACGGAAGAGCCGAGCAGCGTGCCGGGAATGCCCGAAACGATCAGCAAAATGCACAAGGGCGCCAGCAGCTGCCGCTGAGAAAGATGCACGAGCATGGAGGCGCCTGCGGAGAATAAGAAAAAAACTAAATTGATGCCCTGCGCCTGCAGCTGCGGCACTTGCCCGAGCAGCGTCAGATAGATCACCAAAAGGCCTCCGCTGCCCACGCCAAGGCCGGAGAGCAGGGCAATAAAGAAGGATGCGAGAACGTCAAGCCAAGCCATAAAGATCCTCTCCTTTCAGCGAAGTATCATGATCACGCCGGATATGACCAGCAAAAGGGCGAAAATGCGCTTGAGGGCTGCGGACGAGATGCGCTGCAAAAGCAGTCCGCCGATAAGACCGCCCGCGGCGGCGGGCAGCACGAATCGGGAAAGGTCTGCGGGTGGCGCGTTACCGCCCCGGATATACAAAAGCGTGGAGATCAGCGTCAGAACCAGCGTAACGACCAGCGCGTTGGCAAAAATATCGCGTCTTTCGGGCAGGGCATGCTTGCAATAATGCGATAGCGCAAGCACCAGAATAATGCCTCCGCCCGCCCCGAGCAGCCCGTTGATCACGCCTGCGACAAGGCCGCAAGCGATCAGCGCGCAAAAGCGAAGGGAACGGCGCGCGTCTGTCATGAAATCTCCTCCTTTTTGTAAATCTACGTCCTTTTTTTGTGAAATCGGCATTCGGCACTTGCAATTTTTCGCAAGTAATGTTATAATATTTATAACTGTTACCTATTTGTCGGAGTGCGTGACCGTCTTATGATCCAGTATGCTGCGCAGAGCCGATTTTATGTGATGTAATTTCTGAGAAAGATGAGGATATAGAAGAATGGCAACCAAAAAAACGACTCCTTCGGATACCGCCGTCAAGACCGGAAGGGCGCCCCACAAGAGCGCACCCAAAAAGAAAACGGCGAGTAAGAAAAAGGGTGGGGAAAACGTCAGTGCGGCGCAGAGAAAGAAAAATCTGGAGCGCGTGGCAAAAACCAATAAACGAAAGAATAAGATCTCGCAATTCGTGCCGTTCGTGCTGTTTGCATTTGCTTTGATCCTGGCCGTTTTGCTGGTGCTTAATCTGATCAGCCAATTCAACGGAGAGCAGCTTGAGGGTGTGGTGGGTGAGTTTATCTGCCGCAATCTGCTGTTTGGTCTGTTTGGACACGCGGCATATCTGTTCCCGGTGCTGCTTGTGATCTTCGGCATCTTCTGGTTCAAGACAAACGATGCCGTGACCAAGGCCATCAAGGCGATCTTGTCCGTCATGATCATAGCGTTCCTGGCGGCTATGGTACATATCATGATCTGCGGTACGGATATTGCGGATATGGATACCAATCTTGTCAAGCTGTTTACCGACAGCGCTAACTTAGAGGCGGGCGGCCTTTTGGGCGGCTACCTGGGTTGGGTGTTCTGCTGGGCATTCCGCTGGGCGTCTTATCTCATTCTGCCCTTCTGCCTGGCCATTCTGTTCTTTATCCTTTTAGAGATCACGCCCGTACAGGTGTGGAATAAGGTCAAGGCCGCAAATGCAAGACGTGCAGAGCGCGCGCGCCTGGCGGCTGACGAGGACGATTATGACGAGGACGACTACGACGATGATTATGAGGACGAGGACGAGGAGGAGATCCCCGTGCCCGTCAAGAAGAATAAGAAAAAGGCACAAAAGGAGCAGCCCGATGACGACGGCTATCGCGTGGATCCCGAAACGGGCGAGCTGATCGAGATCGGCAAAAAGCCTGCACGCAAGGGCAAGAAGGCGCGCCGCGCAGCAGAGGAGGATGAGGACGACGATATCGGATTTACGCCTCTCAAGCTGACCGATGAGGACGAGCCCCCCATGCAGCCTGCAGCTAAGAGAGCAGGGGCTGTGCAGCCCGACCAGGAAGTCGGAGGCCAAGCGGTC
>JAZQYT010000072.1:0-8164 GCA_045633665.1 Eubacteriales bacterium | reverse complement strand
CCTTGACTCTGACCGGCCTTGGCAGCATGATCGCAGGCGAGTGGCTTGTTGGTGCAGCGGTGCTTGGCGCAGGGCTTGCTTGCGCGGGGCTTGCAATTTTCGCATTTTACGGTTGTGTTTATACGACTAAGGGCGCGGCTTGGCTGACCAAAGTCACCTTTGTCGGTATTGCCAAGCTGTTCAGAGGAAGGAGAGATGAGAAATGAAAAAGGCTATTGTTATCAGCTTGATCATCGCAGGCGCGCTGGTGCTTGTGGGCGCAGGTCTTTTCGCGGGTGCCATGAGCGCAGCCGAGTGGGATTTCGGCGCATTGCAAACGCAAGAATATGAGCTTGTGACGCACAATCTCAACGAGGAATTTTCAGACATTTCAATCCAAACGATTGAGTCAAGCATTGAATTTCAGCCTTCCACCGACGGAACGTGCAAGGTCGAATGCATGGGGAGCGAGCACTTGACCTACAGCGTTTCGGTACAGGACGGAACACTCAAGATCACAACCAGCGATACGCGCCAATGGTATCATAACATTGGTATCTTCAATACGCAGCGTCAGAATATGATCGTATATCTGCCCAAGACCGCTTATGACGATTTGCAGATTGAAAGCCATACGGGTACGGTACGCGCATCATCCGAGTTTTCCTTTGCAAACGTACAGATTGGCCTGAATACGGGTGCGGTCAAGTGGGAAGCCGGCATTTCGCACGGTATGAGCGTTGAAACGGACACGGGATCCGTACAGATCAAGAACGTGAACATGGATGGAGCGCTGTCTGTAGAAACGGATACCGGCAGAGCGGAGATCTGCGGCGTGCAGGCGCAAAGCATTCGGGTGGAAACAAAAACAGGCAAGGCTATCGTGACCGATGTGCTTGTCAAAAGCACCATGAGCGTGACAACCGACACGGGAAATGCTGAGCTGACGGGATGCCGTGCCGTGGATATTTTTGTGGAAACCGATACGGGCAAGGCAAAGCTTACCGACGTTGTGGCGTCCGGCAAAATGGATATTGATACCGACACGGGCGACGTAGTGCTTGACGGCTGTGACGCAGCCCAGGTCGAGATCGAAACCGACACGGGCGACGTAAAGGGAACGTTTCTTACCCCCAAGATCATTTATACCGAAACCAACACAGGCCGCGTGGAGATCCCCAAGAGTACCACCGGCGGTATCTGCGAGATCACGACAGATACAGGAAATATCATCATTTCGATCAAGTAATATCGGAACAATCATGCAAAACAGCAGAATTTTTCAAGATTCTGCTGTTTTTTTTCGTTAAAAGAACGTTCTAATTTTGATAACAGGTTGACAAAAATTGCGAATAGTTATATAATTATTATGAATATTTATATTTTTTAACATGTACGACATCCGCAGCCAAGGCACAAGATGCCGTATGCTCCATACATGATTCCCAAAGGAAAGAGGACAGGATATGACTTTCAGCTTATTTTCCGTTGCGATATTGATCATATTTATCGTAATTCTTGTAATAGAGGTATACCGCGGTATACAGAAGGGATTCAGACAGGCGATCATTTCGCTTGGCGCAGCGCTTGCATCGGTCATTGCATCGGTCATGCTGTCGCCCCTTGTGTCCATGCTGGTGGTTCGCCTTGTGTTCAGGCTGGTGGTTTCAAGGATTGCTGTATACCGTCAGCTGCTGAATACGTTTCCCGCTGCTGATACGTTTGCGCAGGCGGTGATCAGTGCGGTGATCAGTACCGTTTTGTTTGTAGTCGTATTCTTCGTCTTGCGTGCGCTGATCGACCTTGTCGTGGCGATCCTGTGTCGTGCAACGCAAAGATCCGAGGAAAAGGATCCCGGCTACAGAGTGGAAAAGAACTCCTATTTTGATAAAAACAGCAAGGTGCTGGGCGGTGTGACGGGCAGTATTACCGCAATCGTGATCGCTATGGTGATCACAAGTCCGATCATGGGCTCGTTTGACGTGGCAAACAGAGCGGTGGAGTCGATAGAAAATATGTACAGTAAGGCTGTCGTCAATGCGATCGGGGAGAAGAATACCAAGTCCATCAAAACCTACTCGCACGACGTCGTCGGCAATATCCTGTATCAGTTTGGCGGCAAGCTGATGTATCAGAGCGCGGCAAGCGCATATATGTACGGCAATAAGGTTTCCTTGATGCATGAGATCGAAACCGTGGAGAAAACAGTGGATGACGGTATGGCCTTGTACAGAGAAATGATGGACGCACGCAGCGATCCCAAAACGCGTATTGCGCTGCTGAACCAGCTGTGCGCTGACGTCGAGCAGTATCGCATGTGTCCGGGACTTGCCGCAGAGGTGATCGCTAATGGCGCAGGCGCATGGAGCCGCGGAGAAAAATTCTTCGGTATTTCCAAGCCCACCGTCAATAAGCTGGCGCAGCCCGCTGTGGATGATGCACTTGTTTCTTTGGCAAAAACCGATATCAAGAGCGTCAAGCCCAACGTCATTACCCTGATCAAAATCGTATCTGTCATGATTGATTACGATTTCATTTATCTGGATACCGGTGATTACGATAAGGTCATGGAGATCCTGTCTGACGGTGAATTTGAGGACAGCCTGAACGCGCTGTTGCAGGAGAATCCTTATTTGGATGAGATCAGCGTGTCGTCCCTGGCCATGACGGCGGTGGCAGACCGACTGCTTGTTGATGCGTATGATGCAGAAAAGTATGGTGTGCTGGTAAACGAGCTGGCAGATGCGGTCAATTCTGTACATGTCAAGGGCTACGGCTCCGATGACGAAAGAGCGCAGGCGCTTGCAACGCACGCGGCCAAGCATCTGGAAAAATACGGTGTGACGATCAACCAAACGGTTGCAAAGATGACAGCCAAGGAGCTGATGAACGAACTGCCCTTGGGAGAGGGTGCCATTACCCCGGAGCAGGTGTGCGAGATCTTTGAGCGATATGCAAACCCGTAATTGACGTTGATGAATTTTAGGAGTAAGTATGGTATACATAGATACAGTAGTTGAAATAGTGGCGCATGCGTGTATATTGCTGTGCAGTGCCGTCTTGTACGTGTTTTTGATTACACGAATCCTTCCGCATCTGATGCTGAGGCCGCGGTATGATCTGTCGGTGCTTCATGAAAGAGGGATCAGAAAATACGTGTTCAGAAAGGGAAGAGCCATCGTATACGAGCCGTCGGTTCAGGCGTCCCGCTTTGTCAGTCAGTATATTCTGTCATGTAACGATGGAGAAAAATATATCAAGTGCAAGATCGATCCGAGAGTTCTGACCATTAAGCTTGACGTGGTCGCGATGGATGCAGACGATAAGGTGATCTCGATCGTGCAGATCGCTGAGCCCGTGTTGGATCGTGGTTATACCCGCGGTGCGATCCTGCCTGCCAACACCTCTTACGTCTGTGTGATTGTCAAGGAGGTAAACGGCAGAATCGCTGAGCCAACGGTTAAGCTGCGCCTACCCATTCTGCAAGCAGGCCTTTACGTGCTGATCACCGTGCTTTGCTCGGTGATCGAGGGCGCACTTTGGAACGCTTCCATACTCAAGTGGTTTGATATGGCGCTGCGTGATTTTGTCAGCACACAGCCGTCCGATTTTCTCAGAATGCTGCTGGTCTATGCGATCGTTGGTCTGGTCGTATCGGTAGCAACGGTATTCTTGCACTGTTCAAAGGACGTAAAACTCAAAAAGTAATGATAAAGGGGCAAAAACATGGCATCTAATCAGCAATACCTGTCCAAAGGCTTTTATCAATACGGGCAGATCGGAAATCCCGTATCTGTCAAAAACTATATATTTCTTCGCAAAAACGAAAAAAAGTGTCTGTTGATCCGCTTTTCCAACGATCTGGAATACACGGTGGACGCTATGGATTTTTCCGTGGTGCAAATGGATTCGTCGGGAAAGGTAATCGGAAATACCGAAATCAGCTATGAACAGATGCACTTTGATCCCGGCAGCAACTACGTGACTCCTTCGGCTATCGTGGTGGACGAATTCTGTACCGATTTTCGCGTGGTATTTTCCACGCTCAGATCGGGGAGATATGAGTATTATTCAAAAGGCGGTCATGTGGCTGTGCGCTACCTGCGCAAGGAAACGGAGTTGGAGATCGGCAGCAAGGCGGCAAAAAAAGTGATTTCTCACTACTCGGTGGAAAAAAGAAGCTTCGGAAAGCCGCATCTTGCCGTGCTTTTGGGAACGTTGGGGCTTGTGATCATGCTGGGGCTGAGCGCATTCGATGCGTTTGCAAGGTATTATGAATTCAAGCATCCCGAGCCCGAGGAACAGCAAACGCAAGAGGAGCAGACGCAGGCGCCGGATATGAATACCTGGGGAACAGGTTTGCTTACACCGCCAAGTAACCCTCAGTAATCTTACGATTTGATATAAACTACGATCATATGTGGAGATCAGTATGCTGAAATACTACGACATAATCAAAAAATTATCCGACAGCGAAAAGATACGCATGCTGTGTGATATCAGCTGCCTGTCCGGTAAGAATTACCGCGCGTTGGGCATTCCGGAGCTGAATATCACGGCGCTGGAGGATATAGACGGGGATACCTACCCAAGCCCGGCCGCGCTTGCAAACACCTGGAATGTGGCGCTGACAGGGCAGATCGCAGATGACCTGTTCCAGAAGGCATCGGTTTCCAAGGCGGGCCTTATCAAGGTACCTGCTCCTCGCGTCAGGATCAACCCTTATAGACAATCCCTCTCGGAGGATCCGCTGCTTGCGTCGTCCATCTCGCAGGCCTACCTGGACGCTGCGCAAAGAGCAGACGCTGCCGTGGCACTTGCCGATTTCGGCTTGCACAACGAGGAGACGGAGTGGCTGGATGACCAACCGAATGAGCGGTTTATCCGTGAATTTTTGATCAAGCCCTATGCGGATGCGGCAGAGGGCAAAAAATGCGCGGCTGTCTTAACAAGAGAAAATATTGCAGATCCGGAATACGGAACGGTGAACGCAAAGCTGATGGAGATCGCGGCAAACGATGGTGTGGTCAAACAAGCAACGCCCATCTGCGCGCGCGTGTCTGCCGAGAATACGGTGACGTTTCTAGCAGGCGGCGGCCTTTGCTTTGAGGGCTCTGCCTTAGCCGTGGAATCCGCACTTTCCAGATATAAAAAGCTGACCGAGGACATCTCGCGCGGACAGGCGACCACGGAGGAGCTCAACAGCGAGATCGCAAAGGGAAAGGCCATCTCTCCCGATACGCTGGACGGTGCTACCGACCGCATGCTGGACTTTGTGTTTACAGCCAAGCGCAAGCCCAATCTGTCTACGGTCAAAATGCGTGAAGACCTTGCGTTAAGGGCTGCTGAGAGTGCAACGGTGCTTTTGAAGAATCAGGGTATTCTGCCGCTGAAAAAGGGCGTCAAGATCGGCATGATCGGAGATATTGGCCTTGGCGCGGATGATCCCGAAAAAGGCCTGATCCCCGAAATGCAAGCGTATCTTGCAAATGCGGGCTTTGCGTGTGTCGGTGTTGCAAGAGGTTATGACCTTGAAACCGAAAGAAGCGAGGAGCTGGTCAAAGATGCCTTGGATCTTGCAAGAAAGAGCGACGTGGTGCTGCTGTTTTTGGGCGCACCCGAAAAAAAGCTCAAAAGAGCGCATAAATCTCTGCACCTGGCCATCCCCGCCAATCAGCAGGAGCTGCTTGACAGGCTGGGTGAGCTACGTGAAAGGGTTGTTGCCGTGCTTCCTGCCGATCACTCTGAGGACATCTGCATTCCCGAGCATTGCGCGGCCATCCTGCTTGCGCCCATCAAAGCCAAATGCGGAGCGCAGGCACTTTCCAAGATTCTTTTGGGCGCATCCTGTCCCGGCGGACGCCTGGCAAGCACGCTGTATTGCAATACCGACCGCTGCTACGTCAAATACAAGACCTACCGACAGCGCGATGGCTTGAAGGTGGGCGGCTTTATCGGCTACCGTTACTATGATATTGCCGAGGACACACCGCACTTTCCGTTCGGACACGGCCTTGGGTATGCCAAGATCGCGTATTCCTCCTTGGCTGTCAACGAGCGCACCGTTAAGGTGGAACTGAAAAACCAGAGCAAGGTTCCTGCGATCGAGATCGTGCAGGTCTACGTCGGAATTGAGGATTCTGCAGTGCTGCGCCCCCGAAAGGAACTGGGCGGCTTTTCCCGCGTGGAGTTGAAGGCGGGAGAGAAACGCGTTGTTGAGATTCCGTTTAAGATCCCTTCCGTTTACGACGCAAAGAATGAGAAATACGTCCGTGAAGCGGGTACGTATACGGTGTACGTCGGTGCATCGGTCGCTGATATCCGCTTGCAACAGAGCATCCCCGTAGGGGGGGAGTCCATTGCTGCGGATCATTGGAATCTGAGCGATTACGTGCATTCCCGAACCAATATATATACGGACAATTATAAATTGGAGGCTAAGATCAAAGCTATGAGAAAATCTGTGTTCAATTTCATTGCCGGTGCATTTGCATTGGTGCTGGCAATCGCTTTAAAATTATTCTGCGTAACACAAGATCTGCAATATGCGTTTTTGGATTGGTTCACGGTCGCGCTGGCGGTTGCGGGCGTTGTGTTTTTCGTGGTGGAGGCCATTCGCAGAAACAGACTCCGCAACAAGGAGCAGGATGCGGTTGATGCCTTGAACGAGCAAGCCTTTGAAGAGGCAGAGCAGATCCCGGTATATGCGGCGCAGGGTATGTTTGTCGAGGAATTCGATACGGCCCAGAGTACCGTGGAAAATGAGAATAACGATCAGGTAGAGGGCGTGGATTCCGAATATCTGCAATACATTGAAAAAGAGCAGACCTTTGAAAACGCAGCGACTGAATTTGAGCTGTACGCAGCACAAAGAGGCTGCAAGTTCCGCACCGACGTGACCAAAAAGATCTTTGCCTCGCTGGCGGCCTCCCGCCTTGTCGTGATGGAGGGCATGAGCGATGCCGAGCTGATGAGCTTTATGAAGCTGCTTTGCGGCTATTTTGAGAGTGATTTGTTTATCGATCACGTCAACGAGTCCTATGCCGAGAGCGACAGTGTGCTGTTCAAAACCGACGCACAGGGATATAAGAGCAAGACCAACGTGCACCTGGCGCTGGATTCTGCCCGCAATGCCCGTCACATCGTACACTTGGCAACCCTGACCAACGTCAAATGCGGCAATCTGCCCGCGTATTTTACCCCTTACGTCAATTACATCAAAAACCCGATTGCCAATAACCACGTCGTGGTGCTCAACGACCGTAACGTAGAAGCCTCTTACTATATTCCGCAGAACGTATGGTTTATCTTGAATCTTGCCAAGGGCGAGAGAGCGGACAGACTTCCCGAATTTGTTTCCGAGGTGGCTACAGTCAATCATTTTGAATTTGATAAGTATGCCGTTACTGAGCAGCCTGATGCGGTGCGCAAGTTCAGCTACTATCAGATGGATTATCTGACCGAAAGAGCCGCAAACAGACTGTTTGTGGACGAGGATGCATGGAAAAAGATCGACCGTCTTGAGGAATACGTGGCATCCTATACGCCCTTCCACATCGGCAACAAGCTTTGGCTTTGCCTGGAGAGATTTGCATACGTGTATCTGGCCTGTGGCGGTGACAAGGTCATGTCCGTGGACGAGGCAGTTGCTGCCAAGCTGATGGTACCCATCCTTTCCAAGCTGGACGGCAAGCTCAAGGCAGAGGACCGCAGCCTTGGCGAAATGGTTGAAACTATTTTGGGCGAGGATCGCGCAGAGGCGTGCAAGCGCATCATTCAGGCATGCACGGACCGCAAAGCATAAATGCAATCTAAGGAGATTATGATGTTATATAACGTTCCATTATCTGCAGGAATCGCGTCGGGGCAAAATATTCTGGCCAATAGAATGTCGCTGATCGATATTCTCACCTCAGCGCCTGCAATCATCGTTTATTTTGTCGCGGTATTGATCATTGTCGCGATCCTGGTCGTCACCATGCTGTTTCGTGATTCCAAGGATGAAAAGGTGCAGGTCAAGGTACTGGCCGATCCTTCGGCTGTATCCAAAAAGGACGCAAAGAAGCCGGAGGACGAGCATGCCGAGCGTTTTTGCATGCTCAGTCAGATCGACCGCAACAGTACAAGCTACGGTCACTCCACCTATGAAAAAAAGGTAACGCTGGAGAGCTTTTGCGATGATTTT
>JAZQYT010000071.1:0-2079 GCA_045633665.1 Eubacteriales bacterium | reverse complement strand
ACCGGGAGGTCAGAAAACATAATCACTCACACAATCGTACCAATGGACATAAGTTTCACCGTTGACGGTAAGCCGCTCGTTTTCCGGGAGAATCTCCGTCCACAGCTTTCCGTATCGCTTATGCGCCCAATCATTCTTGTTGAATCTGCGCCAGAGGATCGTTCTGCCGTTCTTGTCCAGATACTGCTCGGAAACGACGCCGTCGTTGAAGCACTGAATGTCCATGACGCAGATGGTGTCGTAGGTCTTGCCGTTGATCGAAACCGTATATCGGCCAACAACATCCACCGTTTCTTTGTCGGTAAACCCCTCGATGGAATTGTCGTTTCGCTTCAGCAAGCCCTTGGCACTTAAGTTTACCTCGTTGCCGCAGTTGCCATCGCCAAAGCCCCAGTTGTTCAGGAAGTCGTCACCATCGAGGAATGTATACAGCTTGCGCACGCCGTTTTCTGCGTGGCTCTCTGCCAGATAGCGGCAATGGGTATCCGTGAGCTGTGCCACAAAGCGACGCTCCATCTGATCGACAGAACCGGTGCGGTAGTAGTCCTCGGCATCATACTGGATAGCGGAGATCTCCACACCTTCGATGCCATGCACCTCTGCTTTACCGACCACCTTCATCTCGGTATACTCCGTGCGCTTTCCGGACGGCTGGTCAAACAGTCCCCATGTCAGTTTTTCACCCATACGGGGAACGAGCATCCACCCTTGCAGTTCCTCCCACTTCACGGAAAACGGTTCCAGAGGGGACTTCTCGATTTTGTAGGCAGGCAGGATCTCAGGCAATCTATTCATAGTTGTTTCTCCTTTTGATTTGGGATGACAGGGATAATGCTGCTTGAATTTTTCTTTTGCATAATACAGGCGGCTTTTTACTGTGCCGATAGGTACGGACAACTGTTTCGCAATATCTTCCTGCGATAGCTGCTTGAAGAAGTAGAGATACAGGATCTGCTGTTCCTTGCTTCCAAGAAGCTCCAAGGTGTCACGCACGATATTCTGCTCGGTCAATCCAAGACGACCTTTGTGCAGTGCCGCCTCGGACATATCTTCGATAGGGATCTCCATCTCTTTCGCTTTTCTTCTGTAATAGTCCTTGCATTTGTTGCCGGCAATGCCGATCAGCCATGCCTTAAAGGACGAACGGTTCTTCAGCGACGCGAAATGTGTGGTTGCGGCAAGACAGACATCTTGAATGAGATCCTCGGCATCATATTGGTTGCTCACCTTGAACTTGACATATCGTTCCAGCGAAACAAAATTTTCCTGCAAAAGCCGTTCGAATTCTTGCACATCATCACCTCCTTGAACTTGATCTGAAATCGATTTCACTTGTATAGTCGAATCAAACCGTCAAAAGGTTCAATCGGCAAGCTCATAAGAACACATTTTAGGGACATCCGCACAGCGGCGTTTTTCTGTCTCTATATGCAAAAAAGATCGCTGCAACTTTCGTTGCAGCGATCTTTTCGGTTACATCAATCAATTCCGTCGTCCTGGACACCGGTCTTGGAGACATCGAGCATATTCTCAGACAGCTCCTGCAGATGACGGTTATCCTCGATAACAGCGGCAATGTTCTCGCGGTAGACGCGCATGGTCTGCGCAATGGATTCAACGCTCGTCTGGTTCTGATCGGAGTTTGCACTCATCGTGGCAACGCGATCCTTCAGACCTTCAAAGATCACGGACACCTGCTCAACACTCTGATTCTGTGCCTCGATGTTACCGTAGAGGGACTTAAACTGCTGCAGCAGCTCGGTAAAACCATCCTGGAAGCTTGCAAGCGTCTGCAGAGAACCGGCGATCGCATTTGCGCTCTCAGAGAGCTGACGGCTGGTGTTGCCGATCTGTACCTGCATATTGGCAACGAGATCAGCAACCTCGTTGGAGCACTGGGTACTGTTGACCGCCAGCTCGCGGACATTGGTCGCAACAACGGAGAAGCCCTTACCGGCTGCGCCGGCGCGGGCGGCCTCGATGGAGGCGTTGACCGCAAGCAGACCGGTGTTGGACGCGATCTGATTGATCTCCTCGGTAGCGGTGGAGATCTTAGCCATCTGCTCGGTGAGGGTCTGG
>JAZQYT010000070.1:0-6690 GCA_045633665.1 Eubacteriales bacterium | reverse complement strand
CATGTGCTCTCCAAGACCTGCAGGCGCACCGCTGATTCTGCACTCGATCAGTCCGCCCACCGAGTCACCCTCGGCATGTGCTTTGGCAATGACGGCCTTCATCTTTTCACCTGCTTTGTAGTCAAGCGTGGGAAAATCGCGCCCTTGGAGGTGGTTGAAATCCTCGAAGCCATTGTCCAAAGGATGAAGGTATGCGTCATATACACCGCCGATCGCCAGCGCGTGCGCCCCGATGCGGATGCCCTGCGCTTGCAGATACTGCAGGCAAATGCCGCCCGCCACACAAGTCAGGGCGGTCAAGCGTCCGGAAAAATGTCCGCCGCCGCGCAGATCCACCGCGTCACCGTACTTCAGCCGCGCGGCAAGATCGGCGTGCCCGGGGCGGGGAACGTCGAAATCATAGTCCGAGGAGCGCGTGTTTGTGTTGTAGATCATCGCTTCGATGGGCGTGCCGTCGGTATAAAGCAAGCCGTCAGCGCCTTTTGTCATGCCGCGCGTAAAGTGTGGCATGTCTGCCTCACGGCGCGGGGTGGACCATGCGTTCTGTCCGGGAGCGCGACGCGACAGGAAGGCCTGCAAGGCGGCTGTGTCAACGGCAATACCTGTGGGCAGGCCGACAAGCGTCATAGAGATCTCGGGATCGTGCGAGCCGCCGCGAATATCCAATTTGATGTTTCTGCCATAGGTGTGTGGCATGGTATTCTCCTTTCAGAGCACAACGGAATTGGGGATACAGAGCAGAGCAAGCTGCTCCCAAAAGGTAGGATAGGATTTGGCAACCGCCTGTGCGCCCTCGATCGTAACGGGGGCCCTGCAGCCAAGCGAGGCAACTGCTGCGGTCATGGCAATGCGGTGGTCACCGTATGCGTCCACGCTGCCGCCCGAAAGCGCAGGCTTACCTGTGATGATAAGGCCGTCGTCGGTCTGTCGCACGTCCGCACCCAGCGCGGTCAGCACCGCGGTGGTGGTGGCAAGTCGGTCAGATTCCTTGATGCGAAGTCTGCTTGCACCTGTAATGCGCGTCGTGCCGTTTGCTAAAGCGGCCGTAGCGGCAATTACCGGTACAAGATCGGGAATGTGCGAGGCGTCAAGGTCTATGCCGTGCAGGGGAGCGGGCGTGACCGTAATTTCATTTTTGCGCACGTCGATCCGTGCGCCCATGTCGGAAAGCACGGACAGGATCGCCTTGTCGCCCTGTCCCGATGCCGTGTCAAGGCCGGTGAGCGTCAGCGCGTGCTTGCCCACAGCACCCATGCAAAGCCAGGGGGCTGCGCCCGACCAGTCACCGCCCACCACAAGCGTGCCGGGGGAGGTGAATTTGCTGTGCGCAGGAATGGTCAGCATACCGTCTTGTTCGCACACGTCGATACCAAAGGCGGTGAGAGCGGTAAGCGTCATGTCAAGATAGGGGCGGGATTCGACCTTCCCGATCAGACGGATGGTGCAGGAGGTGTCAAGATCAAGCAGCGGCAGCGCGAAGAGCAGACCGCTGATAAATTGCGAGGAAACGTTCGCGGCAATCGGAAAATCGCTGCCGCAAAGCTTGCCGGATACCTCAAAGGGGTTAGAACCCTCGGAAGAGAGGACCGCACCGTGTTCCGAAAGCAGCTCGTGGAGCGGTGAGAGCGGACGCGCGGGCAGTCTGCCGTGCAATTTCACGTGCGCGTGCGTACCCAGCGCACAGATCACGGGCAGTAAAAAGCGCAAGGTAGAGCCGGATTCACCGCAGTCCATGCAGGCGGTGTCCGGGATTTTTTTTATGGGAGTCACCGAAAAGCCCTGCGCGGTACGGGTAATGGATGCCCCCAAGGCGCAAAGACAGGAAACGGTGGCATCAATGTCGTCATTGGTCGCAGCGCACACAATTTGCGTGGGTGCGTTTGCAAGTGCGGCACAGATCAGGTATCTGTGCGCCTCGGATTTGGAGGGGAAGGAGGGAAGCGTGCCGCGCGGTGCGGGCGAATGCAGCGTCACTTGCATGGCTGCGCCCTCAATTAAGTCCCTTGGCAAACCATGCCAAAAGGTCGTCTGTGGAGATCTTGCAAAGGCGGCTGTCACCAATGCCGTAAGGCACCACCAGCGTGATGCTGCCGCCCGTGCGCTTTTTGTCGGAAAGCGCAGCGGCTGTCAGCTCCGCGGCATCAAAGGGGCAGGACGTTGGCAGTCCCAGCTGCTTGGTCAGCCTGATCAGCGCATCAAGGTCAGCGGAAGGGCAAAGACCTTGTGCCACGGCTGCACGCATGATGGCCACCGTGCCGATGGCAACGGCCGAGCCGTGCGAGATTGCAAAATCCGAGCATTTTTCAATCGCGTGCGCCATTGTGTGTCCAAGATTGAGCAGCTGGCGCAGCCCCGTGTCAAATTCGTCCTTTTCCACCACGTCGCGCTTGTTTTGCACGCAACGCGCAATGATCTGTTCGGATGCGGGAGAGATGCTGTTCTCAAGCATTGAGAAAAGCTCGCGGTCGTTGATCACGCCGTATTTGATCACCTCGGCACAGCCGTCCGCAAAAATTTCGGGAGGCAGCGTGCTAAGCGTATCGGGATCGCAGACAACAAGGCGAGGCTGATAGAACGCGCCTGCCAGATTTTTGCCAGCGCGCAGATTGACGGCCGTTTTGCCGCCTACCGAGGAATCCACGCAGGCAAGCAGCGTGGTGGGAATCTGCACAAAGGCAATGCCGCGCAGATAGACCGAGGCCGCAAAGCCGCAAAGATCGCCGATCACACCGCCGCCAAGTGCAAACAACGCATCGGTGCGCGTGTATTTGTGCTCTGCCAGGTATTCCAGCAGATCGCAAAGCGTGGGGATGGATTTGGAACCCTCACCGTGCGGCACGACGTAGATCTCGGGCGCAAAGCCGGCGTCCGAAAGAGAGGAGAGCAGGGCAGCTGCATATAAGGGGGCAACGTTGTCATCGGTCAGAATCAGGGCGCGGCAGGGCTTGATCACCTGTGCGCAAAGCTCTCCTGCTCTGCCCAAAAGGCCGAAGCCGATATGCACGTTGTAAAGGTGAGAGGCGTGTACGGTAATGGTGGTCATTTGCTTGTTTTCCTTCCGTCGATCTGTTCTTTGGCGCGTCTGCCGTCTGCCAGCAGCTCGCGCAAGGTGTCCTTGTCAGCGGCTGCGATAGCGTCGCGATATTCGCTGAGCGAGGCGATCAAACTGTCAATTTCGTAAAGAAGCGGATCGCTGTTTTGCAAAAACAGCTCGCTCCACATGTATTCATTCAGCCAGGCCACGCGCGTCATATCCTTGTAGCTACCTGCGGAAAAGCCCTTGTGCGAGCGTGCGGTGGGGCTTTTGACGTAGGCGTTGGAAACCACGTGCGCCAGCTGTGAGGTAAAGGCGATCATGCGGTCGTGCTCGTTTGCGGTGCTGACCGTGATCGAACCAAAGCCCATGGGCAAAAGCAGCGTTTTGATGCGGTCAAGCAGCGCGATGTCCTCGTATGTCGGAGGCACGATGACCATGGGCGCACCCGTAAACAGATTGGCGCGCGTGTATTTGATGCCCGAGTTGTGCGTGCCTGCCATGGGGTGGCCGCCAACAAAGCAAAAGCCAAATTGCTCGGCCAGCGCAAAGCCTGCGCGGCATACCTCCTCTTTAACGCCGCAAAGATCCATCAGCACGCAATCAGAAGAAAGCAGCGGTGCGATGCTTTGCATGTAGGAAATGGCGGCGTCGGGGTAGAGCGCAACCAGTACAAGATCGCATTCGGGCAGCGTGGTATCGTCCAGCGTGCCGTCTATCATACCGCAAAGCAGCGCGTAGCTTTGTGAGGTCGTGTCTTTATCATATCCCAAAACGCGTGTTTCGGGAGCGTTTTGCTTATAAGCCTTGGCGGCAGAACCGCCGATCAATCCAAGGCCGCAGATTCCAACGGTCATAATAATAGTGACTCCTCTTGTCAGTGTTCAATATCGGAAATGGCGTCCAGGATCAGGCGCACGTGGCGCATGGTTTTGTCGAATTGCTCGGGCGTGAGCGATTGCGCACCGTCGCACATGGCGTGCGTGGGATCGTTGTGTACCTCGATCATCAAACCGTCCGCACCCGCAGCGGCAGCGGCAAGCGCCATGGGCTCCACCAGCTTGGCAGATCCCGTTGCGTGGCTGGGATCCACGATCACGGGCAGATGCGTCAGCTCGTGCAGCACGGGAACAGCGGAAAGATCCAGCGTGTTACGGGTATAGGTTTCATAGGTGCGGATGCCGCGCTCGCAAAGAATGACGTTTTCGTTGCCGCCTGCCATGATGTACTCGGCAGACATCAAAAATTCCTTGAGCGTGGCGGCAAGACCGCGCTTGAGCAGCACCGTCTTTTGCGTTTTGCCAAGCTCCTTGAGCAGCTCGAAGTTTTGCATATTGCGTGCGCCTACCTGGATCACGTCTACCTCTTCAAACAGGGGCAGGTGGTTGGCATTCATGATCTCGGATACGATGGGAAGGCCTGTTTCGCGCTTGGCGTGCAGCAAAATCTCAATGCCGTCTGCCTTGAGTCCCTGGAAATCGTAAGGGGAGGTGCGGGGCTTGAAGGCACCGCCGCGCAGCATGGTAGCACCGCCTGCCTTGACGGCGCGTGCGATCTGTGCCACCTGTTCCTCGCTCTCCACCGAGCAAGGGCCTGCGATCACGGCAAAGTGGCCGTCACCCACCAAGGTATCTCCTGCGCGGATGACGCTGTTATCGGGGTGGAATTTTCTGTTTGCGCTCTTGAAGGGCTCGCTGATGCGCTTGACCGTTTCCACGTAGGAAAGGCTGCCCAAAAGATCCTCGTCAATGCGCGAGGTATCTCCCACAAGACCTACGATGGTCTGGTATCGGCCGGTGGAAAGATGGACGTTCAGTCCCTGGGAGCGGATCCAGTCGGTCAGGCTTTGAATTTGTTGTTCGGTCGTGCCGGGCTTGAGTACGGCGATCATGGCGGAGTCCTCCTTGGGTGCAAAATGGTCTTTGAAAATAAAAATACCGCAGCTCTTACTGCGGCGTGTCGGAAATTTGATCAGATATCACGTAAGACATGGCAGCAAAAAATCCCCTTATTATATGGCAAATGCATAATAATAAAGGAAGATGTTGCCGTTGTCAAGCAGATGCTTCATACAAATCTCCTCATGGTTGATACGTTAAGTGTAGCACGCACCGCGGCTTTTGTCAAGACCTTGCGAGAAATTTCTTGCGATTTTGTAGACAAATCAAAGTGTTTCTGTTATAATGTACATAATGATAGTATCACTGCAGGAAAGGGGAGATGCGTATGAAGGCTGCGATGCAAACGCCGCTTTGGGGCGGCCCGGGAAAAGCGTTGTTTGTCACGGCGGCCGTGCTTGGCGTGGCGTATGCCATATGCGAGCCGTTTTTGACGCTCTCGCCCTTTGTCAAGCTGGTCTGGCTGCTGCCCGTTTGCCTGATGCTGTACGTGGGAGGCAGGCTGATCTGCGTGGGTGAGGCGCATACGCGCCGCATCATGCTGCCCGCTTGCGCTGTCATTTTCGGGCTTTATTGCGTGCTGCTTTTGGACGTGGTGCTGTTTGACAGCGTATGGTTTGACCGTGAGCCGGAGGCCGTGCGCGTGTTCAATCTTGTTCCGTTTCACAGCATCGGTGCCTTTGCAGGTACTATGTTTGACGGCCAGGCGCAATTTCGGCTGGCGCTTCTGAACCTTGGCGGCAATCTTGTTCTGTTTTGCCCGTTTGCGCTGTTTTTGCCGCTCTGCGCCAAATGGACGGGGAAATGGTACGCGGTGTTGGGAATTTGCGCTGTGTGCGTCATGGCCGTTGAGCTTGCGCAGTATTTCAGCGCGCGTGGAAACGGGGATATTGACGATGTGATCTTAAACCTTGGTGGCGTGATGCTCCTGTGGGGCATTTTGCAGATCCCGCCCGTCAAGCGCCTGTATGCGCAAGCTGCGCTTTGCCTGCCGGGGCAGGAGTATTTTCAAAAATAAGAGCGGATTTTTAGGAGGCAATATATGTTTTATACCGCGATTTGTGACGACGAAGCTGTTTTTGCCCAAACGGCCAAGGAGCTTTTGGATCAGGTCATGGAGGAAAAGGGGATCACCCACCGTACCGATTGCTTTTCCTCTGTGGAGGAGCTGCGTGCCGCCACGCGCAAATGCGACTATACGCTGCTGCTGCTTGATATCGTGATGGATAAATGCACAGGACTGGAATACGCAAGCGAGCTGCGCCGTGCGGGCAGCCGCGTCAATATTATATTCATGACCTCCAGCGCCGAGTTTGCGTTGGACGCATACGAGGTCTATCCGCTGACCTATCTGACCAAGCCCGTAGATCCTGTCAAGCTACGCCGTGCCGTGCAGATCTGTCTTGAAAAGATGGAAAAGCAGCCCGGACTTGTCATCAACGACAGAAAGCTTGGGCAGGTCATGGTGGAATACGACGATATTTTGTATCTGGAGAGCCAGAAGCACGACGTGGTGATCTATGCGCGTGACGGACAGCAATATACCTTTATGGCCAGCTTTGAAACCTTTTGCGAGAAGCTGCCGCAGGAGATCTTTTTCCGCTGCCACCGTTCGTATACCGTCAATCTGCGGCATACAAGCCGCATCAGCAACCGCGAATATACCATGCGTAATGGGGATATGATCCCTATCTCGCCCACTCAGTATAAGCTGGCTTGCCTTAAATTTGCGGGGCTTTGTTCCATGGCACTTGCAAA
>JAZQYT010000069.1:0-16714 GCA_045633665.1 Eubacteriales bacterium | reverse complement strand
CGGCGCCGTCGGTGGCCACCCACGTGTCGGCAAAAACGTCGCGCGTGGCGGGCAGAATACCGTTGTTGTTTTGGTTGTCCTTGGCGTACGTATATTCAGGAAGGATTAAGTCGCTGGTGGTGATGAATGCATCGGTCTTGGGGACGTCGGTATCGGGCAGGGAAGGCTGCTCGGGGGCTGGGGTGCTTTCCGATCCGCTGCCCTGATCGGTGGTCGCTTCGGGATTTGTTGCGGGATCGCAGGATATCAGCGTGCCTGCGAGTATGCAGAATAGCAAAAGCGTTATCAGACTGTGCAAAAGCGTGTGTTTCATTGTGCAGCCTCCTTTCTTTTGATTACGGGGAGCAGGGCGCAGAGCAAGATCGGCAACAGCACCGCCGTCGCAGCGCGGCAGCCCTTTGGCTGCTCGGGCGCTTGCTCGGATTCCCCGTCGGGTGCTTGCTCGGGAGCGGTGGTCTGCTCGGGGGCGTTTGTTTGCACCTCTGGTTCGATTTGGGCGGTCTCGGGCTCGGTCCATGTATCGGTATATACCGCGTTGACTACTAAGTCGCCACCGTTTTCAAGCGAATAAGGCTCCCACGCGCCGCTCTTACCCGGCACGTGCGGTACAACGGGTTCGTCAAAGGGGGCTCCGTCATCAGTATATGTTATGCTATATATCAGCTTTCCTTCTACCATAAAGTCGATCTTATAAGTATTGACCTTGGGCTTGAGCGAGGGATCCTCAGCCACGGCAAAGGCGCGTGCGGTTTCCTCGCTTGCAAAAAAGCGGATGTAGGCCACGTCAATGCTGTCACCTGCAGATGCGCCCGATGCCAGCGGATCAAAGCGGAAGGCGTAAAGCGTTTCGTTTGCCGCCTTGCCCCATGCGGTGGTCGTGCAGTCTACCACAACGCAGTGCCATTGGCCGTCGTTGTTATAACTCCATTCTACGTGCGTGCCGTCGTTGCCCCAATGCGCACCGCCCGAGCGGTTGGTGAAAAATTCGCCCTTGCCGATGGCGGCGGTGGTGCGATATCTGATGACCACGTATGCAAGATCCGTGCCATGCCCCGTGGGATTGAATTCGTCCCCGAATTTAAAGTAGGGGTCGTCGCCCTTGGCGGTAAAGGTCACGTAGCCGTCGGTCGCGGTGGGGGAGACCTCCACCATCATCATTTCATTCAAACCGAATTGCGCCTTGACGTCGGGGATCTGCCCCGTAAAGTCGTATGCAAAGGAGCTGGGGTACTGCTCCGTGATGCTGACCATGTCGGCAATCGTCACGCTGCACCAGAAGGGGGCTGCCGTGTTGCCGCCAAGATACGCTTGCATACCGGTTACCTTACCGGGACGCTCGGCCGCCTGGCCGTCCCCGGCATTCCATGGGGTATAGCTGGTACCCTCCAGGCAAATGACCTCAAAATAAAGCTCGCCCGTCAGCTTGTCATCCGAGGGAATGTCCAGCGTCAGGTCTGAGTGGTCTGCGTGGTTGACGATCTCGCGTGCGTACAAAGGCTCGCTTGCCACGGTGGAGGCGTAATCACCCTGCCAACGGTACAGCTTGAAGGTGCCGCGGTTGGTGTTGTTGCTGTAGGTGGCAAAATCGCACACGTTGATCTGCAGCAGCTTTTTGGTGGGATCCACCGTGAACCGATAGCCCACGGGGACATGAAGGCCACTCATGTAAGGCGCTCCCGAAGAGCCGTTTTTGGCAAAGCTGAGTGTTTCCACTCCCGTGTCCGCCTCGCTTGCGTGCGCGAGCGAAAACGTGCCGAGCAAGCCAAGCAAAAACAGCACAGAGAGCAAAACGGAAAGCGTTTTTTTCATTTTCGATCTCCTTTCGTATATCACCATAAGGAAGAGATAAGACTGTTTGTGGGATTATTGTACCACAAAATTGCCGTTCGCGCAAGAGGATTTGGGCAGATTTGCCAATGCACGGGCGGATTTTTTGAAATCTTTGCAAAAGATTATGATTTTTATAAAAATTTTCCGTCAACCTATTGCAATTTGAAAGAAACTGTGATATAATACCATAGTATGGCGGTCGATTGACCGGGGGAGAAGTCCCGCATCATAGGATGATTTGAAACGGAGGATATATACAATGAGCAAGTTTTTGGTAGCTATCAGCGGCTGGGGAAGCAATGCAGGTGCAGAGGTTGTCGGCGGTGTTGTATTTGCACTGTCCATTCTTCTGATGATCCTGTCTGTCGGTCTGGTTGTTGCAGTATTGATGCAGTCCTCGAAGGATCACAAGCTGTCCGGCGCGATCGCAGGCGGTGCTGACACCTTCTTTGGCAAGACCAAGGGCAACGATATGGATAAGCTGTTCTCTAAGCTGACCATCATTGGTTCTGTGCTGTTCGTTGTGATTGTTGTCGCATTGTACGTACTGATCAACTGGCACACCTTGGGTTAAGATCCAAACCGAAGAAAAGAAGATCTCGCAAAGAGTTGCGGGATCTTCTTTTTATTGCTGCGCGCCTTGACATATCGGCGATTTTATGGTAACATATATAGAAAGAACGTTTGTACAAGAGGATATATATGAACCAACAAAACAAACCACAAAAATCACCGAGCAGTGGCCCGGAGATCAAGCAGCTGACCTTTCTTGCAGCCATCCTTGCTGTACTGCTGGTGCTGGTGCTGGGCGGCTTTTTCGTCGTACAGCTGGTCATCGTGCCGTTGCTTGACCAAAACGATACACCTCCCATCACCCAAACGCCCGGCTCGAACTTGACCGAAACGGTCACGGGCGAGCAGGACAAGACGCCGGGCGAGGATCAGCCCTCCTTTTTTGAGAGCATCTGGGCAGGTATTTTGGATCTGTTTTCTCCCAACGAGGAGGAAGAACAGCCCGCAGGCAAGGATCCCGATGCCACCTATCCCTTTGCGGGCAACGCGTCGAGTGGATCCGTGATCCCCGAGGGGAACGGAACCGCGATCGATGGTGGCACGACGTATTCGGAATACAGCATTGTCATCGATATGCGTTCGGGCAAGGTACTTGCTTCTGAGCGCGCGGATGATCGCATGTATCCCGCTTCCATGACCAAGGTTATGACGCTGCTGGTTGCCGTGGAGCATTTGCCGCACGAAAGCAGCCTGCAGGATAATATTGCGGTGACCAAGGAAACGCAAGAGGCAATGGCCGCGCAGGGTTCCTCGGGCGTGCTGGTATCCAAGGATTCCGTTGGTGACGTGCTGACCGTGGAGGGCATGCTGTATGCCATCATTCTGGCATCCGATGGCGTAGCTTGCCTGGAAATGGCGAACTACATAGCAGGCTCGGAGCAAGCATTTGTGGAAATGATGAACCAAAAGGCACAGGAGCTTGGCTTGACGGGGACGCACTTTACCAATTCGACCGGCCTGCACGATGACGAGCATTACACCACCTGCCGCGATATGGCTGCGATCATGTCTTATGCGATGCAGAATGAGTTGTGCGCCAAGATCATGTCGACCAAGGAATTCAACGCACCCTTCTATTGGCCCTCGGGCGACAAAACGTTGACCTATTATCTTAAGCACGGCTACCTGGTTGACCGCGTTAATAGTTATTATGGCAGCGGCTCCACCAAGCCCGCCAATCTGACCATTACGGCTGCCAAGACTGGCTTGACCGATCAGGCCAAGAGCTGTCTGGTCTCCTTTGCAGAGGGCGCAAACGGTGAAGCGTACATTTGCGTCACAGGATTTGCAAGCAAGAGTGAGCAGTATATTGACGACCACGTCAGCCTGTACAACAAATACGCAAAATAATACATACGGACCGTCGCACCATAGGCTGACGGTCCGTTTTGCATAAAAGCACCCATTCCGCCTCTCTTGCATATTCTGTTTGGGAGCAGAGGAGGGTTGATTATGTTACTTTATAAGCCTTATGACCGCACAAGAGCGGTCGAATATGCGCGTCGATGGGCGCGCTCGCGCAGTCCGCTGTTTATCAATTTTACGGGATACGGCGGAGATTGTACCAGCTTTGTGTCGCAATGTATTCTGGCAGGCAGCTGCGAGATGAATTTTACCCCCACGTTTGGGTGGTATTACGTTTCCCCCACCGACCGCGCGCCTGCTTGGAGCGGTGTGGAGGCCTTTTATGATTTTATGACGGGCGCGCCCGGCTTTGCCATGGAAAACGGTGGCGTCGGCCCGTATGGCCGCGAGGTGGGCAGAGGCGAGATCGCACCGGGCGACGTGGTGCAGCTGGCCGATTCCGAGGGAGATTTTTATCACACCTTGCTTGTCACCGAGCTGCGCGGCGGGGATATCCTTGTAGCGGCACATTCGGACGACGCTTTGGACAGAAGGCTGTCTTCTTACGTCAATGCCGCGTCGCAGCGCTTTATCCATATTGAGGCCGTGCGCGTTGAGGTGGAGGAAGAAACCTGCTATTTCGATCTGTTGGAGGGGATTGCGCTCTCGGGCAGAGGAGTGACGCCGCCTGCGGATCGGGCAATGCAGTCATGACTGCATTGCAGTGATATATTTCACTGTGGGCGAAATGTGATATTTTTGCTATCGCAAAAGTGATATTCGCGCTTTGCGCGAGTGATATATTCCGCTTGCGCGGAATGTTACGGTAGAAATTCGCTTGGCAGCAAATTTCTAAGAAAAATTTCAAAAAATGTGAAACCAAAGTCAAAAAATCCTGTCTTAATGAGTGAAACACAAAAGAGGTGAGATTATGGAGGACAAACTGATAGTGGATCTGTACTGGGCGAGAAACGAGGACGCCATCACGCAGACCTCGATCAAATACGGCAAAATGATGCATGCCACGTCAAGATCGATCGTGGGAACGTATGAGGATGCGGAGGAGTGCGTCAATGACGCGTACTTAGCCGCGTGGAATTCCATGCCTGAAAACCGTCCGACTTATCTGGGAGGGTATATGGCCAAGATCATTCGCAATATTTCCATCAATCGCTATGATCACAATCATGCCGCCAAGCGGTATGGGGTACAGGTGGTATTTGAGGAGCTGGAGGAATGTCTTGGCGACTCGCGTACACCCGAGGAGGAATACGAATCGGGGTGCTTGAAGGACGTGCTGGATGATTTCCTTGCAAGCCTGGAGCCCGAAAAGCGCATCGTCTTTTTGCGCAGGTATTTCTATACCGACTCGATCTCGGATATCGCTGCGCGTATGCAGGTCAGCGAGGGCAAGATCAAGAGTATGCTGTTCCGCTTGCGTGCGCAGCTTGCCGAGGTCTTAAAGGAGGCGGGCATATGAACGGACGCAGACTTTATGACGAGATCGGCGGTGTAAACGAACGATATCTGCAGGAGGCGGCAGCCTATCGCGCAAGGCGCAAATCCCCCGTTTGGCGCACTTTGCTGATCGCAGCGGTCACGGTCTTGATCAGTGCGCTGGTGATGGGGACGCTGGCAGCAAGCACGGGCATCATCCTTTTGGGCTGGCTGTTTGGCAACGATCAGCCCGAAGCACCCGATGTACCCGACGTCAACGAGCAGGTACAGGATTACACGCTGGCCAATATGGAGCAAACGCTTGCATATAAAGCAGAGAATATGCTGCCCACGGGCGCGGATGCGATCAGATTGTTTGACGGGCAGTCCCGTCTGATCTGGACAGACGGTGAGTCGGGCGCGTATTACAGCGTGACTCTTGGAGAATACGAGCTTGGAGGCCTGCTTTACCTGATGCAAAGGGAGCAGAAGGATATCGGCAAGAAATCCGATCAGCCAAACTATAAGGTCTGGATCTCCTTTGGTGATGGTACCGTTATCTCCCCCTATCTCAAAAACGATGCGGGCAACGCAGGACACGGCGAGCTGTTTGATTACGATCCCGAGCTGGAGCTTTCCGAAGAGCTGATCGGGCTGATCATACGCTGCGTGGAAACCTGATTTGTCTTCTGCCTCTTTTGTCTACTTCAAAACAAGGAGAGTATGAGCATGAAACACAATTTACTGAAATTTTTGACGTTTGCATTATCTCTTTTTCTGATGCTTGGTGTGCTTGCAAGCTGTGACGCAAGCGAACCGGGCGGCAGTCATTATCCCGTCGGCTCGATGGACGTGTTCTATCCTGAGGCAAACGGGCAGGGCATCATTTCGCCCGAATCGCAGAGCGGTGTGCGCGAAAATCCCTTTATGGCTGCGGACGTTTCCCCCCTGTCCACCTTCTCGGCCGACGTGGATACCGCTTCGTATACCTTGTTCCGCAAGCACGTCAACAACGGCTACGACTGGAAGGCAATGCAGTCGGATTACGTGGGCGGCAACATCCGCACCGAGGAAATGCTCAACTATTTTGATTATGATTACGCAGAGCCTGCCGAGGGCGATTTGTTTGGCGTGAGTGCCAAAATCGCGCCCTCTCCCTGGAATGCGGAGCATCATCTTGTCATGCTGGGACTCAAGGCAGCCGATGCGCCCAAGCCCGCAGGCAACAATCTGGTGTTCCTGATCGACGTTTCCGGCTCTATGAACAATGCCGATAAGCTGCCGCTTTTGCAAAAGACCTTTTCCTATCTGGTAAGCAATCTGACTGAGAATGACCGCGTATCCATCGTGACCTATGCGGCTGGCGAGAAAGTGGTGCTGGAGGCATGCCCCGGCAACCGCTATGAAGAGATCATGCACGCCATCAATACCTTGACGGCAAACGGCTCCACCAACGGGCAGGCAGGCTTGAAGCGTGCTTATAAGATTGCCGAGGGTTGCTATATCGAGGGCGGCAACAACCGCATCATCATGGCGTCGGACGGTGACTTGAACGTGGGCATTTCCAACCCTGAGGAGCTGAAAAAATACGTGGAAACCAAGCGGGATCGCGGCATTTATCTGTCGGTGCTTGGCTTTGGCAGCGGCAATTTCCGCGATGATAATATGGAAACCCTGGCAGACCACGGAAACGGTGTATACTACTATATCGACGGTGAGGTCGAGGCAGAAAAGGTCTTTGGCAGCGATCTTTGCTCCACGCTGACCACCGTGGCCAACGACGTCAAGCTGCAGGTCACCTTTGATCCTGTGTATATCGAAAAATACCGCCTGATCGGCTATGAAAACCGCGTCATGGAGGATGAGGATTTCACCGATGATACCAAGGATGCGGGCGAGGTTGGCGCAGGCCATACCGTGACCGTGTGCTACGAGGTCAAGCTGACCGATACCGCGCTCGATCCCGCGGCACAGCCTGCAGATTGGTTTGATCTGGCCGTGCGCTGGAAGAATCCGGGGCAGAGCGAGAGCGAGGAGCGTCATTACAGCGTGGGCAGCCAAAACGCCGTAACCGATATGGATGACGACATGCTGTTCGCGTCCGCCATTATCGAAACTGCCATGCTGCTGCATAAGAGCGAGTACAAGGGTGATGCAACGTTGGAGAGCGTGCAGGCGCTGCTTGCGCAGATGCAGAGCAAGGATTTCTATCAGACCGAATTTGAGCAGCTGATCCAAAAGCTGCAGAAAAGTGAGCAATAAACAAAGCAGGAGGCGAAACGCCTCCCCTACAAACGCCTTAAAAAATATTCCGTAGGGGAGGATCCCCTCCCGCGCACAATCCCGATAAACGAGGAAAAGAGGTGAGCGCATGCAAGAGCAAAGAAGCGTAGCAAAGCCCAAAAGACAACTCAAAGCGCGTCATATCGTGCTGTTTACCATCTCAATCGTTCTGCTGATCGGCAGCCTTGCATTGTTCCTTGCGGGCGCGATCGGATTCACGGTGGGGATCGGGCAGGAAATGGACACCGTCGAGAATGCTGATCCGGTGATGCCGGGAGGCGATGGCTTGGTTATCATGGCATACGTCTTTCTTTGGATAATCGTTATCTTGGTTTTGCTGGTATTGCTGGCCGTTTGTTGGCTGATCGGGTTGGTGTTATCGGTGATTCTGGCGTTTTTCATGCGACAGAAGCCTGTATGGCTGAGCATTCTTTCGTATATTTTGTTTGCCATTTACGTCATTTTGGTGCTTTGCATCATGATTCCCGCAAGTCTTGGATTGATGATATTGCTGTTTCTGATATTGTTCGGATAAAACGTAAAGAAGAGGTGAGAGTATGCAAGAGCAAATGATTACGACGACTGTTGAAAAAACCAAAAAGCCAAAAATACGCCCGCAGAAAAAGCACGTTTGGATGTTCACGATCGCCTGCGTGATCCTGATCGTGGGGATTCTGGCGCAAATTCTGGCAATCACCGCGGTATACGCTTACGTGCGGGATATGAATTCCGATTTCGACGATTCCGAGGATGCGATCCCCGGATTGGGCGCATTGATTATGGGCTGGGGGACGCTGTTGATTTTGTTTGTGGGCATGGTCGCGTCCAACTATCTGCGAGACTTGGTATGGATCGCAGGGCTGGTGCTGTCCATCAAGCTGATGCGCCGCAAAAAGGAGATCCCGACCTGGATGTGGGTAATTTGCTTGCTTTTGTTCATTGTGTACGTATGGTGTATCGGCTCTGACGTCCTGGCACTTTTGGCTTGGCTGTTTTTCTCGCTGTTGAGTAAAGTGATCAGCCTGTTTTAAGGGGGAGTATGAAAGAAAAGGAAGTATTTGACGAGGTCCTGAGTCCCAAGGCGTTGTTTGTCATCGCGTGCGTGATTCTTGCTGTCAGCATGGTGACCTTTGCGCTCTCCATGGTATACGTGCAAAGCGTGACCGCGCCCGCGCCTGCGCCCGATACGGGCGAGCCGAGCGGGGGAGGACTCCCCGGGGGAGAGATCATTGGCGCGATGCTTATGATGCTTGCAAATGCTGTGCTGATGGCGATCATTCTTTTGTTCCATGCATTTTTGTGGGGAGCGGGCATGCTGGTATCCGCCCGACTTGTGTTTTCCAAAGCTCAAAAGCCCCGATGGATGCAGATCGGTGCGCGTGTTCTGACAGCTGCTTTTGCGATCCCGACCGCGATCGCGCTTTGCATCGTGGGGTACGTTGTTTACATGTTGTTTTTTATGACATAGAATTCGCAGATCGAGCTGCAGAATTGGCAATAGAATCACAATTCAAAAAAGCAGAAGCCTGTCAAAAGACTTCTGCTTAACTTTATATTGCCGAATGATCAGCTTGATGTTTCGTTTTTTACGCAGCCGCGCGCGTTTGTCTTTTTTTATAAAGCATACCCGGCAGGTAGAATACCACGGGCAAGAGCAGATACAGCACGTACAGAATGACCGTGGATTGCCAGTCAGAAAGCCACCCGAACAGGGCGGGCAGGAAGAAGGAATTGCACTTGAAGAACATGTAATCCGAGCCGATAGGCGAATAGTTGACGATATTGGCGGGGATGGATACGATCATGGTCGGAATGGCAGGCAAAAACAGCTCCCAAGGCTTTTCTATGTGCGTGTAGCGGTGGTAGCCCGTGGTCTGCATGAGCATAAAGCAGAACATCATGGTGCCGTGAAAGAGCATGGTGTGTGCGCCTGCGAACGACAGGCAGGAATAATTGGAAAGCACGTTGGCAGGATAAAAGAAATTGATGGCCGCGCCCAAAAGTCCCAACGTGCAAAGGTATCCGCAGCCCGCCTTGCGCATATATTGGTTGCCCCAGATGGCAAACGGCATGGCGTACATGAAAATGCTGCAGGGATACAGCGGCAAAATGCCGCCCCATTCGATCCCGATCTGATTGCCGCCCACGCTCTCCCACGTGATCTTAACGATCTCCCAGAGAGTCATGGTTGCCCACAGCACGGCCATAATGCGGCGCACGGTTTTGCGGCTGCAGCCGCGCAGCTTGATCGCGACAAACACAATGACGGCCAAAAGCAAGGCCGACAGGCAAAAATGCAAAGGGGAGAACAGCATGCCCACAAGGTTGTCGCGCACCAAAAAATCCTTGTGCGTAAAAAAGTTTTGCAGCGTATATATCAGTCGTTCCATATGCTTGCCTTTCGTGAAATTTTTCTGCAATCATTATACGATTTTAGCTTTTTTCGGTCAAGTAAGTGCGGCAAATCTTCACAAAAATTAAGATTTGTCGGTGTCTTTGCAACGCTTGACAAGCGTTATGATGCGTAGTATAATAATCGTAATTTCAAGTCATGGAGAATTATATGGAAGAAAAAAAGAAAAGGCTGCGCATGTGGATATGCATCCTGCTTGCCGCGGCACTATTGCTTGGCGCGTGCGCGCTGACTTGTGTGCTTGGAATCGGCATGCTCGGTGGCAACGGCTTGCTGACAAGCTCCGAGATCGTGACCGAAACCGAGCATTATCGGATCGACAGCGGCATGATGGGGTATTTTTTCACGCGCACGTTTGATCACTATTACCAAGAAATTGAAAAGCATTACGAGCATATCGACGATCCGGTGGGCAGGGAGGAGCTGATCGCCCGTGCCATGGGCCTGCAATCCTTTGATCGATCCCTCAAGGAGCAGGAATACGCGCAGCTGACCGCAAACGGAAGAGTGAGCGCGTTTGATTACTACATGGATCTGACCGAGCAGGAGGTGACGCGCTTGCTGACCTTTTGCGAGGGTGCGTGCAGGCAGGACGTTACGCTTGACGCAGAGGAATATGCGCAGATCGACAGTGCCGTCAAGGCCATCAAGCAGGCCTATAAGGACGAAAAAGCGGCTGCAAGAAAGGCCGGAGAGTCCTATCCTTGGTTCTTTGGCACGTATCTGAAAGAAAGATACGGCGCACCCTTGACCGTGCGGGGCTTGCGCGAGTGCCTTGAGATTGTTGCTTTGGCTGAAAAATACGAGAAAATACTGACCGAGCAGTACGAAAAGGACGAGTTTACCGACGCATTGGTCGAGCAGTATGCCATAGACAACGCAGGATCCTTTTATCAGGCAGAGTATTACGTGTATACCAAGACGGTACGCAATTATAATAAGTCTGCGGCGAAATACGAAGAGGAAAGGGCTGCGCTTACGGAGCAAGTCGCACGGCTGGCGGCGTGTGAAGACAAGCAGGCGTTTCGGGATACTGTGTTGGATATCATAGTGGGCGACGAAAAGAAAAGCTATCGCGAGAGCCAATGGGACAGGTATTTCAAGGAAAGCGGCTACGTGCCCGAGCTTGCGGAGCAGTTGCTGGAGGAATATTTTGCGCAGAAATATACAGAGGAATATTTAAACACGCGCTTTGATCAGCTGCAGAAGTCTGCGTACATGCTCTTTACGACCGACGAGCAGCTGCGCACGTGGCTGTTCGGAACAAAGGAGCAATCTTACACCGATCACGCCAAAACAGGGGAAATCAAGGTGTCCCAGGACTTGGAGGAGTATACCAATCCCGTGACGGGAGAGGTCACCTCAAGCTTTACCGTCAACGTTTACTTTGTGGATCGCGAGGCTTATCGCACCACCGAGATCACCAAGCAGGCAGGATACGTGCTGTTTGATGACCGCCAAGAGGCAGAGCGCTTTTACGAGCAGTTTGGCAAGGGCGAGATGAATAAGGACACACTGCTGGCCACGGCCACGCAGATGCAAGAAGAGGGAAAGATCAATCCTTTTGCCTGCCATGCGGCACAAGATTATCTGCCCGGCCACCTTGCCAATGGGACTGTGCTGAAAAACGGGGAGCATGTGGGAAGCAGCATCGGAGGGCTGGTCGTTCAGAGCGTTATGATCAAGGGCGCGGATGAGTGGCTGCAATCGGCTGAGCCGGGAGATTGCTCGGGCGTTTTGGAGCTTGTCAAGGTGACGAGAAAATTCAACTATGCCTCTTCCAATTTGAACAACATGGTAACTACGACCGAATCGACCGCATATGGGGTATTGGTGTATGACGGCGAGGGACGCGAATATTGGTATCTGCAGGCAGTCAAGGGCTTACTTGATATGACAAGTGCCGATTGGTATGAGCAAAACCGCCTTGCGCTGACCTTTCACCGCGAAGCATACGAGCAAATAGACAAATAAAAATCGGGGGTACGTCAACAAAATTGGCGAATCCCCCTTTTTAGTGTGCAGTTAAACCGTAGCCAAACGAAAAAGACGCGCTCAACCAAGCCTTCCCCTGTGGGGACGGCTTATCGTGCGTATCTTTCTTACATCGTTGATCAAAGAGATTAACACAGAAAAAACAATGAGTGAGATTGTGTGAAAGCATATAAAGGGGCTGCGTCAAATGCGCAGCCCCTAATTTTTGTATTATTTCTTGAAGATCTCGGGTGTGGTCAGAATGCCGGTGCGACGCAGGCGGTATTCGTACGTCCATTCGCTGCCTCCCGTTACCCATGCGGAAGGGCCTTGCCAGGAGAATTTTTCATCGGCATTGTGTACGTCGCCAAAGCAGTTGCGGCGCGAGATGTAGGCGGTCACGCTGACGTCGTGCGTGCCTGCCTTGAGCGTGCCAAGGTCTGCCGCGTAGGGCGGATATGCGATCACAGCGCGCTTTTCTCCGTCCACCTCGACCGTATTGACGGCAGCCGTGTAGTGCGGCACGCGCAATACAGCCTCCCAATCCTGTCCGCAGGATACGGGAATGTGATAGGATACGGCACCGCCGTAGAAGGGCAGTCCCTGATAGGTCAGATCCGAGAATCCCAGTCTTTCGGGCAGGGCGGTAACGGTCAGCTGTCTGCCCGCGATCCTGACACCGAATTCTCCCAGCAGATACATAGCCTCACAGTTGGAGCGCTCTGCGAACGGAATGGTCACGCGCAGCACGTTCTCTCCCTTGCAAAGAGGAGGCAGCGCGACCTTCATGATCGAAAGATCCACGTAGTAGCCCTCGGGCTTTGCCGTGACCTGCTTGCCGTTCCATTCGATGGTGGCAACGTCCGCGTCCTCCAGCGCAAGGTAAGGAGCTGCATAGTCAATGTCGCTTTGTATTGTGTATTCCAGCGTAACGGTATGCTGTGCGGGCGCATCCGCAATCACCCAAGGCTGTGCCTTGCCTGCAGGGAAGCCAAGACGGCGGCGAACGGCCGCATCAATGCGCAAGATCTCCTCAGGGCCTGCAAGCGGCTCGTTATCCAGAGCGTACTTTGCCATGTCAAGCAGCAGCACGTTGGGCTCGGAAAGCGTATAGGAAACCGTTGCGGGGATGCTTGCCACGGGAGCAGCCTCACCCTCGCCTGCCCAAGCGTCATAGCCCACGTTCATGCGCAAAATGCTGATGGGCGTGGGAGCGGCCTCGGCCACGGGCTCATAGCCTGCGTCCTCGTCGGTGTCCTCCAAGTAAAGCAGAGCGGAATCGTAATCGTGCAGCGTCATGATCACGTGCGTCTTGCCGCCTGTGCGGTTGCTGTAGCGCACGGGCTTGATCTCACCTGTGACGGTATCCCACAGCTGCGCCTTGTATTTGCCCCCCACGTAGACGTGAATGCCCTGTGCGCGCGCTACGTCCTTGTTATAGGGCTCGTTTGCATGCGAGATGAACAGCCATACGCCGCCCTCGTCGCGTCTGATCTGGTGAATGAGATTGTCGGTGTATGCACCGTTGAAATTACGGATCTCGACCGTGCGATCCTCGTAAAGCTCCTCGAGCAGCGCACCGCGCGAGAATGCGATCTGCTTGGACCGGTTAAAGAGTGCCTTGCCACGCGCAGAGGGCTTTGCGTCCTCGTATTTGGGGGCGTCGCCCATGAATACCAGCTTGCCGCCCGCAGCGCGGAAGGCTTCCAGGCGTGCAAGCGTGGTGGAGCGCAGCGTTTCGCACTCGGGTACGATGACCACGTCGTAAGCCATCTTGCCTACCTGCAGGGGAGCTGTACCCTCGGGGCAAAGATCCGGCAGGGTGGATTCGCAGATAAAGTCAAAGTCAATGTTGCCGCGCAGCAGCCAGTTTGTCACGTTCTGGAAGTTGCCGTCCAGCTTGTCGCGCACCAGCTGCGTCTGCTCGTTGGGGCCCCAATGCAGCCAGTAGCTTTCCACGGGATGCACCACGCCTACCTTGACCAAAGGCTTGCCGCGCGTCAGCGCGGTGTTGACGCGGCCGAAATGATCCTCCACGTAGCCGTATTCCTTGTACCAGGGGGACTGATAGGAGATCGATGCGGGATAGTCGCGCTTGGCCGTACCCTTCATGGAAACCCAGGAAAGGTGCTGCACGCGCACGGTCACGCCCAGCGCTGCCTGCCAGTCACCGTGCAGCTTGTGGCCGCGGAAATCGAAATCCCAGCCCGTCACACCGTAAAGCTCGCTCATCATGCCGGGGCGACCGTACTGATGCACCGAGGATTGGCATTGCTTGGCCGTAGTGAATTCGAATCTTGCGCAAAGCATATCGATACCGGGAATGCCGAAGGCGCGGTAGGAGCGCATGCAGTCGCCAATAGCAGCGGTCTGCGAGTGCAGCGTGGGCTCTTCCATCATATGTCCCGTCAGCGCAATGCCGTTTGCATCGCACCAGTCGCCGCAGGTGTCGGCAAAGGCTTTGGCAAAGCGCTCGGAAACGTGGTCGTGGTAGTGGTATCTTGTCAGCGAGATCTCACCGTTCGGCAGATCCCACAAAAGCTCGGGCAGGTGATCCACCAAGGATTCCCCGTAAGCGGCAACGAAGGTCTGCTCCAGGTCGTCGGTCCAGGGCAGATGCACGTCCTGCTTGCTGTCGGCAAAGCCAAGCGTACCCTTGCGCATGAACTGCGGCTCGTCGGTAAAAATGGCGGGAACGACCGTGCCGAATCTGTCACCCACCATCTCTTTATAACGCTCGTGCGTGACCTCGATGAATTTTTCAATGGCCGCCTTGTTGAGCGTGTCCACGTAGGATTGATTGTTGTACCAAGGGGAATTTCCTGCGATCTCGCGCCATACCGTCCAAAGCGTTCCCTCGATCTCGTCACCGTCCCCGACCTTGCGGTAGGATTTCAGGCACTTGTCCTCTCCCAGCACCACGTCGAATTTGGCGATCAGTACAGTATTTTCACTTACTATGTAACCGGGATTGCTGGTAAATGCAAGGAATCTTTGGCGGAATACGGGATCCTTAGTCACGTAGCCGCCCGCAAAGCCGGAGGGCCACTTGTCCTCGTCGTAAAGCCAGGAGAGCATTTCGTTTTTCTCTGCGTGGTCGGTGCAGGCCTTGACCAGCTCCATAAAATCATCCGAGAGGTAGGTCGTGGACATGCCCGCGCGGCAGTGCATATGGAAGCCGCCAAGTCCCATCTCTTTGAAAACGTCGATCTGACGGAGCAGCTCTTCCTTTTGCAGTTCGCAGTTCCAAGCCCAGAAGGGCGTGCCGCGGTATTCTGCTGTCGGATTTTTGAAAAGCTCCTTGTCAAGCATGGGCTGCTTGGTATTTTTTTCGTAGATCATAAAAATCTCCTTTCCGCCATGGCGAAAAAATGAAATTGGGATGTGCGCTGCTTTTATTATAATGGATATGCACAAAAAATGCAAGAGAGAAAGATAATATTCAGGCAAAAAAGGAGGGCGATCTCCCAAGTTGGCGAAATTTTACGTGGGCTATATACAAAGAAAAAAATCTGTGATATAATGGTGGTATCTGAGGAAAAGAGAGATTGATATGGCGATTCATTTTGAAAAAGAGCAGTACGCTGCGCTCAGGCAAACCTACAGAAAATGGTGGGCAGGGGAGCTTGACCGCCCCATCATTCCCATTCTCACGGTTGGACATAATACAGAAGCGATCGCAAACAAGCTTCCGTTGGGCTTTACCAACGCGTGGGATACAAGCATTGATCCAAGAGCGTTTCTGGATGCCTTTGACGAGGCGTCCGATTCCCACCGCTGGCAGGGCGAAGCGTTTCCCATATTCTATACGCAAAGATTCGGCGCAGGTGTGCTTGCCGCTTTTTTGGGATGTACGCCGTATGCAACGCCTCATACGGTATGGTTTCAACCGCCGCGCGCAGATATTCCCATCGAGGAGCTGCATTTTGAATTTGACGAGAACAATCCCTATTATCGCCGCGTGGTCAACCTGTTTGAGGCTGCCATGGAAAAATGGCACGGCCGCGTCGTGATCGGCATGGCGGATCTGGGCGGGATCATGGACGTTTTGCAAAGCTTTCGCGGTGCGGAGAATCTGCTGATGGATCTTTACGACGATCCCGACGAGGTGTTGCGCTGTGTCAAGGAGCTGCAGGAAATGTGGTTCTTGTATTTCAATAAGCTCAACGCCATCATGGAAGGCGAGGCGCAGGGATATTCACATTGGTACGGTCTTTACCATGAGCAGCCGGGATATATTTTGCAATCGGATTTTTCCTTTATGATCGGTCCCGATATGTTCAAGACCTTTGTTGCCCCTGAGCTGTCGTCCTCGGCGGATCGGCTGTATAACGCGGTGTATCACCTGGACGGGGAAGGGGAGATCGCGCATCTGGATACCATTCTGGCAATGGACGGTATCAAGGGTATTCAATGGGTGCCAAGCCCCGGCAACGCCAATAAAAATTGGGATGAGCTGCTTTGCCGCATCCTGCGCGCGGGCAAAAAGGTGATCAACTATGCCGAAAAGCCGGACGGTACCCCGACCGATGCGTTGGCCGGCAGCCCGGGACAGCTGTATTTTAAGCAGCGCTGGTTTTTCGTGCAGCAGATCGAAGAGGTACGCAGATATGCAGGTATGTACGGAATCGAGATACGCGAGTGATTTTTCCTGCCTTGTTTCGTGCGCTGCGCGCACGGCCCCCGGACATACGGGAATCTCGCCTGTGGCGAGACTCGCCGGGAAAGATTCTTTGCACAAGCCTTATAGTAAAGTACGGTAATCTCGCCAATGGCGAGAAATTGCTCGCTCTTCGCCTGGAGAATGTCTTGCTGCGCAAGCCGCTCTCCGGTCTTCGAGCGGCAAATGCGAACCCAATC
>JAZQYT010000068.1:0-9937 GCA_045633665.1 Eubacteriales bacterium | reverse complement strand
GGTGAAGCGCTTCAGCTGGGAGGGCCTGTACGAGCTGATCAAAGGCCGCAAGACCGACCCCAAAGAGGGCAGCTATACCACCTACCTGTTTGAAAAGGGTATGGATAAGATCCTGAAAAAGGTGGGCGAAGAATCCACCGAGGTCATTATTGCTGGCAAAAACCAGGACAAGGCCGAGGCGATCTACGAGATCGCAGACCTTGCCTACCACGTCATGGTCATGATGAACGAAATGGGCATTACTGTCGACGAGGTCAAAGCCGAGCTTGCGTCAAGACATATCATTGACCATAAGGTCAAGCAGGAGAAGATGAATTAAACACAAAAGAGTGCGACGCGAGGTCGCACTCTTTTGCTCTTATTTTCTCTCGCAGAAAGCCCCGTTTGTAAAATCCGGGAAGTCTACGGGTGCGCCGCCCTTAGCGATCGACATTTCGGAAAGCGGTGTGACAGCCATCCATGCGGCTGCGTCGTATGCGTCAATGGGACAGGGCGTGCCGTTTCTGACAGCCTCGATGAACGCGTCGTACACAAGACCGTCCATGCCGCCGTGGCCACCGCGAATGCCCTCCTTGAGATACTTCTCCCAAACGGGATGCTCGTACTTTTCAAGGTACTTTTCGGCATTGTTCCACTGCACCGACCAATTCCAATGGTCTGCAGGCGTGAAATCGGAATCCAAGTAAACCGAGTTATTGTCTTCCATATACATACCCAAAGTGCCGCGCACGGTAAATCTTCTGCTGTAGGCTCTGGGCAGCGTGGTGTCAAGGCTGAGTGTAATGGTCTCACCGTTTGCGCACTTGATAATGGTGGTCACCACGTCACCTTGTGCGAAATTCGCAGTCTGCAGCGCGGGATTGACGGTTTCGTGCTGCTTTGCATACTCATTCATGCCGCGCGACTTGCTTGCAACAGAAACAAGATTTAAGAATCTGTTACCACGGTTGATATTCAGGATCTGCGCAATCGGACCAAGCTCGTGCGTGGGATAGTTTTCGCAGTTTCTGTGCAGATAATTGCGCAGTCTATAGTGTCTGTTTTCTTGGCCGTATGCGATCTCGTCGCGAAGGTCGTGGCAATAGCCGCCCTCACAATGCACGATCTCGCCGAACAGCCCCTCCTTGATCATATTCATGACCATCATTTCAATCCTGCCATAGCAGCAGTTTTCAAGGAACATAAAAGGCGTGCCGGTACGCTCATAGGCGCGGACAAGATCCCAGCACTGGTCAATCGAATATGCGCCTCCGACCTCCATACCGACCGCAATTCCCTTTTCCATAGCCTCAACGGCAATCGGCACGTGGGACTCCCACGAAGACAGGATCAGCACAGCGTCAGCAAGCGCGGGATCCAACACGTCATGCCAGTTCGTACTTGCAAAAGGCTTTTCCTGCCCATGTCTGATCACCGCATCTACAGCCCACTGCGTTCTATCCTCATAGGTGTCGCAAACAGCTGTGACACACATATTATCCATATCTAAAAGACAATTTTCAAGCATATATTGGCCTCGGCAGCCAACGCCGATTATTGCCACTCTGACTTTTTCCATCATGATACCTCCATGGTTTTTAATCCCCTATAACTATACCATTTTTTTTGAATTCTGTCAAGAATTTTGGAAAACTATTGCAATATCATTATGATTGTGATAAAATTAGGTGAATGTAAATATCACATGGGAGTTTATTATGAAGATCATTATCGTTGGTGCCGGCACTGTCGGTACCGTCATTTGCTCGCAGCTTGCAACAGAAGGACATGATATTACGTTGATAGACAGTAACTTGGCCGTGCTTACCGAGCTTTCCAACAAGCTGGATATTATCGGTGTTGGAGGAAACGGTGCGACGGTTGCTGCGCTGCGCAAGGCAGGTGCGGATAAAGCCGAGCTTCTGATCGCTGTGACCAACCAGGATGAACTGAATATTCTTTGCTGTGCATGTGCAAAAAAGCTGGGTACCAAGCACACGGTAGCCCGTGTGCGTAATCCCGAATACAATGATCTGATGCAACTGATGCGTCAGGATCTCAACCTTTCTCTGACTATCAACCCGGAGCTTTCGGTTGCCAAAGAGATCTCGCGCATGCTGCGCTTTCCCTTTGCCTCCAAGATCGATACCTGCTATCGCGGCCGAGTGGAGCTTGCGGAGTTTACCATTGAAAGCGGCTCGATCCTTTGTGGCATGACGCCTGCGCAGCTGCATACCAAGCTTGGTCTGCATTTTCTTTTCTGCGGTGTTTTGAGAGGCAACGAATCCTATATCCCCAAGGGCGACTTTTTGCTGCAGGCGGGTGACACGGTTTGCCTGACCGCGCACAATGATGAAATGGTGCATTTCTTCAAGGCCATTGGTGCATACAAGCATCCTGTCAAGGACGTTCTGATCGTGGGTGGAGGAAGAATGACCTACTACCTGTTGACTTTCCTGCAAAAAAGCAAGATCAGTGCAACCGTGATCGATCCCAACAAGGCACGCTGCAGAGGTTTGGCAGAGCAATTTGATTTCAATATCATTCAAGAAGACGGAACCAAGCAGTCCGTTCTCGCAGAGGAAGGCATTGCCAATGCTGACGCATTCATTGCTCTTTCGGACGAGGATGAAGAAAATGCCATTGTTTCCCTGTATGCAAAAACACAAAGCAACGGAAAGATCATCACGCTGATCAACGCCATGCAATACGTAGAGCTTTTCAAGGGCGTAGGTCTTGACAGCATTGTTTCGCCCAAATATTCGACTTCCAATGAGATCCTGCGCTACGTTCGCTCCCTTGCTATGACCAAGGACATTGAGATCGAGTCACTGCACAAGCTGATGGACAACCATTTTGAGGCTTTGGAATTTGTAATCAAGGAAAACGTTGAAGGCGTCACCGGCATTCCCCTTAAGCAGCTCAAGATCCGCAGCGACGTTCTGCTTGCAACCATCGTCCACAAAGACAAGATCATTATCCCCTCCGGTAATGACAAGATGGAGAGCGGTGATACCGTAATTCTGATTACAAAGGGCAATAAAATTGACAACATAAAGGATATTTTAAAATAAATTATGAATTATCGAATGCTACGCTATCTGCTCGGCTGTATTCTGCTGATCGAAGCTGTGCTACTGATGCTGCCTTTGGCAACAGCCATGATATATGGGGAGGACGTACTTCCCTTTGTGTACACGATCAGTATGCTTTTGGTCATCTCTGTGCCTTGCGTGCTGCTCAAACCCAAAAACACAACCATTTATGCAAGAGAAGGCTTTGTCTGCGTATCCGCTGCATGGATCTTGCTCTCAGCCTTCGGTGCGCTTCCCTTTGTTTTCAGCGGTGCGATCCCAAACTACGTTGACGCGCTGTTTGAAACCGTTTCGGGCTTTACAACCACAGGAGCGACAGTGATCCCTACAGTTGAGGGCTTGCCGCACGGTGTTTTACTGTGGCGAAGCTTTACCCACTGGGTAGGTGGTATGGGTGTGCTGGTATTTATGCTTGCCATTCTTCCCTCCGCGGGCGGCCAAGCGATCCACCTGATGCGCGCAGAGGTTCCCGGCCCGACAAAGGGAAAATTAGTTCCCAAAATGCGACAGACCGCGCTCATTCTTTATGGCATATATATCGCGCTGACTTGTATTCAGATCGTTGCTTTGCTGTTATGCGGCTTGCCTTTGTTTGACTCGATCGTCAATTCCTTCGCAACCGCAGGCACGGGAGGCTTTTCGATCCTGAATAATTCCATTGCGGGATATGCAAATCCTGCAGCCGAATGGGTGATCGCCATCTTTATGATTCTGTTCGGTATCAACTTTAACTTATTCTACTTTATTTTGATCGGCCGTGTCAAGGATGCCTTGAAAAGCGAAGAATTCAAAACGTATCTCAGTATCGTGACCGTCGCAGTCGTTGTCATAGTGATCAACACCTTCAATATGTTTGATAACCTCGGAGATTGCATACGTACCGCTTTCTTTCAGGTATCCTCTATCATCACGACCACCGGCTTTGCAACGGTAGAGACCAACACGTGGCCCGTACTTTCCAAAACTGTTCTCATACTGCTCATGATTTGCGGTGGCTGTGCAGGCTCTACTGCGGGGGGATTAAAGATTTCCCGTATTTTGATCCTGTTCAAGAACATTTTCCGCGAAGTCAAGCATATGATCCGCCCCCGCTCAGTAAACGTGGTTCGTGTCGACGGCGAGGTCGTCCCCGACGAAACGGTGCGATCTGCTACGGGATATCTGACCGTTTACCTATTGGCTATCATTTTGTCCATGGTATTGATCTCTGTTGACGGTTTTTCCATGGAAACCAATCTGACGGCCACTTTATCCTGCGTCAACAACATTGGCCCTGCACTCGGCGATATCGGTACCATGGGCAACTTCTCTGTTTTCTCCGACTTTTCTACTGTTGTATTGACGCTGGCAATGCTATTCGGACGTTTAGAATTCGTTCCCATGATCGTTTTCTTCTCACCCTACGCTTGGAAAAAGAGATAATATGACAAAAAGCAGATGACGCGCTGTCATCTGCTTTTTGATTTTACTTTGATATCGGCTCAACATTTCCTTTGCTGCGGTAGGCGGCAAGCACCAGACGAACGACCTTGGCGGCCTCCTTTGCGTCTATTGCAAAGTGTCTGCCATGGGCAATACAATCGTAATAGTCCGCAATCAGTGCTGCGTGTCCGCTGCCATAGCATGCTTTACCGAGTGCGTGCGCGGTATCCTCATAATGCTCGTGTCTGTCACCGAACAGCACGTCCTTGGGCATGACCTTGATCCACTCTCCATCCGCTCTGATGGTAAGTTCTACGGGGCAATCGGCAGGGCCACCGTTGGTAGCATAAAAGGTAAAGCCGTTGTTCTTCTCGCCTGCAAGAATCACTGCCGTGTCCTCGACTTCAATCTCGTCGGAAAGCGTCATGCAGGATATCAGTCCGCGCAAGGACTGCGGCATGCCGACAAGCCATTGGACAAGATCCAAGGTATGCAGTGCCTGATTGATCAGCACGCCACCGCCCTCGGTATCCCATTTTCCTCTCCATTGACCTGAACGGTAATAGGTGATATCTCTGTGCCACGTTACGCTGGCGGTCGCACAGAGCGAATTTTTGCCCTTCAAATATGCTTTCACAGCCTGGTTTGCCGTATTGTAACGATTCTGCAAGCAGACGCCGATCTGCTTATCACTTTTTTCAGCCGCCTTCAGTACACGGAGAATATCCTGCTCCGAAATACAAAGCGGTTTTTCGCAAAGCACGTTCACACCATGCTCCAAGGCCTTGATGATCATATCCGCATGCAGATAGTGGGGCGTGCAGATATGTACGACGTCGATTTTTTCTGACTGAAGCATAGTTTCGTAATCGGTGTAGTGGTGCTCTCCGGGAGCATTTTTCAGCGCCTCGGGATCGCAATCGCAAACGGCGACAAGCTTACGTCCTTGCTGCAAAAGCACCTGCGCATGCAGCTTTGCAATATTGCCGTATCCGACAATAGCTGACTTCATGAAGGCCTCCTTTACTTGCTGCCAAACGTGCCTGCGGTATCGGCAACTGCGCCGTCATCACAGGTCTTCTTCACAGAATTTGCCACGTGCTCCTGAAGCTCTCTGTAGTAACGCTCCTCGTCCACGGGCAGCGAAATGGCCTCACCGTTGTTCCAGCCGGAAAGCTCCATAGCGTTCATCATTTCGACACCGTTGATACCCTCGGTACCGTCCACAAAGAGAGGCTCTTCACCGCGGATCGCGGCGATGAAGTTATTGATAATACCCATATGCTGGGGATTTTCACCGTCGGTCTCCACCTCGGTCACAGTACACTTGGGAGGCATAAATCCGGTATCGGCAGTTCTTGCCCATTCCTGCGAATCAGCTTCGTTCTTCCAGTAGAACAGCTTGTTGTTCTCAACCAACAGCTTACCGCGCGTACCGGAGATCTCAAAGCGATTGGTGCCGGGAGCTTCGCCCGTGGTGGTAATAAACATACCTGTCGCACCGTTCTTGTAGCGGAAGTAAGCGGTCACTTCATCCTCTACCTCAATATTGTGCCACTTGCCGTACTGGCAGAAGCCGTTGATCTGAACGGGCATTTCGCCAACCACCCACTGTACAAGGTCGATCTGGTGCGGACACTGGTTGATCAGTACGCCACCGCCTTCGCCTTCCCAGGTAGCTCTCCAGCTGCCGCTATCGTAGTACTGCTGGGTGCGGTACCAGTCGGTAATGATCCACGTAACTCTCTGCAACTCACCAATACCACCGTCCTGCACGATCTCGCGCATCTTGCGGTATACGCAGTTGGTGCGCTGATTGAACATCATGGCAAAGAGCGCGTTGCTCTGCTTTGCGCATTCGTTCATTTCCTTGACCTGTCTTGTATATACACCTGCAGGCTTGTCACAGATAACGTGAATGCCGCGCTTTAAGCACTCCATAACCATTTCGGGGTGGAAATAGTGCGGTACAACTACCATGACCATATCGCAAAGACCGCTGTCCAGCATGTCAATATAATTGTCAAAATAAGCGATGTCCTGGCCAACGGTTCTTGCCTTCATAGCCTCAACCTTTGCAGGATTGTTGTCGCATAGCGCAGTGATCACGCCGTTCGGGATCTTGCCGGGGTTAAACAGACCTGCCATGTAATGCGTACCCTGATTACCAAGACCAATAATACCAACTCTTACCTTTTCCATTTTTCATACTCCTTTACAGATTGTTTTGAATGTATCGAATGCTTCTGGCAACCTGCTCCATGGTATCGGGCAACGTTGCCGCGTTATCCTGTTCTACAAGGAAATATTTTGCACCCGCGGCCTGCATGCGAGGGATCAGGGGAGCAAAATCAATATTTCCATCGCCCACCGGTGCGAATATGGGAGCAAATCCACCGGGGGTTCCGGGGGCATTTGTGATCATATAATCTTTGAGGTGAACACAGCAGATCCTTCCCTTCAGACGATCCACCGTAGCCCCGATGTCCACGCCGCCGTACTGCAGCCAGTAGGTATCCAGCGTATAGTTGATATGCGACGCATTGTCAATGATATAGTCAAACACAGTTTGCCCACCATGCTTGAAAAACTCAAAATGGTGGTGGTGATAGAAAAACGAAAAGCCGTTCTTTTGCATGATCTCACCGGCACGGTCAAGCTGCTCAATCATGCTCTTGCAGCGCACCTCGTCTGCGATCGCATCGGGAGGCATTGCACCAAGGCCGATATTCTTACAGCCAAACTTATCATGCTCCTCCATCAGCGCCTGCGTATCGTTGACGATACGATCCATGGGTACGTGCGTCAGCACCACGGGCAAACCGGTTGCCGCGCTGACACGCGTGATCCTGTCGGGCTCAAAAGCACCGCCGGAATACTGGATATACGAATATCCCATTTCCTTGAGTGCCTTGGCAGCTTCCAGAAAATGCTCCTCAGTATCCAGATAATTGCGAATTGAAAACAGATTAAGTCCCGCTTGCATGTCTGACAAATCCTCCTTGTGTTTGTTGATAACCGTTTTGCACCAGCAGCTCCTTGAGTGCGTTTGCGGCAGCATCAAAGGCTTGATCGTTAGTTGCAAAAGTATACTTGTTCTTCATTTCCTGGTTATCGATCTGTGCATATCCGGCAAACACGCGCAAGTGCGGCTCCAGCGTCAGTACGACGTCCGCATCCGGATCGATCATAGCGATCAGCTGATCGATCTTTCCGTCTCCGTGTCCCGCAGGCACGATCTCGCCCGTGTCTGCAATGACGTCCTTGATATGGAAATACTCGGTGCGTGCGTGCAGGCTTTGCAGCGTCTTATCAGCCGATTGATCTACCTGCAAAAAGTTTGCAGGATCGTAAACAAAATACATCCCCTTAACGTTCTGCATCAAAAGCTCCACTCTTTCCAAAGTGTCACCGTAAATGTCCTTTTCATTCTCGTGGCACAGCATCACATCATATCTGTTTGCCACCTCGATCATGCGGTGCAGATAGTCGTATACCTTTTTCTCCTGCTCGTATGCCTCAAAAAAGCTGAACATACGAATGCGCTTTGCGCCAAGCACCACAGCAAGCTTACAAACGTGCTCCACCGTTTTTAGGTATTCCTCAATATCCACACAAATGTCAACCTTTCCCAAAGGGGATCCGACAGACCAAACGGCAATGCCCTGACTCTCAAGCTGCTGCTTGATTTGAGCAGCCTCTTCAAGCGTCAGATCCTTGACGTTTTTCCCCGCAACCGAGCGCAGCTCTGTCAAAGAGATCCCGTTTCTCTTCATCGCATCAATCTGGCCTTGTAAGGACGGGCTTGCCTCGTCCGAAAAAGCACAAAGTCTGATCATTTTTAGCCTCCGATTTCTGATAATTCCAATTCTTCAAATATATTTTTTGAAAATTCATCGCATAATTTGCAAATCCCATTGCTTTTTTTGCATTTATATTGTACAATATATATAAGGCTCTGTCAAGAGTATTCAAAGTAACTTTTTTACAATTTTCCGCAGCCTATCAAATAAAGAACGAGGACACACTATGAAACAATTTATGGATCGCGATTTCCTGCTCTCGACTCCCACAGCCGTCACGCTCTATCACGAGTATGCGGCAAGCATGCCTTTGGTTGACTACCATTGCCACATTGATCCCAAGGAAATTTGGGAGAACCGTCAGTTTGAAAACCTGACGCAGATCTGGCTTGGCGGCGACCACTACAAATGGCGCATCATGCGCTCCAACGGTGTTCCTGAGGAATACATCACCGGCAACGCCCCCGACCGCGACAAATTCCAGAAATTTGCAGAGGCACTCCCCCGTTGCGTTGGCAATCCGATGTACCATTGGTGCCATCTCGAGCTCAAGACCTACTTTGGATACGACGGTGTTCTGAACGGTCAGACAGCACAAACGGTTTGGGATCTGTGCAATGAAAAGCTCAAAACCATGCGCGCCAGAGATTTCATCGAGGCAAGCAACGTTGCCATGATCGGCACGACGGACGATCCCTGCAGCGATCTTGCTTATCACGCATTGATCGCAACCACGGATCTGAAAACCAAGGTTTGCCCCAGCTTCCGTCCCGATCCTGCTCTCAACATGCACAAAAAGGGCTTTGTGGAATACATAGCAAAGCTTTCCGCAGCAAGCGGCATCGAGATCAAGACAGTAGGTGACGTCAAGGCTGCGCTGAGCGCACGTATGGATCACTTTGGCGCAAACGGTTGCCGAGCCAGTGACCACGGTCTTGATTATATCATGTACCGCTGTGCAAGCGAAGATGAAATCAACGCGGCTCTTGCTTCGGCTCTTGCAGGAAAGGCCGTTCCCATGGAGCTTGTGGAAGCGTACCAGACCGAGCTGCTTTTGTTCTGCGGACGCGAATACGCCAAGCGCGGATGGGTGATGCAGCTGCACTTCAGCTGCATGAGAAACCCCAACAGCCGCCGCTTTGCAGAGCTTGGCCCCGACACCGGCTTTGACTGCATTGCCGTGACTGACAGCTGCACTGCGCTCTACCGTCTGATGGACGCATGGGACAAGGACAATTCCCTGCCTCGCACAGTGCTTTACAGTCTCAATCCTGCCGATAACCAGTGGATCGATACGCTGCTCGGTGCGTTCCAGGACAGCTCGATTCCCGGCAAGGTACAGCACGGCAGCGCTTGGTGGTTCAACGACAACAAGGTCGGTATGCAGGACCAGCTGACCAGCCTTGCCAACCTCGGTATTCTTGGCAACTTCGTCGGTATGTTGACCGACTCACGCAGCTTCCTTAGCTACACAAGACACGAATACTTCCGCAGAATTCTCTGCAATCTGATCGGCACGTGGATCGAAAACGGCGAGTACCCCTGCGACATCGAAACCGCAGGCGCACTCGTTCAGGATATTTGCTACAACAACGCAGCCCGCTATTTTGAACTTTAAAAGGAGAGTTACGCTATGCA
>JAZQYT010000067.1:0-5884 GCA_045633665.1 Eubacteriales bacterium | reverse complement strand
CTGCCGGTTGAGTTTTAGATGCTGGACTTCGCAGAAATCCAGCATCAGGGTGGCGTCAGAAACACTCAAAGCTCAACGGCATTCACACGCCACCATGCCTTTTTGAAAAGGCTCGATCCAAACTTTTGTCCTGTGGGGGTGGACCGTTTGGGTGGCGGTGGGCGAAACTTTCATCCCGTGAAAGTGGTTACAGCAGATGTGCGTACAGCTCCTCGGGGCTTTCGGGGGAGAGGTAGATGGGCGGGATATCAAACGCGGTCTTGCAACCAACCTCGCCATTCTGTCCCATTCTGTATGCTGCTCTTGCAAATGCAACCAGAATGCTGCCCGTGAAATCGGGATTTGACTCTAAATTCAGCTTATATTCGATCGTGTGCGCAGAGCCTGTTGCTGCCTTGCCCGCGTGAATGACCGTGCCGCCGTGCGGTAAGCCTCCATGCTCGCGGTGCAACTGCTCCAAGGAAACAAAATGCACCGTGGTCTTGTAAGGGGCGAAATAATCGGGCATGGTCACGATCTTGCGCTCGATCTCTGCTGCGTCTGCACCGTCCTTGATGGCCACGTAGCAAACGCGTTCGTGCATATCTGCCGCTGCAAACGTCGGCATCTCACCGCTCTTGACGCGTTCCATGGCTGCCTCGATCGGTACTGTGTACTGTCTTGCATCAGCTACACCCTCAATGCGTCGGATCGCGTCTGAGTGTCCCTGGCTGACGCCCGTTCCCCAAAACGTGTAGCTCTTGCCGTTCGGCAGAATGCTCTGTGCGTACAGCCTTGTCAGCGAGAACATGCCGGGATCCCAGCCTACCGAAATCACCGCAACCTTGCCTCCCTTGCGTGCGGCTTCGTCAACGTTGGCGCGATGCGCAAGGATCTTTGCGTGCGTGTCAAAGCTGTCCACCACGTGGAATTTTTCGGCCAGCGCGGGGGTGGAGCGGGGCAGGTCGGTAGCGGAGCCGCCGCAGTTGATGACCACGTCGATCTCATCCGCCATACCGTTCAGCGCGTCTATATGATATACAGGCAGTCCCATGACACTTTGCACGCTCGCGGGATCGCGGCGCGTGAAAATGCCCACCGCCTGCATGTCGGGTGCGGCAGTCAGCGCGGCCTCCACACCGCGGCCGAGATTACCGTATCCCACAATTGCTATCTTCATAATCCTTCTCCTTGTCAAGCTCTGCCAGCATGTCCTGCATGCTATAAAGCCCGGGTGTCTTGCCCCGAATATATGCAGCAGCCGTCAACCCGCCTTCGGCAAACAGCGCACGCGTGTGCGCTTTGTGCTCCAGGGTAATGGTCTGGCTCTCGGTGCAGATGCAAACCTTGTGCTCGCCAACCACGTTGCCCATGCGTACTGCGCTGATGCCAATGTCTTGCTTTTCGCGCTTTCCCTGGCCGCTTCTTCCAAGCACGCGTCTGGAATCGGGGCGCACCTCTTCAATGGCTTTGGCCAGCATGAGGGCCGTGCCGCTGGGCGCGTCCACCTTGTGCTTGTGATGCACCTCAATGATTTCAATATCCGCGTCGGGGAATGCGCGTGCGGTCTGCTTTGCCAACTGCAAAAGCACCGCAATGCCCACCGACATATTTCCCGAATGGAATACAGGCACATGCTCGGCAGCCGTTCTGATATGCGCCAGCTGCTGCTCGGTGTGTCCCGTCGTGCCAATCACGCAGGGAACGTTGTTTACCACAGCAAAATCCAGCACCGCGTCGGTTGCGCTCATGTGCGAAAAATCCACGATGACGTCCGGGATCTCACCGCATGCCTCGGGCGTGTGGGGATACTCGTCGGAAAATGCGTCAACGCCTATGGCGGCCGTTGCGCCCGCATAACCGTTTTGCACAAGCGACATAAGCTCCTTGCCCATGCGGCCTGCCGCACCAATGATCATGACCTTCATACGTCAATTCCCGCCTCTCTCATGTGTGCGTAAAGGATCTCGGCATGTGCCTCCTCCATCTCTGTCAGGGGCAGACGAATGGCAGGGGAGCAGAAGCCCATCTTTGCCATAGCCGCCTTGACGGGAATGGGGTTGACCTCGGAGAACAGCGCCTTGATCAGCGGCAGCAGCTTGCACTGCAGCGCAGCCGCACCCTTGACGTCGCCTTGCCAGAACAGCTCACAGATCTGCTTGGTCTGGCGAGGCAGGACGTTGGAAAGCACCGAAATGCAGCCCATGCCTCCCATGGCAAGCACGGGGACGATCTGATCGTCGTTGCCCGAGTAAATGTCCATCCTGTCGCCCACAAGCGCAGCGGTTTCTACAATGGCGCCAATGTCACCGTTTGCTTCCTTGATGGCTACGATGTTGGGGTTCTCTGCCAGCTTTGCGTAGGTGGCGGGCGCGATGGCGCAGCCTGTGCGCGAGGGGACGTTGTATGCAATGATAGGCTTGTCCGATGCGTCTGCGATGGCATTGAACATCTTGACAAGTCCGTTTTGCGTTGCTTTGTTGTAGTAGGGGGTAACGACCAGCATCGCATCCGCTCCTACCTCTGCGGAAAAGCGCGTCAGGTCACAGGCGTAGGCGGTGTCGTTACTTCCCGTTCCCGCGATGATGGGGACGCGGTGCGCTGCGCGCTCTACGGAATAGCGAATGACCTCGCGATGCTCCTCGTCGGTCAGCGTAGAGCCATCGCCCGTCGTGCCTGCAATCACGAGCGCGTCAATGCCGCACTCGATCTGCCAGTCGATCAAGCGGCCAAATGCCTCGTAATCCACGCTGCCGTCCTCGTGCATGGGAGTGATCAGCGCGGTGGCAATGCCCTTGAAAATCGGTGTGTGTGTCATAACAAAAACTTCCTTTATATCACAAATTTTTTATCAAAACGAAAGAGTGCTTCCCGCATAGGGAAACACTCTTGCATATCTCGCTCCGACGCAGTCGGATGATTGTTATGCCAAAGAGAAGCACCCCGCGAAGCTTCGCGACAGTCGAACGGCACTTAGTCCGTTCGCCCAACCGATCCGCCGCACGCGCGGATGGCTTCGGCATCTCACCCCTTTCGCTTGCCAACGGCTGTGCTGCCTTTTGCGGCAAGGTACTCTTTGTGCGATGCGCCTCGACTCTTATGATAACGCAATTATATACGATTTTAATTATAATGTCAATACCATTTGCAAAACTTGCAAATTATTTTTGTCCGTAAGCATCAAGTGCTGCAAGGTCCTTATCGTCGGGCGTGTCGCAAAGCACGCGGCGCTCCTTACCGTACAGGTAGATCAGCAGCGTACCGAGCGGCTCTTGATTGTAATCGATGTCCTCGTTGAAGTAGACGTCTACGTAAACGGCCAGTACGTCGGGGCGCATGACGGGATTTCCTTCTGCGTCAAAGCTGTCGAAAATATCAATGCCGTCAAAGGTCAGACGCTCGTAATTGTAAAGATTTTTGGTGTCCTTGACAGGGGACGTGGGCTGATACCGCTCAAATCTGACGCTTTTGGGATCGTTCAGGGCATTGTCTGCCGTGTTTTCGGGAGTCAGATCGTAGGCAACGGTAACCGTGACGTCAAACCAGTCCCGGCCACGCTCCAGGGGCTTTTCTTTGCCATAGTCCTGGGCCACGTATTTGAGCGTGCTGTTGTTGTAGCGGAAGGTGATCTGCAGCTGATCTGCCGCGGGGATAAACTCGCTTTGTGTGACCGCGAAATATCCCTTGGAAGGGCCTTCGCGGATAATGATGTCATGCTGTTGGTGCAGGATCTGCAGCTGCTCGCCCTCTTTTTGGTAAGCGGCATAGAGCTTGTCGTTGGGCTGCAGGGTGGTCATGGAGGCAGGATCGCCCGAGGAGAAGATGCGCCAGAGCAGCACGCCCACCACGGAAAAGATCATAGCCCCGACCAAAAGACGGATGGCCCAGCCGATCATACGGGATGTTGTGGATTTTGCCATTTTTAATATTCCTTTGATTAATTCATATATTTGAGCTTGTCCAGTGCGTTCTGGAGAATGATTTCGGCCGAGAGCGTGTCAATGACCTGCTTTCTCTTTTGTCCGCGCGTGTCGGTTTCGTTTAAGTAGCGCGAGGCCGCCATGGTAGTCATGCGCTCGTCCAGCATGGCAACGTGAATGGCTTCACCAAGCTTGTATTGTAAAATGCCTGCGAATTTTTGTGCATGCTGTGCGCGAGGGCCAAAGGAGCCGTCCATATTGACGGGAACACCAACCACCACGCCCACCACACCAAGCTCACGCGCGATCTCGGCTGTGCGCTCGGCGGTCTTTTCCATGCCGCCCACGGATATGGTCTGCCTGCCGGATGCCATGGTGCGCAGGCTGTCGGATACGGCAATGCCGGTGCGCTTGTCGCCAAAGTCCACGCCCAGCAGCTTGCCCTTGGTTTGTTTGAGTGTTTGCATGTCTGTCACCTCTTGATCATGCGGCGCATGACGTTGATCACGCCCTCGTAGAAGTTGTCGTTTTCGGTTTCGTTGTGCGGTTCGTGCCTCATGCCCTCAAAATACATGGAGGAAAGCTCGGAAGCTCCCGCCTCGCGCAGCCGCGCCTCTACGTGGCGCACGCCCTTGCCAAAGTTGCCCACGGGATCGTCTTCGCCCGACACGATCAGCATAGGCAGATCAAGCGGCATTTTCTTAGCCCAGTCCTTGGCGGAAACGTAGCCAAGCAACGTAAAGAGCGTTAAGTAGCCGTTAACGGTAAAGCGGTAGGAGCAGAAGGGATCTGCGTTGTATTTCTCAATGACCGCGCGGTTACGCGTCAGCCAAGCATTCTTGATGCCCTCAGCGGCAAACGGCTTGTCGTAAGAGCCAAACGCGATGGTGTAGAGCAGGTTCGATCGGTTGTGCTTGCCGAAAAGTCCCAGCACGCGGCAAAGCAGCTTACCTGCGCCCGTGGGAGCCTCGGGGCCTGCCGTGCCGGAAATCACGGCGGCATTCCATGCGTCCTTGTATTCGGTCAAAGCCCATCTTGCCACGAAAGAGCCCATGCTGTGGCCATACAGGATGACGGGCAGCGCGGGGAAGGTCTTTTTGATCCAGCCGTTGACCGCGTAGACGTCCTTGACAAGACAGAGTTCGGGATTCTTTGCATCGGTAATGTAGCCAAGCTCGTCGGCGTTTCTTGCGGTGTGACCGTGACCTAAGTGGTCGTGACCAACCACGGCAAAGCCCGCGTCGCACATGCGCTCGGCAAAGGATTCGTAACGCAGCGCGTATTCGCACATGCCGTGCGAGAGCTGGATGACACCAATGGGCTGCTCGGGTGTCCAGCACCAGGCAGCAAGGGTATGGATCCCATCAGAGGAGGGAAGAGAGAATGCTTTTGCAGTATATGTCATGGTTTCCTCCTTATTTTCCTGCCGTCAAAGAGATCAGCAGCTTGAGATTGTCGGGTTGTACCTTGGCTTCGTGCGCGGCCTTGTTGCGGTGCAATTCGCCGCATTTTGTACAGCGGTGAATGATCACGTAGCCCTTTTTGGGATCGGGCTCTACGCGCACAGGCTCCATCTGCCCACCGCAATCGCTTGCGCGGTCACCCGGAAAGACGTCGAGATGCATCGACCACAGGCAAAAGGGACAATGGTTGCGTGAGGTATAGCCCAGCGGCTGCACCTCGCGCCCGCAATGCGCGCAGATAAAGCCGTCGTCGTTTTTGGTAAATCGCTTTTGCTCCATAGCAGCCTCCTGTGAATCAACGTTGCTCGTAGGGGCGATTCAAGAATCGCCCGACGGTCATATGCTCGTATAATATTATTTTATTATATTTATATATCTTTGTCAAGACAGATATTGTAAACAAAGGTAAGTGATACGGGGGACTGTCCTCTGTGTCATTTGCTCGTTCTGCGGGATTGCTTTTTACTAAATACGCATATATCACAAAACGCCCCTGAACAGGGCGTTTTGTATTATTGTAAG
>JAZQYT010000066.1:0-4369 GCA_045633665.1 Eubacteriales bacterium | reverse complement strand
CATGTAGCCCTTGGATACGCCGGTGGGAGTGCAGTAGTACTCGTTGGGGCCTACCTTGACGGAGATGTTACCGTCGTTTGCTGCTACGAAACCGTGATCGTAAATTCTCTTACCGATGTCGCAGATTTCTTTTTTGATTTCAAAAGGTGATTGAGCCATAATTTTTTGTATCCTTTCAATAAATTTAATTCTATGTAGGACAGCGGCACGCGAACGCCGCCGTGGGGGACGGAATTACTTGACCAGCGCCTCGGTATCCTTGGCGATCATGAACTCCTCGTCGGTGGGGATGACCAGCACCTTTGTCTTGGAGCCCTTTGCGGAGATCTCGCAGGGAACACCGCGGGTAAAGTTGGTGTTTGCGTCCTTGTCGAACTCAACGCCCAGATATTCCATATCGGTTGCGATGCGCTCTCTGATGCGAGCATCGTTCTCGCCCATGCCTGCGGTGAAGACGATGACGTCCACGCCGTTCATAACAGCTGCGTAAGAGCCGATGATCTTCTTTGCGCTGTGCGCCAGCACGTCAAGTGCGAGCTGTGCACGGTGGTTGCCTTCCTCAGCTGCATCCCAAACGTAACGCGCGTCGTTGGAAACACCGGAAACACCCAAGAGACCGGACTTCTTGTTGAGCGCATCGTTGACTTCCTTTACGCTCATGCCGGAGTTGGTGCAGATATACTCAATGATCGAGGGGTCGATGGTGCCGCAACGGGTACCCATAGGCAGACCTTCCTGGGGAGTGAAGCCCATGGAGGTGTCAACAGCCTTGCCGTACTTGACGGCGGAGATGGAAGAGCCGGAGCCGATGTGGCAGGTGACGATCTTGAGCTCTTCGATGGGCTTGCCCACGAACTTGGCAGCCTCAGCTGCAACGTAGCGGTGGGAGGTGCCGTGGAAACCGTAACGGCGAACGCCGTACTTTTCATACCACTCGTAGGGCAGTGCATAGATATACGCCTTTTCCTCAACGGTGCTGTAGAACGATGTGTCAAACACGCCGACCATGGGAACGCCGGGCATCAGAGCCTTGCAAGCGTTTACGCCCTTGATCGCGGGAGGTCCGTGCAAGGGGTTGATGGGGATGATGGATTCGATATAGTTCATCTCTTCATCACCCAAGATGCAGGACTGCTTGATTTTGCCGCCGTGAGCGAAGCGGTGACCGACTGCGGAGATCTCGCTTACGTCTGCGATGACGCCCCATTCGGCATCAGTCAGCAGCTTGAGAACCAGGGCAATGGCTTCGTTGTGGGTGGGCATGGGGTAGTCCGCCTCATACGTTTGCTTGCCGGGGCGCTTGTGCGTGATAGCACCGCTCAGGCCGATCTTTTCGCAAAGACCTTTGGCAAGAACCAGGTGCTCGTCCATATCAAAGAGCTGATACTTCAGCGACGAGCTTCCGGCATTGACGACCAGAATCTTCATAGAATTTCCTCCTGAGAAATAATAAATCTTATTCAAATATATTATATCAAATACGGCAGATAATTGCAATACGTATGCAAAAAGTTTTATTTCCGAAATTTTCATAAAATTTATCCGCCATTTTTATGGAAAATTACCAGTGACAAAAATTTGTCAAAATTTTCCGCAAAAAATTGCATAATTACTACATTTAATTATATAACTTTTGTTCGTCCGGTTAAAAATTTAACAACGAAATGACAAAAAAATAACAATTGAAACTTTGTGAAATTCTTGTCAGGTGCGACAAATGTTGGTCAAACCGCCCAAAGACAAATGTCGTTGTAAAATTTGGCGCGGCAAAATAAGTTTTTGGCAAAAAATGCGCGATCCCTCTTGTAAAACGGGAAAAACTCTGCTATAATGAACATGGAGTATTATGTGTAACACAAGGAGGATCGTGCTGTGAAGCTGTTACTGAAAAACGTAAACGTATATCACAGCGGCAGTATGCGCTTTTTTGCGGGCGCGGTATATGCCGAGGACGGCGTGATCTGCGGCGTGTATTCCCAAGGGGATGCGCTGCCCGATGCAGCCAACGTGCAAGTGATCGACGGAGAAGGACTGTACCTTGCTCCCGGACTTGTGGATATGCACACGCACGGGATTGCGGGCGGAGATTTCATCTCTGCGGACTCCGAAATGCTTGCAAAGATGGCGCGCGCTTATCTGCGCAGCGGTGTGACAAGCGTGATGCCCACGTTGGCGTCTGCTCCCGTAGCGGATATGCAGGCGGCCATTGTGCGGATCAACGAGGCAGATTGCTGCGATGTATTCTGCGGTGTGCACCTGGAAGGGCGCTATCTGAATCCCGCCAAGCGCGGCGCGCATGCGCCCCATTTGTTGGATGCGCTTGATCCGGATGAGTTGGAGACGCTTATCGATACGGTCGAGGGGGCCGTACACGTCAGCGCAGCCTTTGAGCTGGACGAGGACGGTGCGTTTGCCGCACGTGCGCTTTCCAAGGGGGCTACGTTGGGGCTTGCCCACACGACCGCCAATTATGCGCAGGCCAAGCAAGCGATTGCGCGCGGTGTCAATAATTTCACGCATCTGTTCAACGCCATGCCCCCTCTGCATCACCGTGACGGCGGTGCCGTGTGTGCTGCGTTTGATTCGGACGCGTATGCCGAGCTGATCGCAGACGGCGTACACGTCTCACCCGAAATGGTCGCGCTGGCTTACCGCAACAAAAAAGAAAAGCTGGTGCTGATTACCGACTCGATGGAGGCGACCGATTGCGCGGACGGCGAATACAGCATTGCGGGCATGCCCGTAACTGTCAAGGATGGCCGTGCCGTGACGCATGACGGTGCCATCGCAGGCAGCACGCTGCATTTGCTTGACGGTGTCAAGAACCTGTCGAGGTTTGCCAATATCCCGTTTGAACAAGCGCTGTATTGCGCAACCATGGCGCCCGCCAAGGCGATCGGAATGGGCGAGGAAATCGGTGAGATTGAAATCGGCAAGCCCGCGGACATGCTGCTTTTGGACGGTGATTTCAAGCTTTGCCGTGTGTTCAAGGGCGGAAGGGAGATGCCTTTGTGAGAAGCTCCGGATTTTCTGCAGAAATGGATTACACGCGCGACTGCAAGCACCGCGCAAGAGCGCTGCTGGATACGGGCAACAATCGCATATGGCTGGTCATGGCCATTGCGATATGGATCGCGGCGGCAGGCGCTGTGTTCCTGTTTGGCGGTAGTATCGTGTATGCTTCGGATGCCTCGCTCTTTACCGAGCAGCCCGGTCCGCTTGCCATGGGACTGTTGCTGGCTTCATATGGCCTTATGCTGGTGCTGTTCTTGCTTGTGCTGATCCCGCTTGGCGTGGGTGTTTGGCACACGGCACATGCGATATACCAAGGAAACACGGTCAGCGGAAAGGATATTTTTGCAGCGTTCTCCTCCTTCGGAAAATATTTCAGATTTCTCAAGGTCGGTGTGTACGCGCTGCTCCCGCTTCTGATGCTGATCCCCATCCTGTTTTTGACTCTGATCGCGCTGACGGGCTTTTCCTATGAAGGGATACCCGGCGCAATGATTGTCTTGCAGTTGTTTTTCGTGATCGTGCTGTTGACGATCGCGGCGGCGCTGTTTGTTCTGATGCTGATGCTGTTTCGGGGCAGGGCGCTGACCTGCGTGTACATGCTGCGCGGCATGCCGCTGGTATTCTCACGCGCACGCATGAAGGAAGTGCGCAAGGGGACGGGATTTGGACTCTTTTACTATCACGTAAGCTTTTGGGGCTGGCTTGCCCTCTCGGTTGCGACCGTAGGCGCTTTTGCCGTCATCGACACCGTTCCTTATATGCTTCTCTGCCACCAATATGCCTGCGATTGCTTGATAATGCAGGAAGAAATGAATCAAGAATTAAAAAATAAACCATAAATTAACAAGAGGATACTGACATGAATCAACAAAAACCCAAGTTTTATATCACGACCGCGATTGCGTACGCGTCCAAAAAGCCGCACTTCGGCAACACCTATGAGATCATCATGACCGACGCTGTCGCACGCTATAAGCGCGAGCGCGGATACGACGTTTTCTTCTGCACGGGTACCGACGAGCACGGTCAGAAGATCGAGAACTGCGCTAAAGAAGCAGGCGTCACCCCACAGAAATACGTGGACGGTGTTGCAGGCGAGATCAAGGCGATTTTTGACGGCATGGGCGCAAGTTATGACCACTTTATCCGCACCACCGACGATTATCACGTTGCAGCCGTTACCAAGATCTTCAAGCGCTTCTACGAGCAGGGTGATATATATAAAGGAAAGTATGAGGGATGGTATTGCACTCCTTGCGAGTCCTTCTTTACCGAAACTCAAGCCGAGGGCGGCAAGTGCCCCGACTGCGGCAGACCCGTTCAGAAGGCAGAGGAGGAGGCTTACTTCTTCAAG
>JAZQYT010000065.1:0-21485 GCA_045633665.1 Eubacteriales bacterium | reverse complement strand
GCGATCATGCCGTGGGGGATCAAGCTGTTATAGAAGATGGAGTCACCCTCGTGCAACACGTCCACATGATTGCCGACCTGCACCTTGAGCGAACCCTTGACGATCACGTCGAATTCCTGACCGTTGTGGGAGTTCAGCTTGATGGGCGCGTTCTGCTCCTCGGGAATGTAGGGGAATTTTACCAGGAACGGCTCTGCGAGCTTGTCCTTGAATTTGGGCGCTAAGTTATTGTATTCAACGCCGTGCTGCTTCAGAATCTTCAGACCGTCGCCTCTTCTGGTAATGGCAAAGGAGGTCAGTGTGGTGCTGCGGCCCTCCAGAAGGTCGACTACCTCAACGTCGCACGCTTTGGCGCATTTGTAAATAAAGGTGAAGCTGAAATCGGTCTCGCCCTGCTCAAGCAGCAGGTAATCCTCAACCGATACACCGGTCAGCTTTGCCAGCTCTGCCGGGGTAAAGCCCTTGGCTTCTCGCAGGTCCTTGATTCTCCCTGCAACTTCTTTCAAACTGTAATCCATTTTGTATTCTCCTTTCATTCCCGAAGCGGCAAAGCTGCCTCGGATAGGTGGACTAAAAACAAAAACCCGTCTCAAAAGAAACCTTTTGAGACGAGCAAAATCAACTTACTCGCGGTACCACTCAAATTATACCCATAGGGTATCACTCAGCGGGGCGCATGACCCCCGTGCGCACTAACGCGGCGCCGTGTCGGATCGTCCTACGTATCGAACGAACGGCTCGAAAGTGATGGGGATTCGGTCACGTTCGCAACGGCTCTCACCCAACGCCGCTTCTCTGTGCCGACATACGACCGTCCCGTCTTTGTCATAGCCTTTGAAAATTTGCACTCATTATAGCAAACTAAAATCCGCTTGTCAAGTACCTTGCACAAAAAAATCGTCAATTTTTTCACAAAACGTACAAAAGCACGCAAAGAAAATGCAAAAGGCTGCCCGCCAGCACGAACAAATGAAAAACGGAATGCACATAAACGTGCAGCCGCCCCAGCCCGAATATGATCGCGCCCAACGTATATGCCACGCCGCCTGTCAGCAAAAGCGCAAGTCCCGCGTCGGGAAGTGCCGTGCGCAGCACGCCTTGCGAAAAGATCACGCACCAGCCCATGCCGAGATACAGAATCATGGAAACGGCACGGAAGCGGTGCATATCCAAGGCGCACAGCGTCACGCCAAGGGCTGCAAGCCCCCAGATCACACCAAAATACACCCATCCGAGCGTTTGGTTGACCTCCCGGATGGCGCAAAGCGAAAAGGGCGTGTAGGTGCCTGCGATCAACAGATAAATGGCGCAATGATCCAGCACGCGAAATACCCGTTTGGCCGACGTGCGCGGTGAGAGCCCGTGGTAGATGCTGGACACGGTGTAAAGTAAGATCATGCTGCCGCCGAACACCGCACCGCTGACAATGCCGTAGATATTGCCGCGCATTGCAGCAAAGACCACGCAAAGCACAAGCGCAGCGACACCCAGTGCGCCTCCCGCGATGTGTGAGATCATATTGAAGCGCTCCTCGCCTTTGGTATACGTGGGAATGGAGATCGGGCGGCGCACAGAGTTTTTCATAATTCGTCCTTTCAGCCCTTGACCGTGGGCGCGTTATTTGGTATAATAAAACAGAATATGATCAAACGGAAATGAGGAACACAATGATTACGGTAACAAATCTTTCCTTTCAGTTTGGCGGACAGGTATTGTTCAAGGACGTCAATCTGAAATTCACGCCCGGAAACTGCTATGGCGTCATCGGTGCCAACGGTGCGGGCAAATCCACCTTCTTAAAGCTGCTTTGCGGCACGCTTGAGCCCACGCACGGCGAGGTCAGTATCCCTAGCGACGCGCGTATGTCGGTGCTGGGGCAGGACCACTTTGCCTTTGACGAGTACACCGTGCTGGATACGGTCATCATGGGCAACAAGCGCCTTTACGACGTATGGAAGGAAAAGGATGCGATCTACGAAAAAGAGGACTTCTCGGACGAGGACGGCGTGCGAGCCTCCGAGCTGGAGGCCGAGTATGCCGAGCTTGGCGGCTGGGAGAGCGAATCGGATGCTTCCAAGCTGCTGCAGGGACTGGGACTTGACGAATCCTGCCTGTGGGAGAGCATGGCAGACATGAACGAGAAGGACAAGATCAAGATTCTTTTGGCGCAGGCGCTGTTCGGCAATCCCGACATCATTCTTTTGGACGAGCCGACCAACGGCCTTGATCTGGATGCTGTAGCATGGCTGGAGGATTTCCTTGCCGACTATTTCGGTACGGTGCTGGTGGTGTCGCATGACCGTCACTTTTTAAACGACGTCTGCACCAACATCGTGGACATTGACTACGGTGCTATCCGCATGTTTGTGGGCAACTATGAGTTCTGGTATGAATCCTCGCAGCTCATGCAGCGCATGATCAAGAACCAGAACAAGAAGGCCGAGGAAAAGATCGCAGAGCTGCAGGCCTTTATCTCACGCTTCTCGGCAAATAAATCCAAATCCCGTCAGGCGACCTCGCGTCGCAAGCTGCTGGACAAGCTGACTGTGTACGAGCTGCCCGTGTCTTCGCGGCGCTATCCCTTTATCGGCTTCTCCATGGACAGAGAGCCGGGCAAGGATATTCTGAGTGTCAAGGAGCTGACCAAGTCGCAGGGCGGCAAGGTCATGTTCAAGGATCTCTCCTTTATGGTCGGCAAGGGTGACAAGATCGCGTTTGTGGGTAACGAGATGGCCATTACCGCGCTGTTCCGTGTGCTTATGGAGGAGGACGAGGCAGACAGCGGCAGCTACAAGTGGGGGGTGAGTATCTCTACCTCGTATTATCCCCACGATAACAGCGCCTATTTCAACGGACACAAGGAAAATATTCTGGACTGGATGCGTCAGTATTCCAAGGATCAGACCGAGAGCTATCTGCGCGGCTTCTTGGGACGCATGCTGTTCTCGGGCGACAGCGTCCATAAGAGCGTTGAGGTCTTGTCGGGCGGTGAGAAGGCAAGGTGCATGTTCTCGCGCATGATGATGTTCGGCTCTAACTTCCTTGTGGTGGATCAACCCACCGACCATCTTGATCTGGAGTCGATCTCCGCGGTCAATGATGGCCTTAATGATTTCAAAAGTAACATATTGTTTAGTTCACACGACTATGAAATGGTCAATACCGTGGCAAACCGCATCATAGAGATCCGTGAGGACGGCACTTGGACAGACCGCCTGGGTACGTACGAGGAGTTCATTGAGTGGAAACGCGCGCAGGGAGGCTTGGCATGAACAAATACAAATACGCGCTTTTTGACCTTGACGGCACGCTGACCGATCCGGGCGAGGGCATTACGCGCTCGGTGCAGTACGCGCTTGCCAAATTCGGCATTCACGTAGAGAACAGGCAGGAGCTTTTCTGCTTCATCGGGCCTCCCTTGCATGAGTCCTTTGAGGTGTATTACGGCTTTTCACGTCCCGATGCCATGAAGGCGGTGGACTATTACCGCGAGTATTACGCGGTCAAGGGAATCTTTGAAAATCTGGTTTACGACGGCATTCGCGATGCTCTTGCCGCGCTTCGGGAGCGTGGGATCAAGGTCTGCCTTGCCACCTCCAAGCCTGAGTTTTACGCCGAGCAGATCTTGGAGCATTTTGATCTGGACGGTTATTTTACGGCGGTTGCAGGCAGCGAAATGGACGGCACGCGCACCAAAAAGGCGGAGGTCGTCGAGCGTGCGCTGATGCTTTTGGGCAATCCCGACGTCAAGGATTGCGTCATGATCGGGGATCGCGAGCATGACGTGCTGGGCGGTAAGGCGCACGGACTTGACACTGTGGGTGTGCTGTTTGGCTACGGCAGCCGCGAGGAGCTTGAGCGCACGGGGGCAACGCATATTGCCGCAAAACCTGCGGATATTGTCAAAATACTGACCGAATAACCCCGAAAACAGGTTGAAAATAAACAATGCCATTAATAAATCAACAAATCGTTAAGGAGGATTCCCATGAAACACACGGTATTACAATTCGCTGATGCCGATCAGGTGCGCCAGCGCGGAGACCTTGCACAAAGACTTGCGCGTCAGATCGCGCGTCTTGAATCGGATATGTACCTGCCTCCGCTGGTGTTCCAAAGCCAGTCTATCGACACCTGGCCGGGCGACTGGGAGGGAAGAGCCATGCTCTCACAGACCTTGACCGCCATGGCAACGGGACGTGAGCCTGCAGCGCTGGATGCCGCTATGGAGCGTCTTGCCAAGGAATTGAACGACAACGGCTTTCTCGGCCGAAAGCTGCCACATCCGCAGGCGGACGAGCAGCAGCTTTCGGGACACGGCTGGCTGTTGCGCGCGCTGTGCGCGTATTATGAATATCGAAAACTGGACGTCACGCTTTTTCTGATCGAGGGTGTGGTCATGAATCTGTTTTTGCCGCTGCAAAAGACTTATCGCGAATACCCCACCGATCCGGCACTGCGCACGGGCGGCGGTGCGGAATCGGGACATGTGTTTGCCACAAGCGGCAACTGGCATTTGTCTACCGATACCGGCTGCGCGTATATTCCGCTGGACGGTCTTTCCCATGCGTACTGTGTCTATCCGGATTCTCCTCTCAAAGAACGGCTTGGTGAGATGCTTGACGAGATGATCGAGCAATTCCTGGCTCTTGATCCCGTGGGCATGAAACTGCAAACGCACGCAACGCTGACCGCTACGCGCGGCATCTTGCGTATGTATGAGGCTACGGGGAAGGAAAAGTATCTTGAGGCTGCCAAGCGCATTTTCGACTTGTATCTTGCGCACGGTATGACCGTCAATTATGAAAATCAGAATTGGTTTGGCAGACCGGAATGGACAGAACCCTGCGCGGTGGTGGATTCCTTTATGGTTGCCATGCAGCTGTATGCCGCAACGGGAGAGGAACGCTATCTGCCCGTAGCAAATCGCATTTTTTACAACGGCATGCTACGCACGCAAAGAAGCAACGGCGGCTTTGGCTGCGATACCTGCGCGACCGACGGCGTGCTGCGCCCCCATGGCTTTGAGGCGTGGTGGTGCTGCTCGATGCGCGGTGGTGAAGGCCTTTCCGCGTGTGCGAGCTACGCGTACATGATCAAGGAAAACACGGTTGTCGTGCCGTATATGACCGAATCCGAGGCAAACCTGACCGTTTCGGGCAAAAAGATCCGCATTTGTTCGCAAACCGAGTATCCCCGTGCCTGCCGCGCAACATATACTGTCAGCGGAGAGTGGGAGGGGATCGAGCTTGCGATTTATATTCCCGGTAAGGGGCTGTGTCGCTTTGTGCCGGACGAAAACGGCTGTGTGAACGTGTGCGAGGAGCTGCACGTGCAAAAGGAGAATCCTGTTGTGGGTAAGGGCGGTTGCGTGCTGATGTGGGGTGATGTGATGCTTGGAAAAGCGGAGGATCCGACACCCTTCAAAAATCTCGTCATGTACGATGGCTACGGGGATCTGATCCCGCTTTACGAGCTGTTCACTCTGGATGAGCCGACGGCTTGCGCATCGGCTCTTCGACTGGTGTTTGAACCCTGTTAGGCAATATATACAAAAATACAACCGATGGTTTGGTGAAGTACACGTGTACTTGCAAAAAATATTGCCAAGGTTACAAACAGTTAACAAACAATCCATATTGCGGACATAAAATCTCTGTAACATAGACAGGTAATCTACCGCTTTGCGCGGTTACACAAAAAAATTTATATGGAGGAAAACTTTTATGAAGAAGTTTTTTGCAATGCTCGTAGTAGCAGCTATGTTGGCTTCTCTGTGTGCTCTGACTGCTAACGCAGCAGTTGACGAATCCGAGTGGAATGCGTTCGGTGAAGTTAAGGCAGAGTACAAGGAAGACCTTGCTAACTACATCACCCTCGATGGCGACGTTTCTGACTGGCAGGCTCACCCTGACGTATTCAAGAGATACGACATCGACAAGTACAACCTGGACGCTTGGGTTGGCGAAGTTTCCGAGGACTGGTCCATCAACCTGTGGTTCAGCGCTGACTCTGAATTTTTGTACATTGCGTTCAAGATCAATGACTCTGACGTTCAGTATTCCGACGACAACGGTTACAACAAGGACGCTTTCCAGATCCAGCTTGACTTCAAGGGCTGGGCAGCAGCTAGTGAATCTTTCGAAAGAGCAGTATTCTACTCCTTCGGTCTGCAGGAAGACGGCACTGTTGACATGACCGTTCAGTGCATCGCTGACGACGTTGCTTCTACCGTTGACTACACCATGGCTTCCGACGATGAGGAAGAGTGGAGAGAAGGTCACGTAAAGGGCGCTACCAAGAAGGCAGAGGATGGCTCCGGCTGGTATGCTGAGTTCGCAATTTCTTGGCAGACTCTGTACAACGACATTTCCGAAAAGCTGATCGGTTCCGAGGAGGAAGTTCCTGCTTGGGAAGGCTCCGATGACGTAAGCCTGAACATGCTGGTTTGCTATCTTGACCATGCCACCAACGAGGATGGCACCGATGCAGGCATCAAGGGCGCATGGGGCACCTCCGCTGCTCTGGGCTCTCTGGCAGGTGCTGAAGGCTGGTATCCCGAGAACGCAGGTATGGTTCTGACTCTGAGCGGCATGGGTTCCATGACCGTTGCTACCACCGAGGAAGAGACTGAGCCCGAGACCGAGGCTACCACCGCTGAGGACACCAAGGCTCCCGAAACCGACGCTAAGACCGACGCTGAGACCAAGGCTCCCGAAACCTCTGAAGAGGCTACTACCGAGGCTGAAAAGTCCGGTAGCTGCGGCAGCATCATCGGTGCAGGCGCAATCGTAGCAGTGCTCGCTCTGGGCGCATGCGTTGTTGCTAAGAAGAAGGACTGATTTCTTCTCAAAATAGGATCGGCAGATCCTGAATAAACGCACACTTGCCCGTGCATCCCGATTGGATGCACGGGCTTTTTGTATGTTCTTGCAAAAAAATACTGTCGAATAATGTAAAAAAATTATGAACAAACAGGAGCGGCGCATTTGTAACATTTTACACCGTTGCAAAAAGTAAGGGGAAATGCGAAAAAACACAGAAAAATCAAGTGATCTTGTTAATATTTTATGCAAAAATTCGAAATGACAGGATAAAAATTCCATATTTGCTGCCAATTACTTGTACGCGTGCAAAAACATGCCAAAAAGTCGATGGTTATTGACAAATTTGAAAAAATGTGCTATAATACTCGTAATATTGGGGGAGTGGGCAAACTATGCCTATTTTGGGTATGGAACCGCCCCGCAATATAATATAATGTTAAGGCGCCCAAGTCGGCAAATGCCGGCAGGGGTTTGATATATCCCGAGTCTTAAAAATCTTTTTTCGGAGGATGAACCAATGAAGCAAACCGTAAAACTTGGTTGCAGAGTGCTGATTGCATTGCTGTGTTTGGCAGTGCTTGCCTCTGTAATTACCGTTCCCGCGTTCGCTGCAGAAGGCACAAGCGTCTCCAATCTCCAGGGCGACGACTTGCGCGTTTTCATGGATCTTCTCAACAAGTATAACAGCGTCAAGAATGACGACGACGCTGCAGAGCAGTTGAAGGATTACGTGGAAGAAAAATACCATAGTGACGCGGCATTTAAGGAGTCCGCTGACAGCTTGCTGGGCGGCGAACAGGGCGATGAAGCCCTGGAAAATATGGATGTCGTGATCGACGATGTTCTGATGGATGACACTTATACGGGTGGCGTTGATGTGGTTGTGGATGCAATCATGAACGGCGCAACCTTTGAGGAGGTCAAGGAATCTATCCAGTATCAGAAGGATAATCCCGATTCCACCAAGACCAGTACCGTTGTCTGGATGGTAGACGGCGTCAAGATCGACGAGCAGCAGATCCCCTTCATGAAGCTGATTCCCGCTCACGGTGCAGATATGTCTGCGGGTGAGTATGTGAATTGGAACAATGAATATCTGATTGCAAAGAAGGATTACATCGTTATCACCGGTACGAGCGTGAACATCGTGGAGGAGATCGTAGCAGACGTCAACGCTCTGCCCGTCAATTACGGTGAATACGAAATGACCTATGCGAACGGTGTTGCAACGCTGACCATCAACGTAAACGCAAGAAACTATAACGAGATCCTGCGTGACATTTTGGGTGACGTGAGAGCATCCGACACAAAGAGCGCGTACAAGAGCGCTGTGACCGAGTTCCTGAAGTCTACCGCACAGCACGTGTACAACAGCAAGGTCAATACCGTTGCAGTCAACGGCAATGAGGTTGTGAGCATCGAGGGCTACGGCGTTTCCGAGCTGGCTGGTCTTCTGTCTGACGTACAGAACGGCTACTACGGAAAGATCTTTTCCGCTCCCGGCATCAAGCAGGCGCTGCTTTCTAACCCCTTAACCCCCTCGGATATCATCGAGATGGGCGATGACGGTGTCATCACCTCCTACGATATCACACTGGGTGCAGAGGGCAAAGAGGACTTTGGCTTTAAGCTGCAGATCGCGCTCGATGGCAATCGCGATCTGATCCGCAAGGCAGCAAAGACTGTGATGGCTGCTGTGGATTACGCGAAGAACGAAGACGGTGATATGCACGTTGAGATCTTTGTTCCCGCTGCATTCACTTCTATGCTGACTGAGGCTTTGAATGATGCTTCCGTTTCCGAGGATACCAAGAAGACCATCGTGGAAGGCCTTGGCGAATGCGCAACGGTCAGCGAAATGTTCGAGCTGTTCGATCTTCTGACCTTTGATCAGTACGTAAACGTTATTGACAGATTGCTGGACGACGTTTCCGCAGCAACTGATAAGGAGCTGGACGTAGTCGATAAGCTGGAAGCATTCCGTCCCGTTTTCGAGTTGACCAAGGAATATGGCAACATTCTGGTTGAAAAGCTGCCCGAATCCGTCACCGGTGCGCAGGCTTCCGTGACTGTTCGCGCAATCTACAACCTGATGAAGCTGGTATCCTTTGAGGATCTGGCTGCACTGACACAGTATAAGGACGTTGACGGTCTGGCATACAACGCTCGCCTGAACGAGGTCGTTGATCGCGTTGCCAATAAGCTTAACGTAAGCACTGCTCGCGCACATGACATTGTTGATCGTATGATCGAGGCGTTCGGCAAGTTCCAGGATCGCATTCCCGATTCTGCGAAGGCAAAGTCCGCATATGATTCCGCAGAGCACGTGATTGACCTTGTGTTCAACAGAATCCCCGACGAGTTCAAGGACGTTTCCTTGAAAGACACCTACCAGGGTGAAGGCGAATTCAGCTACGCATTCAGCGTAACCTACAATCCCGGTGCATGGCTCAAGAGCGTGCTTGACAAGGTAGACATCACCGTTTACGGCAGAACCATTGTGCTTGGTGATTACGTTCCCACCCGTGATCTCACTTCCGATATTTCCTTTAATATTCACGTAGCAGACCTGTATGCCATTACTTACGTTGATGAGAATGGCGACACGAAGTTCGAGGGCTTCCTGCCTTACGACGCAGAGCTCGTGCTTTACGGCACCGATTTCTCCAAGGACGGCTACGATTTCATGTGGGTGGATGAAGAGGGCAACCAGCTGACCACCATGCCCGGTAAGGATACCGTTGTTTATGCAAAGTACGTAGCACACCAGTACACCATCACCTTCGTGGACGAGGACGGCACTGTTCTGTACAGCAACCTCTTCGCTCACGGCACCGTTCCCACCTACGCAGGCGACCTTCCCGTAAAGGGCAGCTCCAATACCGCACATTACACCTTCAAGGGTTGGATGGATGCTGAAGGCAACGTTTATGAAGACGCTCTGCCCGTAGCGCTGGGTGATGCAACCTATACCGCTGTATATGCAGAAACCGAAAGAACCTACACTGTAATCTTTGACCTGCTTGGCAACCTGGTTTCCAAGGAATATGCATACGGAGAGATTCCTTCCTGTGACGCAACCCTGGCAAACCTTGATTTCAAGGGCTGGAAGGGCTACGGCATGACTCTTCCCGCAGTTACCGGCAATGCAACCTATAAAGCTGAGTATACTGCAACCATCAAGTTCTACGTTGAGGGTGTTCTGTATAAGGAGATGGTGCTGGACTACGGCTCAACTCCCACAGTAACCAAGCCCTCCAAGGTGCTTGACTACCAGTACCGTTATGCATTTGCAGGCTGGAGCAACAGAGCAACCGGCAGCGGCATTACGGCTGCAACCGCACATGCTGAGTACGATGCAAAGTTCTCCAAAACCGCGCACAACTATGGTGATGCTACTGTTACGCCCAACGGAAGAGGCGGCTATGACATTGCATTCAGCGGTTACCAGGAAGTTGGCAAGCGTCTGACTGCTACCGCCCCCATCTCGGTTTTCCTGCAGCTGGCTGAAATAGACGACACTGTTACTCTGACTGCTGTGGTCACGGGCGACGGCAGACCCGGCGCACACGATGTGACCATTACGTTGGATAATGAAGCTTTGCGCAATATTCTCGCAAATGCTACCGACGATGAGATCTCTCTGACAGTGTCCACGCTGCTCGGTGAAGAATACGGCTGGCCCTCCGAGGTTGCTTCCTACTACGATTACGACTTCGTTTACAGCTTTGACCTGGAAGGCTCCGCGTTCAACGGCGGTAATGCAACCGTGACCGTTCCTTTCGAGAAAGAGCTTGGCAGATACCACGCAACGCTTGATTACGTTGGTTCTTCTGTTGAAACCATGCTTGATAAGGTTAAGAATCAGGATTCGCTGACCTTTACCACAAGCCACTTCTCCTACTACGCAGTAAGCTACGTACAGCACGTGTTTACCGTAAACTTCTTTGACGTAAACAATACGCTTCTCAAGACCTATGAGATCGACGTGGATCAGGGCGGCACTCTGTCCGATATTCCTGTGATCTCCGCAAAGCCTTCCGATGCACAGTATCACTATATTTGCTTCTGGAAGTTCAATAACAGAAACAACGTAAACCCTGTTGAGCAATTTGAAACTCGTAACGACGATTACGATTTTTACGAAGTACAGAAACCGGTTGAGCACACCTATACTTACGTACACACCGATGACGATCATACAGGCACCTGCTCTTGCGGATACGTAGTCGGCCCCGATGCACACGTCTTTGATAAGGACGGCAAGTGTGTTTGCGGTATGAAGCTTCCCGGTGGCGGTGAAGGTACCGATACCGACACTGATACCGATACCGATACCGATACCGATACCGATACGGATACCGACACCGATACGGACACTGATACTGACACCGACACCGATACCGATACGGACACCGATACTGACACCGATACCGATACAGACACCGATACGGATACCGACACCGATACCGATACGGACACTGATACCGACACCGATACGGATACTGATACAGACACCGACACCGATACGGACACTGATACCGATACCGATACCGACACGGATACCGATACCGATACCGATACCGATACCGATACGGACACCGATCCCGGTGTAGGCTCCGATACCGAACCCGGTACCGGCTCCGATACTGAACCCGACACCGGCTCCGATACCATAGAGGAAACCACTCCCGCTGATGAGGGAACCACCGATCCCGACGCAGGCAGCGAATCTGAGTCCGTTACTGAGCCTGTAGGCGGTAACAAGAACAAGAACGGCTGGTGGATCTTCCTGATCATCCTGCTGGTATTTGTAGCAATTCTGATCCTGGCATACATCCTGTATGCGCACAAGATCTTCCCGAAGGGACCTGCTGAAGAGGAAGAGCCTAAGCCCGAATCTGAAGTAGAGGAAAAGGTTGAGGTTGTTGCACCTGTTGCTCCCGTTGAGGAAATTCACATTGTAGAGCACGTGGATGCAAAGGAAGCAGACACGCTGATGACCGATGCACAGGCAGTCAACTCTGTCGAACTGATCGCATCTACCGCAACCGGTAAGATGGATGCAGTTAACGTAGGTACTCTGAACGTTCACTACGAAGCAGGCGACAAGGTTGATATCGTGTCCCTGAAGGACAAGAAGCTGATCAGCAACGACTGCAAGAGAGTCAAGATCCTGGCAGACGGTGACCTGGATAAAGCACTGATCGTTGAGGCTAACGGCTTCTCGCTGCAGGCAATCAAGATGATCACTCTGACCGGTGGTCATGCGATCAAGCTTCAGCCCATCGCTCCCGATGCACAGGGCGTAACCGAAGCAAAGAAGGTGACGCTTGAAGCACCTGCTGAGGCACCCGCTGAAGCTCCTGTCGAAGCTCCTGCTGAGACTCCCGCTGAGACTCCTGAGGCACCCGCAGAGAACTCTGACGCAGAGTAATCCAAATCAAAAACACGAGGGCTGAACCTTGCGGTTCAGCCCTTATTTTCTTGATTTTTTGCCACACCTCTTGACATTTCGGGCGCGGCATTATATACTTGTTGTAGAAAAATGACGAGAGAGGTTTGTATGAAAAACAAATTCAAAAGTTTTGTGATCATGAACCTGGGTATCTTACTGACCACGGTTGGCGTGTACTTTTTTAAGATCCCGAACGGGTTTTCGACCGGCGGTGTCAGCGGTATTGCCGTGGTCTTATCCGGTGCGGCAGGGCAGTATCTGCCCGATCTTGCGCAGTATTTCACGTCTGCCAATATTCTGACCGTGATCAACGTGCTGCTTCTGATCGTGGGATTTATCTTCCTTGGCAAGGGCTTTTCGGTCAAGACCGTGTACTGCAGCCTGCTGTTTTCGCTTGGTACGTTTGTCTTGGAGCACGTTTGTCCCATGTCTAAGCCCTTTACCGACCAGCCGTTTTTGGAGCTGGTATACGCGATCCTGCTGACTGCCATCGGCTCTGCGCTGCTGTTCTTTACCGAGTCCTCCTCGGGAGGCACGGATATCGTGGCGCTGATTTTGAAGAAATATACGAGTCTGGATATCGGAAAAGCGTTGCTGGTAACCGACTTTGTCATTGCCGTGAGCGCATTCTGGGTGTTTGGCGTGCAAACGGGACTGTTCTCCCTGCTTGGCCTTTTTGCCAAGGCGTTTTTGGTAGATGGTGTGATCGAGAATATGAATACATCCAAGTATTTCACGATTATCACAAGCAAGCCCGAGGAGATCAGCAGCTATATTACCGAGAGCATTCATCACAGCTTTACCAAAATTCAAGGCGAGGGCGGGTATACAGGTGAGGAAAGAACCGTGCTGCTGACCGTCTGCCGCCGCGTTGAGGGCGCAAAGCTCAAAAAGATCGTCAAGCAGATCGATCCCGGTGCATTTGTGATCGTATCCAACAGCAGCGAGATCATCGGAAAGGGATTCCGAGGAATATAAGGGGTTAATATGGATCATCAGATTTACAGGGCCTACTGCGCCATTTTACATAAGGAACTGATCCCTGCGATGGGCTGTACCGAGCCGATCGCCATTGCGTATGCCTCTGCTATTGCAAGAGCGGCCTTGAAAGCAGTTCCCGAGCGCGTGCGCATTGACGTCAGCGGTAACGTGATCAAGAACGTCAAGAGCGTGTTCATTCCGCACACGGGCAATCTCAAGGGCATTGAGGCGGCTGCTGCCGCAGGCATTGTGGCGGGCGATCCGTATGCCGAGCTGGAGGTTATTTCGCACGTGACCGAAAAGGAGATCGCGCAGATCAGCGCGTACCGTGAACTTACGCCAATAGAGGTCGTGCGTGCGGATGGCAACTGCGTGTTCTCGATCGGTGTTACGGTTTTTTCGGGAGCAGATCAGGCAAGCGTGCTGTTGACCAACAAGCACACGCATGTGGAAAGCGTCGTGCGCAACGGAGAGGTGCTGTATGCAGCCAAGCCGGAGAAGGTGGAGCGCGAGGAATCACACTATGAATTGCTGAACATAGAACAAATCGTGGAATTTGCCGATGTAGCCGACCTTGCGGATATCGCAGAGGTGCTGGAGCGTCAGATCGAATATAATACCGCGATCGCTAGTGAGGGCTTACAGGGGCATTACGGCTCCGAGATCGGCAAGGTGCTGCTAGCTGCATATGGCAACGGTGTGGCCAATAAGGCCAAGGCCTGGGCGGCTGCAGGCTCGGACGCACGTATGAACGGCTGCGAGCTGCCTGTTGTCATCAATTCGGGTAGCGGCAACCAGGGCATGACCGCCTCGCTGCCTGTTATCGTGTATGCAAAGGAAATGGGCGTGTCGCGTGAACAGATGCTGCGTGCGCTGATCGTGTCCAATCTGACCACCATCCGTCTGAAAACAGGCATCGGTGCGCTGTCGGCTTATTGCGGTGCAACCAGCGCGGGTTGCGGTGCGGCTGCGGGTGTGATGTATCTGCACGGTGGAAAATACCGCGAGATCGCGCATACCGTGGTCAACGGCCTTGCCATCAATTCCGGCGTCATTTGCGATGGCGCAAAGGCAAGCTGCGCTGCCAAGATCGCGTCAAGCGTCGAGGCGGGGCTTTTGGGCATGCACATGTATATGCAGGGCAAGCAGTTTGTGGGCGGTGACGGTATCGTGACCAAGGGTGTGGAGAATACCATAGATAACGTCAGCAACGTGGCCCGTGACGGCATGAAGGATACGGACCGAGAGATCATTGAGATCATGCTGCGCAGATAAGAAACAAAAATCAATCCCCGAAAAAATTTTCGGGGATTTTTTGAAAATTTTTCAAAAAGGTGATACTTTTTGATCAAAAAAAGCGTCTATATAGGTGAAGGAAACTGAAAGGAAGCAAACGTATGAAAAAAGTGAAATTCTGGCTGTTGATGAGCGTGTATCTGCTGCTTGCGTTGGCAGACGGTGCGCTGACGTTTTATAATACGCCTGATCTGGGTATGGAGGGCAATCCTCTTGTCGCCAAGCTGGGACTTGGTTGGGGTGCGCTATTTGTGGCCAATTTGCTGGGACTTGCGTTGTTGGTCGTGTTGTTTGGCTTTGAAACCTTTCGGTATAAGACGATTTATACCAAGGAGGTCAAGCTGACAAGATATTGCTCGCAGATCGTATACCACAGGCCGGATAAGTTCTGGACAGGGATCCTGATCAAGGACTTTCGTCCCATCCTGGCAATACTGGGCTTTGTGATGCCGTATGCGTTGATTGCCGGCAGAGCGATTATTGTAGCCGAGTGGGTATGCATTACGCTTCATGTGCCGATCGACGCGTATTGGCGCATCAATCAAATGCTCTTTTTCGGCAGGGTAGAGATTTTTGTGGCAGTAGCCGTTGCGCTTGCGCTGATGCTGTATTGGATGAATCGGGAGTTCAAAACCCAGCTGCCTGCTGCCCGTGAGCTGCTGCTCAGCCAGATCGGCAAGGGGCGCGCGATCGATTTGCAGGAGGATGCTGAATGAAAAATAGCCTTTGGCGGCACGTAGGGCGCGCGGTGCTGTATATGACGATCGGAGGCGCACTTGCACCGCTGTATCATATCTTTGAGTATTTCCTCTTGGACAGTCCGGACGCACTCGCAACAACGCTTGCGCTGTATAAAGATCCGTTTTATTGGTTGATCATTGTTCTTGCGGTTGCGATCGTATACCCCGTAGTGATCTATTTCAAGGAGATCAATCCCAGAACCTTTGTGCATTTGTACGACGTTGTGTGGGCAACTGCGGCTTTGTGCTTGCTGATCGGGGGCGAGGTGATGGCTTTGCTGCTCGTATTATTCCGGCTTTCCGAGCATCGGGCGCTGATGATATTGGCACTTGTTGCGTGCGGTGCGGTATTTTTGCTGGGGCTGTATGCCATTATGTGCCGCGGTGTGGCGATCTATCAAAAGGGAAAGGTGCGCGTGTTCAAATTCCGCATCTATACCTACAATACCGATATCGTGGACGACCTTCGCCTTGAGTATCACGGAAAGCAATGCATTGTGCACGTGGTTGTGCAAGGCGGCGAGCATCTTTTTCGGGTGGGCAAAGGCTCTGCCGAACTGATTGAAAAGCGGCTCAAAGCCTTGAAGATCAACGGTGAGTTTGAAGAACATGATCAATGAAAAAAGCCTGCATCCATGCGGATGCAGGCTTAACTTTTCTTTTATCTGTTATTGATCATCTCGGTCAGCGCGGTAGGCTCGACGATGGTGTCACCCTTGTAGACGCGCATGTTGCCGGATGCGATCTCGTCGATCAGAACGACCTCACCGTTGTGGTAACCAAACTCAAACTTGATGTCCCACAGATCAAGGCCGATGCTTGCAAGGTCGTCGGCTACGATCTTGGTGATCGCCAAGGTCTGCGCCTTGAGGGATTCGAACATCTCGGCAGTCATAATGCCAAGTGCTACCAGACCTTCACCGGTAACCAGCGGATCGCCCTTTTCGTCGTTCTTGAAGGTGCATTCCACGTAGCCGCCGGGCAGGGGAGTTCCGTTCTTGATATATTCGCCGTATCTGCGGACAAAGCTGCCGGTTGCAACCAAACGGCAAATGACTTCAAGTCCGCCGCCACCCTGGGGCTTACCAAAGCATTCCGCGGGGAGCACTTCCATGGTTGCGTTTTCCACGTCTGCGCTGACGTAGTGCGTTTTGATGCCTGCCTTTTTGCACAGCTCGAAATAGTGGATAGAGGAGATCAGATTTGCTTTGCCGATGCCTTCAATGGTCAAACCTACGCTGTTCTCACCCGGATCAAATACGCCGTCCTTGCCGGTGCAGTCGTCCTTGAATTTGAGCATGACATTTCCGTTGTCAAGTGCATATACGTCCTTTGTTTTGCCCTTATAAACCAGTTTCATATAAAAAGCTCCTTTGCGGAATAAATTTACACCATAATTGTATCACGAAATTGTTCTTTTGTACAGAGTTTTTTTGAATAAATATCAAAAAAGCAGAAAAAAATTCTTGTGAAAATTGTTGTAAGCACTCGTTCGGCTCAGCACCGAATCGTATCGATGCAGCATTTTCACTGCCTGTGCTTGACAATTTGCGTCTTGTCAAGCGCGTTCATAATATGCTTACAACAGGGCTTTCTTTACTTGCAAGTGCTCCGATTAAGAAATTCTTGACAAAACGCAAATAAATATGTATAATGATGTATATGAATTCGTCCCCGTCCGGGACTTTGTCGCAGGACTGCATGAAAAAACATTAATCTGGCTTTTGGATGCAACCATGCTGCTCGGCACGCTGCTTGCATCCTGCGCTGAGAACCAACAAACAGACGATGAAACAGGGAATGACAGCACTGCAGGTATGGAAAAAACCGTAACCGGTAACGATATGGAAGGAATTATCATGCTGTATGGGAAAGACGAATATGAAAAACTAAAGTTTTTAACTCAATACAACTTTAAAGTTTATAATTATTCCACCGGTCAATATATAGCGATTTGTATGATTACCGATGAATGTTGCATTACGTATCATGAATGGCCACAATTCGGGGATTTTAATATTCTTATAACGAAAAGCTTCGAGGATCTCAAGCATCATAAATATCAGCAGGTATACAGTCACCAATGGTTACAAAGCAATACTTACGCTAAATACAAGCAAGTGCATAATTGTAAGCGGTGGTCAAAAATAGACACAATAGATTTGTTCGTGTTTTACCTACAGGAACAAATTGAAAATTGCAAGAATATATTTGGCACTCCAATCAGCAAAGCATAACATCTGCACCCTTTGCCCCCGTTCCGCTATGCGGAACGGGGGGCATTTTCCTTTTTCTGACTTCCTGCCGTTTCTCTTTGCTTACCGTGTGCGCAATACAAAAAAACTTATCACATAAAATACTAAAATAGCTTATGCACGGAACGGGCGCATTTTTTAGGGGGTATTGACAAATGCTGCCATATATGATATACTAAATTCGAGGAGAGATCCGAAAATATGGGTATAGGCCTGCAATAAGGGCAGGCGTTTCTACAGACCACCGATAATGGTTGACTACCGGGGCATAACCGATAGCCAACCTTTTTTGTCTTTTTTGGGGAATATCGGTACACTTTCGCGCATACAATACACGATAAGATATACGGATAAAGGAGAAAGACTATGAAATTATGGATAGATGGAAGAGAATTTGAGGCACGGCCGGGGCAATCGCTGCTGGATATCGTGCAGGAATTGGGACTTTGCACAGGCAGGCTTTCGGATGAGCCGCTGGTGGCAAAAATTGCGGGCGAGGTCTTTTCGCTGGGGTACGTCCCTTTGCGGCAAAAGGACGTTTTGCCCGACCGCGAATCCAAGCGAAAGGCCATGGCGGCCTCGGGCGGCAAGCTCCGTCTTTTGCGCTATACCGATGCGGCAGGCAGGGCGGCTTATACGCGTACGGCACAATTCGTGCTGTTTTTAGCCTTGCACGAGCTGTGGCCGGGCGCACGCGCCACCATGCGCTGTACGCTGGGCTCTGCCTTGTATATCAAGGTGTCGGGCGTTGCGGATTTCAGTGCGCAGAAGCTGCGCGATCGCGTATGCGAGATCGTTGCGCGCAATATCCCGCTGACCTTCCGCCGCATCCCCACCGAAAAAGCCATTGCGCTGTATCGGGAGCGTGGCCAGACCGACAAGGCGCGGCTGCTCTCTTACCGAACGCATCCCACGCTGGACGTGTATGAATACGGTGATTTTGCAGACTATTACTATGGCGAGATGATGCCGGGTACGGGATATCTGCGCAACTGGGAGATCCATCCCACGGCTGACGGCTTTGTGTTTGTGTACCCGGACGCAGCCGATCCCGACCGCCCTGCGCCTTACCGCGAGATGGAGCATTATTACAACGTGTACAGCGAGGGGATCGCATGGGGCAATCTGATGGGCTGCCGCACGGTTGCAGATCTGAACGAAATGGTGGAATCGGGCAGCATTCGTGAGCTGATCCGCGTCAACGAGGCGCTGCATGAAAAGCGTTTTTCGCAGGTGGCGGACATGATCTGTTCGCGCGGTGCGCGTGCGGTCATGTTGGCAGGTCCCAGCTCGTCGGGCAAGACCACCTCTGCAAACCGCCTTGCCACGCAGCTGCGCGTACACGGCAAAAAGCCAATCCTTATGAGCCATGACGACTACTACATTGACCGCGACAAGATCGCCCCGGGGCCTGACGGTAAGGTGGACCTGGAGCATATCAACACCATCGATACCGCGCTGTTCGGTCAGCATTTGCGTGCCTTATTGGCAGGGGAGAGGGTGGAGCTGCCCTCGTTCAATTTCAAGCGCGGCATGCGCGAATGGAATGGGAATAGCCTGCAGTTGGATGCGGATTCGGTGATCATTGTGGAGGGGCTCCATGCGCTCAACCCGATCATGCTGCCCGAGGGACTTTCGCCCGACGCGGTGTTTAAGCTGTTCGTCTGCCCTCTGTTGCCGCTCAATCTGGATCTGCACAACCGTATTCCGTCCAGCTACCTGCGTCTTTTGCGCCGTATTGTGCGCGATTTTGAATTCCGCGGCGCATCTGTCAGCGGTACGCTCTCTATGTGGGATTCGGTACGCGCAGGCGAGGCAAAATGGATCTTCCCGTTCCAGGAGCAGGCCGATGTGATCTTCAACAGCTCCACGCTTTACGAGCTTGCCGTACTCAAAAAGCACATTTTCCCGCTTTTGGTGGCAATCGAGCCGGACGACGAATACTACGAAGAGGTGCGCGCCATCGTCAAGGTGCTGAATTTCGTGCATGCAGCCGACGTGGACGACGAGATCCCGCCCACAAGCCTTGTGCGCGAATTCATTGGCGGTAACAGCTTTTACAGGAAATAAACGAAAAAAAGACAGATCAATGGCGCAATGCCAAGCAGCGTCACACAAAGAAATAATCCCGTAAAAAAGGGTGACGGACAACATAGTCCGTCACCTCGGTTTATTTATGCTTTGATCGCAGATCAATGACAGCGATCAGAATACTGGACGCAATGACCAGCGCGGAGCCGATCAGCACAAGCGGTCTTGCCGGATCATGCAAAAATGCAATACCGATCATAACCCCCGTAATGGGCTCGAGTGCGCTGAGAATGGATGCTTTTTCACCGCCAATGAGCAAGGCACCCTGTTGAAACAGCACAACAGCTCCTGTTGTTACCGAGGTGGCAAACAGCAGGCAAAGTCCCCAGCCGAGCAGGGAAGCAGGCAGGCAAAGATTGCCGGTGCATAAGCAGATGATCAATAAAATCACGCTGCTCCACAGTGCGAAGTAGAAGCAAAAGAGGAACCCGGAGAATGCTTCTGTTTGAAAATGCGGCAGCAGTACCACGTAAACAGCAAACACCAAAGCAGATCCCAAGGCAAGTGCCGCTCCGATCGGATCGAGCGCTTGGCTCGGATCATAAAACATCAGTATGCCGACAAAACACATTGCCACGCTGATCACCGTGCCAATCGAGATCCTTTTACGCAAGAAGATCAAGCCGATCAGCAGTACGATGCAGGGATATGCAAAATGGAATACGGTTGCCGTGCCTGAAGGAATCAGCACGTACGAGCCAAAAAGCAGGATGGGCGTCAGTACTCCGCCAAACAGCGCGGGCAAACTGAGCGACAGCAGCTTGCGAGGGGCGCATTTGAGAGTTTTTTGCTGCCAAAGAGCAAGTATGGCAAGACTTGGCAGGGCAAGCAGATTGCGCAATAGAGATAGCGTAAGGGCGTTGACTCCGTCAGCGTAGATATATTTCGCCATGATCGGCATACAGCCGTAGATCACCGCGCTGAGTATAGCGCAGGCATATCCTGCGATTTGTCTGTTTTTGCTCTGCATGTTTCCCTCCAAGGTCTTTATGGCGTGTCGCGTCTATTATAACACACGCGTTACAAAAAATCAAATACATTCGCTATTTTGATATAAAACAATCAGTATAAATCTCCTTGTTTTGCAGATACTAACATCACAAATCTGTAAAAACAAGGAGATATTTATATATATGAAAGCAACCGGTATTGTGAGAAGAATTGACGATCTTGGCAGAGTCGTCATCCCCAAGGAGATCAGAAGAACCATGAGAATCCGCGAGGGTGATCCGCTGGAAATATTTACCGACCGCGAGGGGGAGGTCATTTTCAAGAAGTATTCGCCCATCGGGGAGCTTGCGTCGTTTGCGGGGCAGTATGCGGAAACGCTGCACAAGATCTGCGGCCTTGGCGTGGTCATTTGCGACCGTGACGCGGTCATTGCATCTGCGGGCGTGCCGCGCAAGGAGTATGCGGATAAGGCGCTTTCCGAGGAGCTGGAGAGCGTGATCGAGGGCAGAAGCCTGTATGTGTGGCGCGAAGGAGAGGACAAATATCCTGTTCTTTCGTACGAAACGGCGCATTTTGTCAGCTGTGCCATGCCCATTATCAGCGAAGGCGACATTGTGGGCTGTGTGGTGTCTGTTGCGGATAAATCGGTCGAGCGCACAGGAGAGGTGCATGGGGACGTGGAATGCAAGCTGGTGCAGACGGCTGCCAGCTTCCTTGGCAGACAGCTGGAGGGGTAACGGCACGCGCGTGCTTGCGGGCGTGTGCAATATTGTCCCCGGAATATGAATGGAAAAGAGAACGTGGGCAGGGCCGGGATGGCTCTGTCCCTTTTTTGTAAGACGAAAACCCCGCCATAGTGGCGGGGTTCAAAAGAGGTTAACCGATG
>JAZQYT010000064.1:0-11991 GCA_045633665.1 Eubacteriales bacterium | reverse complement strand
ATCTTCATGGCTTATTACAAGCAGATTGAGGATATGATCGAAGAGTATTACGATTTCCTGGACGTATCTGTTATCGATAAGGCGTACGAGTCGTAAACCACGTAATTTTTCAAATTCAGAATCCCCTTGGATTGGGATCGCATTAAAGATGGAGGTAAGATCATGTTGAGACTTAGTTTACAGTTCTTTGCTCATAAAAAGGGTGTCGGCTCTACTAAGAACGGTCGTGACAGTGAGTCTAAGCGCCTTGGCGTTAAGAAGGCTGACGGTCAGGCAGTTATTGCCGGCAACATCATCGTAAGACAGAGAGGGACCGCTATCCACGCTGGTAACAACGTTGGTATGGGTACTGACCACACTCTGTACGCGCTGATCGACGGCAAGGTAAAATTTGAACACAAGACTAAGGACAAGAAGCAGGTCAGCGTTTACGCAGACTGATTCAAGCTTTAGTTGAACGTAAAAAGGGTGCTGTAAAGGCACCCTTTTTACGTGATTTATTTGGACGCAAACGATTGCTCCACCTCGGGAAAGCGTGCGCGCAGACGCGCGGCTGATCTTTGCAGCTGCTCAAGCTCGGCAGGCGAGGGAAGCAGCTCGGTAAAGAGTGCCGCGCCCCGTCTGCCAAGCATACAGGGAAGGCTCATGCAAACGTGCGAAAGCTCTACGTATCCATCCGATAGGGTGCAAAGCGGCAGAAGCGTATGCCGATCATGCAGAACCGCATCCGCCAGCGTGACAACGGCATGGGCGATCGCAAAATCCGCGTGGCCCTTGGCGTCCACGGCACGCTCATGCTCGTGCAGAACGTCGTCGAACAGCGATTGCAGAACAGGCATGTCACCGCTTCTGCCCATGGCGTTAAGATACGCGTCAAGCGGCATGCCGCACACACGAGCCAAGCTCCAACAGACGGTTGCACGCGCACCTTGCTCTCCAAGGATCATGATATCTACCTGCTGCTGATCAGCGCCCAGATATTTGCCAATCAGATGGCGCAGCCTTTGCGAGTATACCAGCGTGCCAAGGCCTACGATCTGACCTGCCGGAAGACCTGCATAACGCAAAGCCGTGTACGTCATGGTGTCCATTGGCCGGCTGACGACCAATACGACCGCATCCTTGTTATAAGCCGCGATGTCCGAAACAGCATGCCTGACCAAGGGCGCGTTAAGCTCGATTAAATCAGCATGCGCCGATTCGTGTATGGGCGAAGCACCGACAGCTAGCACGATCAAGGCACAATCAGCAAGATCCGCGCTCTCACCCGCCCAGATATCCATGTCGGAGCGCAAGGGGAGTGCCGAGCAAAGATCGGCGGCCTGACCGTCTGCCAAGCGCTTGTTTTTGTCTATCAGCACCAGCGCATCGGGGATGCCGCTTGCGGCAAGTGCGTGCGCGATCGTACCGCCAAGCCCGTGACAGCCTATCACAGCGCATTTATTGCCCTTATTGTTTGTATCGAAGGAAAAATATGACATAAAAGCCTCCACACTATGGAATTTCTAACCATAGTATGGAGGTTTTATCAATGATTATTCGTGTAGCGTACGTTCCACGGCATTTTTCCAGCCGTTGTAGAGAGCATCGCGCTGTTCTTTTTGCATGGTGGCGTCAAACTGCGCATCGGGATGATAAATTGCACGAATGGCATCAAGAGAATCGTATACACCTACAGCCAGACCCGCAAGACATGCAGCGCCAAGCGCGGTCGTTTCAATGCAAGCGGGGCGCACGATCTGCTTGCCTGTAATATCAGCCTGGAATTGCAGCAGGAACTTGTTTGCGCTCGCACCACCGTCCACCTTGAGTGATTGCACACCAACGCCTGCCTCCTGTTCCATCACGCTCAGCACGTCCGCGGTCTGATAGGCCATGGCCTCCAGCGTGGCACGCACGATATGCGCCTTGGTTGTGGCGCGCGTCAGACCCGTGATGCAGCCTCTGGCATAAGGATCCCAATAGGGCGCACCGAGTCCGACGAATGCGGGAACAAAGTAAACACCACCGCAATCGGGCACGCTTGCGGCCATTTCCTCGGTTTGCGCGGAGGAGCGAATGATGCCAAGTCCGTCACGCAGCCATTGTACGGCAGCACCGCAAACGAATACCGAGCCCTCCAGCACGTATTGCGTCACGTCACCGATGCGCCAGGCAATCGAGGTCACAAGACCGTTTTGTGAGCTGACGGCACTCTCTCCCGTGTTCATCAGCATAAATCCGCCCGTGCCGTACGTGTTTTTGACGTCACCGGAATCAAAGCAGCATTGACCGAACAAGGCCGCCTGCTGGTCGCCCGCAACGCCCGCAATCGGCACTTCACAGCCAAACAGAGCAGGCTTGGTGTAGCCGAAAATGCCGGAGGAGGGAAGCACCCGGGGCAGCATGCTTTCGGGAATGCCGAACAGCTCCAAAAGCTCTTTGTCCCAGCAAAGCTCGTGAATGTTATAAAGCATGGTACGCGCAGCGTTGCTGGGATCGGTCGCATGCACCTTACCACCGCTCAGCATCCAAATAAGCCAGGTGTCTACCGTGCCGAAAAGCAGATCCCCGTTTTGCGCCTTTTCCATGGCGCCAGGCACGTTCTGTAAGATCCAGCGGATCTTTGTCGCAGAGAAATAAGAATCGATCAGAAGACCGGTCTTTGCGCGAACCTTTTCGCTGTACCCTTGATCCTTGAGTGCGTCGCAGTAATCGGCTGTGCGACGGCATTGCCATACAATGGCGTTGTATATCGGTCTGCCCGTGTGTTTGTCCCACACGACTGTGGTTTCTCTTTGGTTGGTAATGCCGATCGCAGCAATATCCTTGCCGTCAAGTCCTGTCTTGGCGAGTGCTTCGTGCGCCACACCGATCTGTGTTGCCCAGATCTCGGTGGGATCATGCTCCACCCAACCGTCATGCGGAAAGATCTGTGAAAATTCCTTTTGTGCTGTGCCTATCATTGCACCGTCCGAGGAGAAGATGATGGCGCGGCAGCTTGTCGTGCCTTGGTCCATCGCAAGCAAATACTGTTTCATACGTGCACCTCCGTTTGATTTATTTCAGTATACCACAGTTCGGGATAATTGTCAAATTATTATTTCTGCTTGGTATTGATTTCAAAATTCTTATTGACTTATTTTGTTTTCAATGCTATAATGAGTATGCCAAACAAACTGAATATGTATGATTTGAGGTATAAGTATAGTTATACCTTTTTGGGGTATACTGATTCACCGTAAAGAATTTGATAAAATGCAAATTCCGTACAGCGGTGGAAGTAGTATCCTACCCCCAATCTGTATTCAGTTTGTTTGGCGACGACTTGGAATTTGCGTTTTTGTGCGCTGATTTCGGTCAGCGCACTTTTTTATTTCCGGAGGAACATATGAGTAACATTTATATTGTTGCAAACAGCATGAGAGAGGATTTTATCATACACGCCGCGACAACAAACGAAGAGCTGGCTCAAGCACTACATGCAAAGTTAAAGAAAAAGTTCAGCGGTACAGATGATTGTGATGATTTGGAAATATTGAAATTCAGCGATGCTGATGCGATTGAATTACTGAAAAAGGTTTAACGGAATTTTTTTATAACCTCTTTACCAAAACGCTGTTTTGTGTTACAATGAAGCAAAGAGGTGATAGATATGCGTTCTTTTCGATTGGTAAGCTTTAATATCTGCTCGTCACATTTTCTGCACGGGCATTATACGGATGAAAATTTGCAGCTGCTGGCAGATGCCATTGCCGATGAGAGCTTTGGCGTTGTGTGCCTGCAGGAGGTGGACAAGGTCTGCACACGCTCAGAAGGCGTGGATATGACCGCATGCCTTGCACAAAAGGCAGGATATGCACATTCTTATTTCATCAAAATCCGTGATTTTCAGGGTGGGGAATACGGCACGGCCATTCTTTCGCGTTACCCCATCGTCGAGGCGCAGACGCGAAATTTTGCGGTCAGAATCGCAAAGCAGGGGACTTCCTGCGGTTTTGTTGTGCTGGACGTGGACGGTGAGCGCGTCACGGTGTTCAACACGCATCTGTCTGTCGAGAGTGACGAGGCCAATACCGAAACCATGCTGTGTCTTGGAGATATTCTTTCGGACTATATGCAAAAAAACAATGGCAGAATCCTTTGCTGTGGGGATTTCAATACCAATCCCGATAAGATTGCAAAGTATCTGCCAATGTTCAGATATGCCAATCGCGGACTTTACACCTATGCCGACCGCTCGATCGACAACGTGCTGTATCTTGGCTACGCTGTCGACGGCGTGCATACCGTGGATACCACGACAAGCCGCGTGACCGATCACAATATGCTTGTTTGTGACGTCACCTTATAAACTTTCAAAATAAGAGCGAATGTCCTGCTCAGCAGCCGTGCAGCTGCCTTGGATCATTTGCGAGCTACCGCCGCCCTTGCCGCCAAGGGCGGCGTTGATTTGTTTGGATGCCGCCCTCAAATCGACAGTGGCCGAACCTATGATATAACGGTATCCGTCCACGTCGCTGCCCGAAAAGGCGGCGCAGATGCCCGTGCATTTGGCCATTCCAGCATTGACAAGCAGGCGCAGGGAGAGCATGTCCGGATCATCCGTGAATATGCAAAGATTTCCTTGGGTTGCTTCAAGTGCTGCGATCTTAAAGTCCAGCAGCTGACGGCGCAAGGATGCGATCGTAGCAGAGCGCTTTTCGATCTCCGCCTCTTTTTTCTGCACGCCCTGTACCACCTCGCTTTGCTTGACCGAAAGCATAGCGGAAATGGTTGCTACGTCCCGCCAGGTCTTGCGGTAGTGTGCAAGTGCTGCGCTGCCTGCCAAAAAGTGGATGCGCAGGCCGCCTTTATAGCGAATGGCATCCAACAGCTTGATCATACCGATCTCGCCCGTCCTTGCTACGTGCGGTGCGCAGCAGGCACAAACATCGTATTCTCCTATAGTGACAAGACGCACGTTTTCTGCAAGATCAAGCTTGGAGCGGTACTCGGTTGCGGCCAAAACCTCAGCGCTCGGATATTCTGCCGTGATTGCCACGTTTTCATAGATGATGCAGTTTGCCTCATCCTCGATCTCGTCCAGCTGCTCGCGCGTGAGCTCTCCATCAAAATCCATGGTGATCTCACCGCCTAGATGAAATCCCACGTTATTATAGCCGTATTTTTTGTGCATCAACCCGGATACGATATGCTCGCCCGAATGGATCTGCATGCGCAGATAGCGTGCAGGGAAGTCAAGCTGACCGTGAACGGATTGCCCCACGGGCAGAGCGATACTTACGTAATGGCAGATCACACCGTCCTTTTCCTGCACGTCAAGCACCTGTGCGCCGCCAAGCGTACCGCCATCGGCACATTGACCGCCCTCCTCGGGGAAAAACGCGGTCTGATCAAGCACGACGGCAAAGCGTTCCCCGTCAGCCCGGCAAGAAAGGACCGTTGCGTCAAACGCTTGCATATAGCTGTCAATATCAAATAAACGAATGGTCTTTTGCATCATAACCTCACAAACAAAGAGCCGCATACGCGGCTCTTGTTTTTTAATCCAATAATTTCAGATCCAACCAAAGGTCGGAGATAAATGCCAGCAGCTCCGGATCGAGATTTGCATAGGCAAACTCGTTGTAGGAGGCCGCAAAATCAAAGCCTTCGGGATAAAGCATTTCGTAATAGTCGCATTCCTCGTCCCCCTTACCAAGAGCCTCCTGGTACTCGGGATTCTCATAAACTGCGCTGTTGGGAGTTGCATAGTAAATATATTCCGCATTGGCTCTTGCCACGTCGCAAACCTCGCCGCCGATCACGGTGTCGGTGCTGAGCATAAAGTTGATATATGCCTCGGCAACTTCCTTGTTCTTGGCACAGGTGGGGATGCACATAGCGTCCATGAAAAGGTTGGTGCAGATATTTCCGTCCTCATCTCTGGGATAACCAAACTGCAGATTTACGTTCTCCGAAGAGTTTTCCATCATTGTAATGCAGTCGCCCGCATAGTAGGCGGCAATGGCAGCGTCGCCTGATTCCATCATATTGAATACCTGGTCCATCACGTATCTCTTGAGCAGAGGCTTTTGTGCTGCCAGCTCTTCATATGCCAATCTCCAATCATTGGGGCAATCGGAGTTGACACTGATACCAAGCTTATACATTGCCGTACCGAATGCATCTCTGGAATTGTCGAACTGCAGGATCTGCTTGGCATACTCCTCGCTCCACATTAGATCCCACGTAACGTCATTGGGCTCTACGTCCGTGACGATGTTGGTATCGTACACAATGCCGACCATGCCGTAGGTGTAAGGAACTGTGTATTTGTTCTCGGGATCGTAGAACAGATTTCTGAACTGCTCGGGAATGTTTTTTTCAAAGTTGGGGATGTGATCAAAATTCAGCTCCAGAAGCATGTCGTGCTCGATAAAGTAGTCGATCATGTAGTCGGAGGGAATGATGACGTCGTAGCTCGCAGAGCCGGATTCCAGCTTGGCACGCAAGCTTTCGTTGGAATCGTAGGTGTCGTAGTTGACCTTTACGCGCACGCCCGTTTGCTCGTAATACCATTGCTCAAAGGCCTTGTTGACGTCAAGCGAGTCGTAAGAGCCGTCCGAGATATATTCGCCCCAGTTGTAAACGTTGAGTACCACGTCATAGGAGCTGTCACAAGCGGAAAGGGAAGCAACGCAGGGCAAAATCAGGATCAAGGCGACCAAAAGAGAAGAAATTTTACATAGTTTCATTTCTTTGCCTCCTTTGCGTGGATTCTGCGTGCGCGAGCCTCTTCGCGCTGCTGCTGTCTTTTTGCTTTGGCATCCTCGTCGGTGCTGAGCATATTGAAGAGGATCAAAAAGATCAGGACCGTGACAAAGATGACGGTAGCCAGCGCATAGATATCAGGTTTGACCGATTTTCTGACTTCACCGTAGATCAGGATAGGCAGCGTTGTAAAGCCGGAACCCTTGGTAAAGTAGCTGATGACAAAGTCGTCAAGCGAGAGCGTGAAGGCCATGATCAGACCGGTGACGATACCGGGCATGATCTCGGGCAGCTCTACCTTGAAAAAGGATTGCACGGGATTACAGCCAAGGTCCATGGCTGCCTCAGGCAGGGACTTGTCCATCTGCTTGAGCTTGGGCGTGATCTGCAGCATGACGTAGGGGAGTGAGAAGGTCACGTGTGCGATCAGCATGGTCCAGAAGCTGAAGGTTTCGGAAACGTGTAAAAGCGTTCCGACAAATACGAACAAAAGGGTAAAGGAAAAACCGGTAATGATCTCGGGATTGATCATGGGGATCTGTGTGACGGTCATGAGCGTGGCGCGCACACCTGCCGAGCGCATTTTGTTGATGCCGTAAGCGGCAATTGTGCCAAGCACCGTAGAGATGACCGAGGAGGTCACAGCCAGCAAAAGCGTGTTGCGCACCGCCTCCAGGATCGCCTCATTGGAGATCATTTCGGCATACCAATCCAAGGAGAATCCCTCGAATACCGAGGTGCTCTTACCTGCGTTAAAGGAAAACAGGATCATGACAGCGATGGGGGCGAACAGGAAGAAGAACACCATGAACAAATAGAATTTCGCTAAAAACTTGTTTTTATTCATCGCGCACCCTCCTTATCGTTGTCGCCAAAGCGGTTCATAAAGATCAGGCCTGCAAGCAGGATGAGCATCAGTACGAAGGAAAGCGCAGCGGCAAAGTGGTGATTGTTGTTATAGTAGTAATAATCAATGATATCACCGATCAGGAATATGCCGCCCAACTGATTGGAAATGTAGAAGGTGGAGATTGAGGGAACGAAAACCATGGTAATGCCCGAAAGCACACCGGGAATACTCAACGGCAAAATGACCTTGCGCAAAACGCCGAAGGCGTTGCAGCCAAGATCCTGCGCTGCTTCAACAAGGCGGTAATCCAGCTTTGCCATGATCGAGTAAATGGGCAGGATCATATAGGGCAAAAAGTCGTATACCATACCAATGACGACCGCGGTTTCGTTGTAAATCACAATATCGGGCTTGGGATCAAGCGCGAAGGGAACCATACTCTCGGGCAAAAGCGAGAGCAGATATACAATGGCGTTGTTAAGCACCTCCAGTACCTCGGACAAAGCGTAGGTACGGATGATGAAGTTGGTCCACATGGGAAGCATGATCAGAACCACAAGCACCTTTTGGGCGTTGGGGGAGGTGCGGGAGATGAAATATGCAGCAGGATAGCCGATCAGAAGGCAGATCACGGTTGCAATGGCCGCCAGCTTTACCGAACGCAGAAATACGCCTAAGTATTTGGGGGTAAAGAACTCGGAGATGTGCGCCATGGTGAAATGCAGATCGTTATCCGTAAAAGCATAGAACGCAACGAACGCCAAGGGGATAAGAATGAACAGCACACTCCAAAGAATGTGCGGCGTCGCAAGCAAGCGCGACAGAGGCCCTTTAGCAGTACGGTTCATGCTCATTCCTCCTCGTCCACCACGTCGGAGAGGTGGTCCATTTCATCGGAGAAGGTAGAGTAGTCGCCAAACTTGCCCGAATACTCGGACTTTTTCATCACGTGGATCGCATCGGGCTGAATGTGCAGACCGATGGTCTGTCCCTCTGCCACATAGTCAGAGGTTTCCAGCATCCATTTAAAGCCCTGTACGTCCACGATGATCTCGTAGTAATCACCCTTGAAGGTCACGCCCGATACCGTACCGATCAGCATGCCGTCCTTGACGTCAACCACGTCAACGTCCTCGGGACGGATCACGATATCCACCTTTTCATCGGGGGCAAATCCACCGTCCAGGCAATCGAACACGTGACCGGCGATCTTGGCCTTGTAATCACAGGGCATGGTGCCGTCCAGAATGTTGGATTCACCGATAAAGTCAGCAACGAACGCGTTGATGGGCTCATTATAAATATCGGTAGGAGAGCCGATCTGTTGGATCGCACCGTCCGCCATAACTACAACGGTGTCCGACATGGAGAGCGCCTCCTCCTGGTCGTGCGTTACGTATATAAAGGTAATGCCGGTCTCGCGCTGAATATTCTTCAACTCCTTCTGCATATCCTTGCGCAGCTTGAGGTCAAGAGCACCCAGGGGCTCGTCCAGAAGCAGCAGCTTGGGACGGTTGATCAATGCACGCGCGATGGCCACGCGCTGCTGCTGGCCGCCCGAAAGATTGCCGACGTGGCGTTTTTCAAAGCCCTTAAGGTTGACAAGCTCAAGCATTTCCTTGACGCGGCGCTCTATCTCGTCCTTTTTTACCTTTTGTACTTTAAGTCCGAATGCGATGTTCTCATATACGTTCAAATGAGGAAACAGGGCATAACGCTGAAATACGGTGTTCACGTGCCTTTTGTAGGCAGGAACGTCGTTGATACGTTGACCACCGAATTCCACGTCACCGGAATCGGGGGACACAAAGCCGCCAATGATCCGCAGCGTTGTGGTCTTACCGCAACCCGAGGGACCAAGCAGAGTGACAAACTCCTTGTCGTGAATTTCCAGGTCGATCGCCCTTAAAACGGGCTCACCGTCGAAAGCCTTGGAAACTCCTTTGAGCCGAACCAAAACATTATCGTTCACTTCGCATCAATACTCCTTTTAAACAGAAATATAGAGAATATTAATATTCTAACAGATTCACAGGAAAAATGCAATAGATTTCGCAAAATTCTTTGAAAAATCACGAAATTTCTGTCAATGACTTGCAAAAGGCATCGGTTTTCTTGAATTTCCTTTGATTTCCTCTCAAATTCTCGCTTTTTCTCGCTTTTTTGATCATACGAACAGCATGCAAAAAAGGCAGCAGGAGAACACAAAAAGCGTTAGCGAGCTGCCTGTGCGTAAAAGCAGCCAGACCGAGAGCGCCCACAGTAAAAAAATACTGCAAAAGCTCAATGCCAACATGATGCGCTCGGCCGCTCGCAGGGGAAGCACCTTGCACAAAAGTCCGTGCAAGATCCTGCCACCGTCAAATCCGTCGATGGGCAGCAGATTGAGCAAGCCAAGAGATAGACTGGATAGCGAAAATTCCGCAAGCCAGGGAGCGGTGCTTGAAAAAGGGAAGCATAATACAAAGCACAAAAAATTGACAAGCGGCCCTGCGATACAAAGCATGGCCAACTCCGAATATGCATACAGCCTGCCTGTTGTATTCAGCCGCGCGCCAAGCACGTCCAGTCGCATGTGCGCAAGGTCGATAGAGAGCAGCTTTGCGGCAATGATATGTCCAAGCTCGTGTATGGCCGCAGCGCAAAGGCTTGCGCTGAGCGGTACAAGCGGCGTGGTTGCGATCATGCAGATGATGAGGATAAAAGTGGCGGGTGTGATTGAGAATTTCAGCTTCATGTCAAGGTAAGCTCCAAATATATCATTTATAAACAATGTATGTTTTTTGTTTGAAAATTATCAAAAAACGGTTGACAATCACGTGACTGTCATATATAATTAATATACTACAAGAGAGGGAGAAAACATATGAATTTACATATACATGATGCGCTCATCCCGGGTACCAAGCTGCACAGAGCAGATATGGATGGCCTGACGGGTATGGCGTTTTTGTCTAAGATCTTCTTTATTAGTGACGGAGTTATGCTGACGCAGATCCGCGATATCTCGGGTATCGACGGCTCAACGCTGCAGAACTGGACAAAACGCGGCTGGGTTCCGCTGTCTAAATCCAAAAAATACAATATCGACCAGGTAGCGTATATTCTGATCATCAATATGCTGCGCCCCTGCATGCAGCTGGATAAGATCGCCTATATGCTGGAATATATCAACGGTGACCTGGAGGATGCAAGCGACGATATCATTCGTGCAAGTGTGCTTTACGATTATATCTGCCGCATCCTGGATGCACTTGTGGAACAGAATCAATGCTCGTTCTCTTCGATCCGTCACGTGATCGAGGAGCAGACTGCAGGATATACCGAGGTCATGGAGGGCGCAAGAGAACGCCTGACCGATGCGCTGGAGGCAATTGTGGTCGCATACTATGCAACGCTGATCAAACACCGCTCGGACGAGCTGGTCAATAAACTGGTGGGCAGCCGTGAGCAGTAAGATGGCAGAACGGCTGGTGCTGGCCGTGGTATATTTGCTTCTGTTTGCCTTTGCGGCAACAGGCTCTTATCTGATCGCAGATCTGGTCATGCGCGGCCTGAACACCATTGCGGTGCTGGAGGAAACGCACGCAGCAAGCGTGATCAGACTGTTTTTGACCGTGATCATCAGCTGCTTGATCTTAAGCGCTGTGTCTTTTTGGGAAGGATATCATTTTGCTTCCTTTGATAAAGGGACTGTGTTTCCTGCCATCGGCATGGCACTCGGTGCGCATTTCGTGCTTGGCTTTTTGTTCGGATTTTCTCCGTGGGTAAACGGCGGCGTGCTGTACCTGGCGGGCTGGATGAAATACGGCAGCGAATACACGTCCGAATGCTCCATGGCAACCAAGGATGTCAGCCTGCTGCTCTTTATCGGTGCATTTTTGATCTTTGCTGCGCTGTATATCTTGTTTATGAGCTTCCCTCAGTATTACGGAATGCTCAAAAGATATGCGGACAGGGAAGCCCTGCTTGAGGAGCGACAGCAGAAAAAAACCTACGTTCAACCGGCTGAGGAGTATACAAACGCACAGGACGAAAACGGTGCGGAGGAGCAAAATCCTTTACAGTAAAAGGACTTTTTGGGAATGAAAAAATACCTGAAAAATTTTTCAAAAAACTTTGCAAAAAGGTATTGACAAATTTCAAAAAAAGTGTATAATATTATTCGTTGCCGGTGAGCAAGCCAAGGCAGCGAATGCGAGAGTGGCGGAACTGGCAGACGCGCACGTTTGAGGGGCGTGTGGTTCACACCGTACGGGTTCAAGTCCCGTTTCTCGCACCAAAAACGGTACGAGGTGTGAGCCGAGTACCGTAATATGCGGGTATGGCGGAATTGGCAGACGCGCTAGATTCAGGTTCTAGTGGGGGCAACTTCGTGGAGGTTCAAGTCCTCTTACCCGCACCAA
>JAZQYT010000063.1:0-3112 GCA_045633665.1 Eubacteriales bacterium | reverse complement strand
CCCGATATCCGTGATATGGCCGCAAGCTATTTCTTTATTTTGTATACGCCCATGCTGTTCCGCGCGGCATCCATCATTTTCGGTGCGATTCTGCGCGGTGCGGGGGATACCAAAACCCCTATGCGCGTGGGTATTATCGTCAACGTTGTCAACGTCGTGCTGAATTTCTTTTTGATCTACCATACAAGAACGGTAGAGGTTCCCTGGTTTTCGGGACAGGTGCTTTCCCTGATCATTCCGGGAGCGGGACTTGAGGTGATGGGTGCTGCCATCGCGAGTGCGATCTCATTTGTGGTAGGCGGTATTGCTGTGACTGTGGCTGTGTGGCGTCATCCGCTCATCTCTCCGCGCGGGCAGCGTCTGCGCCCCGATAAAGAGGTGCTGGGGCCTTGTCTGAAGGTTGCAGCCCCCAACATGGCGCAAAGATTTGCCACCTCGCTTGGCTACGTGGTGTTCGCATCCATGATCAATTCGCTCGGTGACATTTCCACCGCAGCGCATGGCTTTGCCAATACGGTTGAATCAGCCTTCTACATTCCCGGCTTTGGCATGCAGGCGGCAGCCGCAACGCTGGCAGGCAACTGCGTAGGCGCCAAGGATAAAAAGAGGCTCAAAGATCTGGGCAAGCTGATGCTGGTATGCGAGGTGCTGCTCATGATCGTGTCGGGTGGCCTTTTGTTCCTGCTTGCACCGCACATGCTGCGCATTTTCTCTAAGGATCCGCAGGTCATCTCGCTTGGCACCACCGTTTTGCGCATGGTGGCGCTGTCCGAGCCGTTCTATGGCGTGACCATCATCACCGAGGGCATGATGCAGGGCGTGGGAAACACCAAAATTCCCTTTGTCTTCAACGTCATCGGCATGTGGGGCATGCGCATTCTCGGCACCTTCCTTTGCCTGATGCTTTTGCCTGATCCCACCTTGGTGGCCGCCTGGGCGTGCATGATCGCGCATAATCTCGCGCTGTTCGGCATGTTTTTGACCTATTATATCAAAGGAAAATGGAGTCCCTTGCATAAAGCGCAACTCGACTGAAAATATTATTGACATTTGTACCATAATATGATAAAATAATATCAAATAGGCGTTTTTCGGAGGAAATTTGTGATCACCTATGAATCATTAAAGCATAACGAGGAGATCCGCACCTATATTCGGTGTGCGGACGAGTCACTGCGTGCGCTTGGCTTTACCGAGCACAGCTTTGCACACGTTACGCGTGTGTCCGAAACGGCTGCCAATATCTTGGTGGAGTTGGGATACGACGCGCATACGGTTGAGTTGACGCGCATTGCGGGATATTTGCACGATATCGGTAACTTAGTCAACCGCGTGGATCACTCGCAAAGCGGTGCTCTTATGGCATTCCGTATTTTGGATCACATGGGCATGCCGCCTGCTGATATTGCCACCATCGTCACCGCCATCGGTAACCACGACGAGGGCACGGGCGTGCCTGTCAACGGTGTGTCTGCCGCGCTGATCTTGGCGGACAAGAGTGACGTACGCCGTACGCGCGTGCGCAACGAGGACTTTGCTACCTTTGATATTCACGACCGCGTCAATTATTCGGTCACCTCGTCCAAGCTGGTGCTGGACAAGGAGCAAAAGACCGTGACGCTGACCTTGGATATCGATACCGATATGGCATCGGTCATGTCGTATTTTGAAATCTTTCTTGGCAGAATGGTCATGTGCCGCAAGGCTGCGGACAAGCTCGGCTTGCAATTCAAGTTAAACATCAACGGACAAATGCTGATTTGATCAGCACAAAAATAAAGGAGTGGGACAATGCAAAATTTGCTGAATAATTTTCATGCTGTGATCACGCATGAAAGCGTGGACATTTTTATGGTGTTGAATTTGCTGCTCGGCCTTGCACTTTTCTTGTTCGGCATGGACGTCATGGGCGACGGTTTGAAAAAGTGTGCAGGTAACAAGCTCAAGATCATTCTCGGCAAAATGACCTCTAACAAATTCAAGGGCTTTTTGCTCGGTCTTGGCGTGACGCTGATCATTCAGTCATCCTCTGCCACCACGGTTATGGTAGTCGGTTTTGTAAACTCCGCAACCATGACGCTTGCACAGGCTGTAGGTGTGATTCTGGGTGCCAACGTTGGTACTGCGATCACCGCATGGCTGACCGCAATGACCGGCATGGAGGTTGCAGGTGCTGAAGGAATCATGGCAGGACTGCAATATCTCAAGCCCGATTTCTGGATGCCTATCCTTGCCTTGATCGGCATTGTGTTCTGCATGTTTGCAAAAAAGAACAGATATAAGCAGGTCGGTTTTATTCTGCTTGGCTTTGGCGTGCTGATGACGGGTATGAATATCATGTCGGACGCTGTGTCGGTATTCAAGTCGATTCCCGAGTTCGGCCAGCTACTGGTTATGTTTGAAAATCCCTTCCTTGGCGTTCTTGCAGGTACGGTGCTGACCGCTATCGTGCAGTCCTCCTCCGCGTCTGTCGGTATTTTGCAGGCGTTGACCGCATCGGGTGCGATCTCGTACGGTATTGCGATCCCGATCGTTATGGGACAGAATATTGGTACTTGCGTCACGGCGCTGCTGTCTTCCATGGGCTCTTCCAAGAACGGTAAACGCGCGGCACTTGTACACCTGTATTTCAATATCTTCGCTGTTATCATCGTGCTTTCCGGCTTCTACATTCTGGATGCAATTATCGGATTTGGCTTGAACAGCGTGACAGCTAACATGTGGGATATTGCCATTATCCACACCGTGTTCAAGATCATTGCTGTCACCATCCTGTTCCCGTTCACCAATCTGCTTGTCAAGCTGGCAACCGTTTCCGTCCCCGAAAAGTCCAAGAAAAAGAAGGACGAGGGTGGTATTATCCTGGACGAGCGTTTGTTCATCACCCCTGCTGTTGCAGTTGAGCAGGCTGAGGTGGCTGCCCGTAAGATGGCCGTAGTATCCTGCGACGCGATGGATCGTGCGCTGATGCTGCTGAGCAATTATGATTCCAAATCTGCCGATCTTGTGCGCAAGTGCGAGGACGACGTGGACAAGATGGAGGATATGATCGGCTCTTATCTTGTCAAGCTGGCTGCAAAGAACAGCTCGGGTGAGGGTTCGCGTGAGATTA
>JAZQYT010000062.1:0-8642 GCA_045633665.1 Eubacteriales bacterium | reverse complement strand
CCTAAAATTTCGCTCAGTTGTTCTTGCGTGAGATTTTTTTGTTTTCTGCATTCTGCAATGAATTTTCCTATTTTGTCTTGATTCATAATCAGTCTCCTTTCTTGATTTCCAAGAACCATTATACGGAGACTCTCGCATATTAACAGGACATAAACTGAGAATCGCCAAATTCTTATTTATCTTTCTGTTTTTATCACTAGTTTCGCCTTTGTATTACAAAGGCATCGGGCAAAGCCCATGCCCCTTTGTAGGGCGGGGGTTTACTCCCGCCGTCTTATTGACCTAAATTTTATATTACGGCGGGAGCAAGCCCCCGCCCTACGATATCCCATTATATCACAAATCGGCAGAGAAAACAAGAGTGATATTCCGACTTCGTCGGAGTAATATTATTGCTACCGCAATAGTGATATTGAAGCCTTACGGCTTCAGTGGTATTTTATTCGCCTTCCAAAACTTGCGTAGCAAATATCACTCGGCATAAGCCGAATATCACTGCGAAGCAATATCACTCGCCAAAGGCGAATAAAACTGCCCAACTTCCTTATGGGAAGTTGGGCAATGCAGCCTTTTTTCTTTATCAAAAACTATCAATTACTTGATCAGATGTCTTTTGATCTTTTTAGACGTAGTCTTTTCAAACTCGTTCTTGCGCAGCTCGATACGCTGGATCTGCTTGAAGCTGGGCAGATCGCGATTGATGGCGCGGATGGATGCCAGAATGGTGGCCTTGACGTTTTCATCCGAGTTATCCTTTTCAAACTTTTCATAGTTGGGATAGATCACGGCAACAAGTGCGGTGGGCGTGTTTTCATCCAGCTTTCTGCCAACCACCACGCACTCGGCAATGGTATCAAGAGCCCCCAGATATTCCTCGATCTCCTCGGGGAATACGTTCTTACCGTTGTCCAGCACGATGACCGACTTACATCTGCCTGTGATATAATAATAGCCCTTATCGTCACGGTAGCCCACGTCGCCCGTGCGGAACCAGCCGTCCTCTGTAAAAACCGCCGCGTTTGCCTCGGGGTTTTCATAGTAACCAAGCATGACGTTGGCACCCTTGACCTGGATCTCGCCCTCGCGGTATCCCTTATCGTTTCTTCCGTAGCCCGTGGTGTCCAAGCGCAGATTGCAGCAGTTCACAGGTTTGCCGATCGAGCCGGGATTGGGAGCAAAATAGGGATTGAGCGTGGTCAGCGGGGAGCATTCGGTAATTCCGCAGCCCTCGTAGACCGTAATGCCAAAGCTGTCAAAGGTTTTGATCAGCGCAGGATTGAGCTTTGCACCGCCGCAAATGATCACGCGCAAATTGCCGCCAAAGGCCTTATGCACGTCCGCAAACAGCTTTCTGCGTGCATCCACACCCGTTTTGCGCAGCGCGTCCGAGGTCTTCATGGCAGCGCGCAGCGTTTTGGCCTTTCCCTTCTTCTCTGCCTCGGCCCAGACCTTCTTTTCCATGGTGTCAAGGAACAGCGGCACAAGCGTCATGATCGTCGGCTTGAAGCGATTCATGTTCTTAACCACGTGGCGCAGCTTGTCGTTGATGCAGATGGTCATGCCCAGCAGCAATTCAGCCTGCAGGCACATCAGCTCGTAGGTGTGATGCACGGGCAGTACGCTGAGCGATACGTCGTCGGGCGTCATGTCGATATACTGCATGGCCGCGTTGACCGTTGCATAAATATTCTGCTGGCTGAGCATCACGCACTTGGAGCTGCCCGTCGTACCCGACGTAAACAGCATTTCGGCAAGCTTGGAGCGATCCGCAATTCTGGGCAGATTCCAGCCCGTGCGCACTCCCGCCGCGCCCATACGCAGCACCTTTTCATAGCTTGTGACCTTGTTATTGTCACCGCGCTCGGGCAGCATGGGGATATAGTGCTTGAGCGTGGGATGGTTCTCCATCGCGCTGTCAAATTTTCCGTTGAATGATTCACCGTAGATCACGGCCTCTGCATCCACCGATGCGATAAACTGCTCGATCTGATCCTGTGCGACCTCCTTATCCATGGGGATGATCACGCTATCCAGCGCAAGCACAGCCACGTAAGCAGTCAGCCACATGGGGCTGGTCTGGCCGATCAGCGCAATTCTCTTACCGCGAAGTCCCAGCGCATCCAGGCCTGCAGCCATATCCAAAATGTTATCACAAAATGCCTTATAGGTCATATCCTTGACCTTGCCGCCTTCCATATAGCGCAGCGCAACCTTCTCGCCATGCTCACGCATAGCGGCATACAGATCAGTCGCATCCCATATCTGCGGACAATATGTGCTTGAGGCCTGCTTGGTATTCTTCTTCATTTTCTCATACCTCTCTTCCAAAATATGCAAAATTTTCCCGTTGATTTATCACATACATTATACGGACGCGGACCTCTCTTGTCAAGGCGATCCCATATTTGTTCACAATTCCATGCATGTAATGTTACATTTGTCACTATTCTTGGTACGTTTATATTTTCTTTTATGATATCCAAAATATATTGCCGATTCTTTTGCTTATTGTCAACGTATTGTTATTTTATTTTTCTGTATTTTCCGAATCTATTTTGGTGCACTCATTGCTTTTTCCGAATTAGTATGCTATAATGGATTATATTCATTCAACAGGAGGTACAATATGCGATTGTTAAAAATTGTTGCATTTTTCCTGTGCGGCTGCATGCTGCTTTCGTTTGCTGCCTGCACTCCCGATGATCCGCAGAATCCCACCTCGGATTCATCCGAATCAACCGACACCAATCCCCCTGAGCAAACCACCCGGCCCGAAGATCCGCCCGCGCCTCCCGAGCAGACCAAGGATGCGCTTGAGCAGAAAAAAGAGGAATTGAATGCCATCAAGCAAAGCATTGGCGCGACAACCGATACCGTTCTTTACGTTAAGGACTTTGGCGCGGTCGGTGACGGCGTAACTGATGACGGCGCGGCAATCTTTGCAGCCGTTACTGCTGCCGCAGAGCAGCATGCAACGCTCAAATTCGAAGAAAACAAGACCTACTACGTACAGTCCGTTCCCGGCAGCCGCCTTACCCCCTTTACACTCAACAACGCGCATGACGCGACCATTGACGGCTGCGGTTCTACCATTCTGATCGCACCCGATATGCGCTACATCCGCTTCTCGGACTGTGGCAATATCAAAATGACAAATCTGCACTTTGATTACGCCGTATCCGTTTATCTGGTCGGCAAGGTCATCAGCGTAAACGAGAAGGACGTTGTCTTTAGCGTAGACCAGGATCCTTACGTCAATCATTATGATTTTGCACACATCAATGGCTTTTCGATCATGTACAACGAGGGTACGCAACAGCGTCCTCACCAATTCATCAGCAAAGCGGTCAAAACTGCTGATAAACAAGTCACCTATACGTACACAAACAAGACTCATTATAAGGAAGGCGACCTTGTATTCCTTCCCAACCCCGGTGTAGGACACGCTGCTGACCAGGTGATCCACGTGGCAGGCTCAACTCAGCCCATGCTGTTTGAAAACGTCGGGGTTCACGCAGCCTCTTCCTTCGTATGGGCAGTATCGCAAAACACTGCGCCCGTATTCTTTGAAAACGTGGATCTCGTTCCTGCACAGAACAATGACAGAGAGATCAAGATGGTTTCCTGGCGCGACGGATACCATTGTAAGGAAAACACCGCCTCTCTGCATTGGAACAACTGCGAGGCTGACGTACTGTTCGACGACGTCTTCAACATAGCAGGCACGCTTGGCAACGTAGTCGAGGTGATCAGCAACTCCTCCTTCACAGTCAAGAACCGCGAGGTTCCTGCCGCTGCATTCGTGTGCAATCCCGGTGACACGATAGATATTTACAATCTTACTGACGGCACCTATCAGGGCAGCGCACGCGTTCGCTCGATCGTCCGCAACGCAGACGGCTCTTGCACGCTCCACCTTTACTACGGACAGACCATTGACAAGGTCACGACAAATTGCGTCGTTGCAAACCGCGATGCAGCCGCTCCCGGCTCTACCATCACCAACTGCCATTTCCAGGGTACGTTCCGCTTCTTGCGCAATTTGTACGTAGAAAATACGGTATTTGATATGCTCGTTACCTGGATGATGGTCGAAGGATCGGTGGAAGGTCCTCTGCCCGGCAACGTGGATTTTGTGGGCTGTACCTTCAACGGCGGCGAAATTCAGATCGACGCCTATAACCGTAATACCGCAAAGCGCATGCAGGAGATCGGTCAGCAAATCGTGGACATCGGCTTTTGGGGCTGCACCTTCAATAACGGCAGCCGCGTATTCACCAAGACCAAAGCGGACTACACCATCTCCGAAGATTACACCGTAGAAGATCTCTTCACCATTAAGAACGCAGCCGCAAACGCCGACCCGCAGAACATCGCTCCCACCAAGAATGATCTTTTGCTTGGCGTTACCTACGACTGGACGCTCTTTTCCATGCCCATGACGGGAGAAAGCGCAGCTATCATGCCTCTTGATAGCCTGGATGCGTCCCTTGCTGCGCTGCTTGATCAGGAAAATGTCAGCGACAATGTGCTGCAGCTGTCCGCAAAGCAGGGCGAAAAGCTGTATTTGGATGGATTGAGTGCCTCCGCGTTCTCTGCCATGCACGAAAAAGGCAGTAGCCACATTATCAAACTGACCTATTACACAGCATCCCCCGTCAAGGCAAGCCTTGTCATTGGCGATCAGGTGGTAACCGATGACCTTTTCGCGACAACGGGTGAGCTGACTACCGTGACCCTTAGATACGAAGCAAGCGGCTCCGGAAAGATCTCGTACATTGAATATGTAGGCGACGGCACCGTTTACCTGGGCCAGTTGACCTTGGCAGCATTCGTCAATGCCAACCCCTCGATCAGCCAGTTGGAGGCAGGACACACCTTCATTTGGGATAATAAGGTACAGATCAAGGGCGGCGAGGTACTCAAGGTATCCGATATTCAGGATGCGGCAGTCAAGCAAGCCATCCAGGGTGCGCCCGATCGCTTCGGCGATACTGTGATGCATCTGAACGGAGACGTTGGCCAGTTCACCGGACTGACCAAAAAGTCTTACTTTGTATCCGGCACCACCTATCACATCAGCATTGACGCCTATATTGCCTCCCCCGCCTCGGCAGGCACTACCATGTATCTGCTGGCCATGGACGATACCCCCGGCAACCGCGTGCTCAAGGAAGGCATTTTCAACGGCGAGGGCATGTATCACTTTGAAATGGATTGGCAGGTTGGCACCACGGGTGAATATGAGCTCAAATTCTTCATCAACTCAACCCCTGCAAAGTATGCTGACATTTACGTTGGTAATTTCTCCATGACCAAGATGCCCGGTATGAACCCTAACACCACCATCATTCCCGAAAATATGACGCAGGCAACGCGTGATCAGCTCAAGGCAGGCTTTACCTACGATTTTGCAAAGGGTATCTTCTTTGAGACCACCAAGAATTCCTACGTGGATTCCTCTTGCCTGAACGAGTACACCAAACAAAAGCTCACCGAAGCAGGCTTTGGCGAATACGCATACTACTTCAATGATAACTTTGATGCCGTGGCACTTGCAAACCCGCTGCTGGGCGGAAACAAGTACACCATTACCATGAAGGTATTTGACTGCAAGGGTAACCTGGACGATAACTCGCGCGGCGCATTCGTTGTGCTGAACATGACGGGTGGCGGTCAGAACAGCGCGGAATGCAACTACAAGATCAAAGCTGATCCGAACGTTCCCGGTCTTTACACGCTGACCTTCACCGATTTCGTACCTTCGGGTACGGACACGCTCCGCTTCTATCAGATCGAGCCTTGCGAGTTCTATGTTGCATCCATCACGGTCAAGGTCGGATAATATTCTCACGATTGCCCTGTCTCCCCAAGGGAGGCAGGGCGATTTTTTGTCATCACGTGTAAAGTTTCCAACAATACATGCGTCAATGATTGACATTTGCGAAAAAATGTGATATACTTTATACTGTATGGTTATATCAAAATATATACGGAGGTAAAAATCATGAAAATGAATACCAAATGGATCGCGGTTTTGCTCGTGCTTGCCATGGCTCTCACCGTTCTTGTGAGCTGCAATAACAAGACACCCGACACACCCGACGGTCCCGGTGGCAAGCCCGGCTCTTCCACCCCCGGTGCTACCACACAACAATCCCAGACCACTCCCCCCGCAACCAAATACGGTAACTATTCCACCGACGCTCCCGTGCTGACACCGGAAGAGATCTTCGCAGAGCAGATCAAGAAGTCGGAAGAAACTTACGCAACAGGCTCCTCGTACGACACGACCAAGGTCAACAACGTCTACAAAATTGCCGACTATATTGCTAACTACGAAAAGTACGTAGCCGAATACGAGCTGGAAGACGAGCTGGAGGATCTCTATACGGAAACCGGCTTTACCCTGGATCTCGGCTTTGGCGCTGCTATGATCAAGCACTACGTGGAGACTTCCGGCAGCACCTACGAATACTCGGATCAGATGGCCGAGATGCTGGATCATCCCAAGGTGGCGGCTGCACAGGCAACGACCGTCAATGCAGCCATGAAGGCAGCGGAAAATCTGGTTGCTGACGGCCAGAGCGGCATCAACGTCACCCAAAGCGCGCCCATGGACTTCACTAGCCTGCGCTCCAACGACGGCCCCATCTATTTCACTCTCGGCTCCTATTCCACCATGGCCGATCTTTCCAACGTGCAGAGATCCGGTGACAGACTCACCGCAACCCTGACCTTCCGCATCGTGGATTTCTACAGCTGGGATGAGAACAACAAGGAGCCCGACTTTACCGCTTATCTGAAAAAGCTGGACGATTCCTACCGTTCGCTGATCAACGAAATGGTTGACATGCCCACGCTGGAGGCCTTCTGCCCCGCAGATATGGCACAGCTGCACTACGCAGGCTTTGCACAGAATTTCCTGGCACACGGTACTGCAACCTACACCATCTCCTGGACCGTAGGTCAGACCTTTGCAGAAGCAACCGTTACTCCCGTACAGTAATCAACAATAAAGTGTTATAAGGAGAAATGTCATGCGTAACCGTCTTTTAGCTCTGCTTTTAGTAGCCCTGTTACTTCTCCCCTGCCTTTGTGCTTGTGCAGAAACGCAAGAGGACGAGCCCAAGGAAACCGTTATCGAAGAGGAATCCGTATATGATCCCTTTGAGGATGTCGATTACGGTGACGCTGAATTCTGGATCTACACCAGCATCAACGCAGCATCTACCGGTATGGGCAACTCCAATTTCATGATCGAAGGCGAAGAGCAAGCCGATTCCTCGGACATTGTGGCATCTGCCGTTTACAAGAGAAATCTTGACACCGAGGAGCTTTTGAACATTAACCTTGAATACGTACATTCCGACCTGGTTTACACCGCCGTGGCCGACGACGTCAAAAAGTTTGTCACCTCGGGTTCCGATGAATTTGACCTGATCATCAATGACCTCTACCCTTTGGCAGGTATGAGCGTCAACGGTTACTTCGTCAATACGCTGGATGAGGAATACAAATTTGACTTTGATCAGAAGTACTGGTACGCCGATTACATGACCGACGTCAGCTTTATTGAAGGCTATCAATTCCTTTTGGCAGGCGACTATTTTGCAGACGTCATCCGCAGCGGCCACTGCCTGCTCTATAACAAGGATCTTTACGAGAACAAATACGGCAATCCCGACGAGCTTTACGAGATCGTGCTCAACTACGAATGGACACATGCCAAGATGCTGGAGCTTATCTCGGACAGCTACGAGGACCTCAACGGTAATGGTCAGAAGGACGAGACCGACCGCTACGGTTACGTCATCAGCGACATGTGGGGCAGTTCGATCCCGCTGATCGCATCGGGCGACACCAACTACATGACTCGTGAAGAAAACGGTTATCCCAAGATTACCATCGATAATGTGCGCACCTATGCTTTGACCGAGAGTATTTACCACTTGATGTACAGCGAAGGCACCCGAGTATTCAACGAGGGAGACGTACTCAACGCGTTCATCAACGACCAGGCCCTGATCGTTGGTTATCAAAGACTGGGCTCGCTGGAAAACATGCGCCACATGGAGCATGACGCGGGCATTATCCCCTACCCCATGCTGCTGGCAACCGATAAGCAGTACAACACCTCCTCGCACGATACCACCGAGGTTGGCGTCATTCTGACTACCGCGATCAACGATATGGAATACATCAGCACCGTACTTGAAGTGCTCAACCGCGAGACCGATAAGACGGTCATGCCGCAGTATTATGAAACTGCTTTGAAGGTCAAGTACACCGATGACCCCCAAGCAGGTGCTATGATCGATATCATCCACGATAATTTCCGTAACGTTTTCGAGCTTGCATACGATTACGCCATCGGCACACCTATCCAAAGCGTGATCTACGGCACAATCGCAAGCAAGTCCTACAGCGTTGCCTCCAAGCTGGCAAAGTCGCAAAAGAGCTGTCAGAAAAAGGTCGACAAACTGATCAGCCAGTGTGAAGACGCCTTTATTGAAAACTAAATAAAAAACTTACGCCGATACGGATACCCGTATCGGCTTACTTTTATTTTGTGGGATCGCATGGCACGTAGATCTTGAAGATCGGTTTCATATCCTCCTCGCGCATATCCAACAATTGTA
>JAZQYT010000061.1:0-15374 GCA_045633665.1 Eubacteriales bacterium | reverse complement strand
GGCGTGATGCTTGCCGCGTGCCTTGTGCCTTTTGACTGCCGCTGTGCAATTTTGACAATGACGAAAGGAGGACGACTCTTGAAAAACATATTCGCGCGCAAACAAAAGCAAGAAGTATTGCAGGGCAATTTGGCAAGCAATTCGACAGAAAATTTGACAGAAAATCAAACACAAGATAAATTGACAGACAAAGCGTTTTCCCAAAGCCTGACCATTTCGATCTTCAGCATTTTGCTGTGTATCGTTCTTTTGTGCTCGTTGACCTTCGCTTGGTTCAATCAGGACGTTTCCAGCCCCACCAATACCTTGGAGGCAGGACAGTTTTTGGTGGATATCACCGTGACGAATGACACCACAAGCACCGCGCCGGTCGGCAACGAGGAAAATGGCGTTTGGACGTATGCGCTGGAAACGGCCGATACGTATAAAGTCACGATCACCGTTTCCGAGCAAGCCACCGCCAAGGGCTATTGCGAGGTGAGATTGAATAACGGAGAGCTCCTTTCGACCGTGCATCTGATCGGCGACAATTACATGGGAACTGTGACGGGCGAGCGCATAAAAACTATTGAGTTTACCGTCACGCACGAGGGGACTACCCCCGGCAGCCTGGTGATTGCGCCGCATTGGGGTATTTCGGCCGATTCGTCTATTCAAAATGGCACCGCTCTTCCTCTTCCTCCCGCGCAGGAAACCACCGAGCAGCCCTGATCTTTGATATTTTTCAGCATCCCTGCCGCAGCAGGGATGTTTTTTTGCATTTTCGGTGCGTTTTTGTCAAAAACGGGGCAAAAAAGTTGTCTTTTATGGTGTGGGCGATTGTTGTCGTGTTGCACGATTGACACGTTCTTTGGTTTGTGCTATAATAATTTATATATCATCAAGATTGGAAAGCATAGAAAATATGAAAAAATACGTCATCTTTGATTTCGGCCAGGTGCTTGTGCGCTTTGAGCCGTCTTATATGGTGGGAAAGTACGTGTCCGATCCTGTTCAAGCCGCGATTTTAGCGCATATTGTGTTTGACCGTAAGTATTGGGATCGGCTTGATGCGGGTACGATCACGGATGCCGAGGTGGTTGAGGATATATGCTCCCGTGTGCCCGCGCATCTGCATGAAGCTGTGGGTGAGATCTATTACAACTGGATTTACCATATCCCCGAGATCGAGGGCATGCGCGAGCTTGTTTTGCACATCAAGCGGGAGCTTGGGGCGCGCGTGTTCGTGCTGTCCAATATTTCTGCGTATTTTGCCGCGCACGCGCACGAGATCCCTATTCTTGATTTGGCAGATGGCTGCGTTTTCTCGGCTGTTTGCGGCATGACTAAGCCCAATCTTGACATTTTTGCGCACATTTGCGAGAAATTCGCGCTGGATCCGGCGCAGGCCGTGTTTGTGGATGACCGCGCGGACAACGTGCAGGCCGCCAAGGCGATCGGCATGGACGGCTACGTGTTTGACGGTGACGCAGACAAGCTGCGTGCATATCTGGATCAGATTTTCAAGGAGGAGAGAATATGAACCACCCTGATAAATATTTAGCCAAAAGATACGACACGCCCAACCGCTCGGCTGCTTTTACCGATGGGGTATACCACAAAGCGGATGCCACGGGCGCGGATCTGAACGCTGCCTGGCGCAGTCTTGATCCTCCGGCGCCCACGCTTGTGCCGCTTGTGGGAGAGATGCATGGACACACCAATCTTTCGGACGGCCGCCCCGATATCGACACCTATTTTCGCAATATCCGCGATCTTGCGTCCTTGGATTTCGCGGTGCTGACCGATCACGATCACGGCGGAGTGGGCAGACCTGCGCTTTGGGAGGGGGGCGATGCGCCTTCCAAGTGGGATCTGATCCGCGCCAAGGCTGCCGAGTATTGCGAGCCGGGCAAGTTTTCCACGCTGCTTGGCTACGAGCGCGATTCCTACCCCTTTTATAACAATTTGGTGCTGTATTTCCGTGACGCGGACGCAGAAATGGTGCGCGGTGTGCGCGACGGAGAATTGACCGAGCAAGAGCTTGTCGCGCTGCTTGCGCGGGAGGACGTGATCGCCTGTCCGCACGATACCTATTCGTTTACGTCCAATGCCGACTTTTTGGCGCTGCCCGTCGAGCTGCACACGCCCTTTATCGAGGTGATCTCGCGCGGGGATGCGGCAGAGTATATGGGCAACCCCGCAGGGGCAACGTATGCTTGCTGCGAGGGCGGCTTTTGGCAGGACGCCTTGCGCAAGGGCGCAAAAATGGGCGTTATAGGCGGTTCGGACGACCACAGCGGTATGAATGGGCGCGTCGATCCTGCGCTGCCGTATCCGCAAAAATATCCCGGTGTGACGGGTGTGTGGGCGAAAGAGAACACCCCCACCGCCATTTTTGAGGCACTCAAGGCTAAGCGCACGTATGCCTTTATGATGGGCGAGGCGAGCGGTGAGATGCGCGGCCGCATGGAGATCGATTTCAGGATCAACGGGCATTATATGGGCGAGGTGATCAGCCGTCCCGAGAGTCGCGACTTGCATATTTTCTATCGCGTCAAGGCTGATGTAGCCGTGAGGCGCGTGACGCTGGTTAAGAATTGCCGCAATTACGTGGCGCTTGCCGCTGCGTCCGAGCTGATTTTGGACTACAAGCAGGAAAATGCGACCGATTATTTCTATTTGCGCGTGGAGCTTACCGACGGCCGCTTTGGCTGGACCTCACCGATCTGGGTGCAGGAGGGAAGGGAATGAAGCTCAAGGGGACGATCTGTTTCTTGCTCGCGCTTTTGTTGCCTGCCGTTGCCATGGTGTTGGAGATCGCCTCGATTTCGCAGTACGTGGAAATGAAGAAAAGCATGGTGAAGCATGAGGCGGTGGTGACAGATGTGCAGGTGGCTCATGGTGGAAGATATTTCTCCCGGCAACGCGTATTTATCAGCTATACGGTGGACGGCAAGGAATATGCACGTGAGCTTGGTTCGGATACGGCTATATCGGTATCGGGCGGCTTTATGACGCACTACCGCAAGGGGGACGTTGTAAAGATTTGCTATCATCCGCAAAATCCGAGCCGAATCCTTGAGGGGCGCGCGCTCGTGGTGCAGATCTGCATGCTTATTTTTGCCAGCGTGGTATTTCTGTTCTTATTCAGCCTGCTTGTGCTGCTCTGGCTTCCGCCCCCCAAGAAAAAAAGGGTGCATACGCACCGTAAAAGAAAGTGAATACGGATCATGAGAAAAAGGAGGTGCGGTCATGGGATTTGATCGCGTGCATTTCAAGGGAACATTCCGCACGTACCAGCAAAGAGTGCTGGACCGGGCGGATGAATATTTGCGCGACGGTCGCATTCACATCGTAGCAGCCCCGGGCAGCGGCAAGACCGTGCTGGGATTGGAGCTGATTTGTCGCTTGGGCCAGCCTTGCATCGTGCTGTCGCCCACCACGGCCATTCGCCAGCAATGGGGCGAGCGTTTCCACGATCTGTTTTTGGATGATGCGGCGGATTTTGACGCCCTGTATTCGGGCGATCTGCATCATGTGCGGCTGTTGACCTCCATTACCTATCAGGCCTTGTTTACCGCGGTGGAAAAGCGTGCGCTGCAGGAGGCAGATGACGTGGATTGCTCGGATGTGGACGTGTTTGCCGCCGTCAAGGAGTTCGGGGTCAAGACGATCTGCCTTGACGAGGCGCATCACCTCAAAAACGAGTGGCAAAAGGCGCTGGAAAAGTTTATTGCCGCACTGGATTCTGATGTGCGCATCATTTCGCTGACCGCCACGCCGCCATACGATGCCGAGGGCTCGGAATGGGAGCGGTATCGCGCCATGTGCGGTGAGATCGACGAGGAGATTTTTGTGCCAGAGCTGGTAGGGCAGAGTACGCTTTGCCCGCATCAGGATTACGTATATTTCAATTACCCCACCGAGCAGGAGATCGCAAGCTTTGCCGCGCATAAGATGCGGGCTGCGCAAGCGGTGGATGCGCTGGGCGCTTTGCCGTTTTTTGAGCTGCTTTGTGCGCGTATCAATGCGTCAAAGGATTATGAGGCCCTGTTTGTAAACGCGGGCGAATACGTGGCCCTTTTGGTGCTGCTGCGCCATTGGGGACATAAGATTGATAAAAAGCTGATCGCGCAGCTGACCGCCAAGCGCGGGCTGCCGCTGTTTTCCATGAAGTATGCCGAGGTTGCTCTGCAGTTTTTGCTGGACGGTGCGCTGCTTGACGAGGGGCAAAAGGAAGAGATGCTGGCCATTTTGCGCCATCATGCGGTATATGAAAAGCGGCGCGTGACGCTTGCGCTGAACGAAAAGCTCAGGCGCGCGCTGATCTCATCTGTCGGCAAGCTGGAGAGCATCCGAGCGATCGCCAAAAGCGAGGCCGCCTCGATGGGCGAAGCGCTGCGCATGCTGGTGCTGACCGATTATATCAAAAAGGAGACGCTGGGCAGCATTGGCGAGGACGAGCGATTTGGCTCGGTCAACGTGGTCAGCATATTTGACGTGCTGCGACGCGACCTGTCGGGCGTGCCGATCGGTGTGCTGTCGGGTACGCTGGTCATTCTGCCGCGCGGGATCGATCTTTCGGGAGTCAAGTGTAAGGCAGAGAGCATCCCAGGGACTGAGTATTGCACCGTGGAATTTGCGGGTGAGGTGCACAAGGCGGTGGATTTTGTGGGCAAGCTGTTTGAGAGGGGCGAGATCCGCGTCTTGGTCGGCACAAAGTCGCTCTTAGGCGAGGGGTGGGATTCTCCTTGCATCAATACCTTGATCCTTGCCAGCTTTGTTGGCAGCTTTGTGCTGTCCAATCAGATGCGCGGCCGCGCTATCCGTATCGATAAGAGTCATCCGAACAAGTCTGCAAATATCTGGCATCTGGTGACGGTCGAGCCGGAGTATTTGCTCAAGGAAAAGGCGTCCGAGCGTATCAAGGCCTACCTTGCCGAGGATCATACCGTGCTGCATTCTTATGATTTTGAGGTGCTGACGCGTCGCTTTGACGCTTTTATGGGGCCGGATTACCAAAACGGCACGATTGAGAGCGGCATTGAGCGGTTGCGCGCCATCAAGCCGCCATTTGATGCGCAGGGGATCGCACGCATCAATGCGGAGATGCTGGAGCGTGCCAAGCATCGCGAGCAAGTCAGGGGCGCATGGCAGGGTGAGGTGGCGGACGGCAGCTTTGCCGTGGCCGTGGAAACCGAGGTGCCAAGGGAAAAGAGAGTCCCCGTGGTAACCTTTTGGAATTTTGCGCTGACCGCGCTGCTTTCGATCGTGATCATGGTCCTGACGCAGGTGTTTGTCAACTTCCTGCAAAGGGTGCAAACGCTGCCCGCATTGGCAGCCGCGCTGCTGATTGCGCTCTTACTGGTCGCCCTCTTTTTCCTTATCAAGAAGCTGATGCTGCACGTAAATCCCGCGCGCTCGATCAAAACGTTGGGAGTTGCGGTGTACAAAACGCTGCGCGACTGCGATCTGATCGCGCCCTCGGCTAAGGTGCATACCCATATGGACAAAGAGCTGGCAAGTGTGTCGCTGCAGCTGCGCAACGCCTCGATCCATGATCAGAACGTGTTCAACACCGCCATGGCCGAGCTGCTCTCGCCCATTGAAAATCCGCGCTATATCCTGATCTCCAAGGGCAGATTGGGCTATCGCTATGCGCTTTCCTTTGCCTGTCCCACGGTGATTGGCAAGAAAAAGGAGTACGTCGAGGTGCTGTCGGGGCATCTGAAGAAAACCGTGGGCAAGTTTGAAGCGGTGTATACCCACCGCGAGGACGGCCGCAAGCTGATTTTGAAGTGCCGCAAGCATTCGTACGTGACCTTCAATCAAAGGCTCATGAACAAAAAATATAAGGTTTCGCATTGGAAATAAGGGAAACCGCGTGCGGCTTTGTTGACCTTCAAGCCAATTTGCGGTATCCTGTTTTTGATGGATCGCGCAGGGATCCCGCTTGCGCCCGTCGAAAAAATATTTTTGATCATTTACGAATTTTTTCACTTGTGGTTTGTTATATAGGTTGAAGAACGCATAAGGAGGTATATATGAAAAAATCATTTCTTGTTTTGCTTTGCATGCTTTTATTTCTGACCGCTTGTTCGGGTGGCAATGGGCCAAATTCGGGATTTACGGAAGAGGAAAATACCTGCCAAGAGGCCGTAAAACTGCTTGAAGCGGGTGACCTGCAGGGGGCGTACGATCTGTTCCTGAGCATCAAGGACTCCCCCGAGGCGGCAGAGTACTTGGAGAATTTCGTGTTCCGCTATGCGCGCAAGACCACCAAGGACAACTACGAGAGCACCGAGTCTGTGTATGAATACGATGAGTACGGCAGAGTAGTCAAAATTGAGAAAACCATCGATAACGAGTACCGGGACTCTTATACCGAGTATACCATGTATGAATACGATGAACAAAACCGCGTGATCCAATATAATCATACTCGCTATGAATATGATGAAAACGGCAATATCGCCAAGGTAACCAGATCGAACGGCACGACTGCCGAGTTTGCGTATGACGGGCAGGGGAACAGGATAGAGGAAACGTACAAGACTGTTGACGGAGAGATCTATCTGACTTACACGCACGAATATAACGAACACGGTGACGTGGTGAAGTCGGTCAAGGATGATATATATGCGGGCGGGCGCTTTACGTTTACGTACGAGTATCAGTACGACGGGGACGGACGCATGATCCAAATGGTGAGCGGTACCGTAACAGACAAGTGGGAATACGACGAGTTTGGCAGAGAGATCAGGTATGAAAGACAAGAGACGAATGGCTATTATTATATCCGCTCCTCCAAGTATGACGAGTACGGCAACTTGTCGGAGCAAGCCACGGAAAAACCGCTTTTCCTGGGCTTTGAGAATGCTAAGCATACCACAGGCACGTACGAACGCGAGTACAATGAATATGGTGTGATCCTGTGGGAAAAATATTATGAGAACGGAAATCTGATGCTTACTTCCGAGTATGACGGTGTTACACTGTATTACAACCCCGACGGTCAACCCGAGCTTCCCGACGAGTATCTGGGCGTCGGTTCTTGATCAATGATGCTGTGTAAAAAAATCCCTGCGTTGATTGACAACGCGGGGATTTTGTGATATACTTTTTTTGTATGTAAATGAAATTTCTGAAAGGAAGTAAAAATATGAAACTCAAGGTAGCAGAAATTGGTATGGGCGGCATCAGCGGTGCGCACGTATCCGCTTGGAAGCGCATGGAGGACGTGGAGCTGGTTGCCATTTGTGACATCCGTCCCGAGATGATGGACCGTTACGACGGTATGATCACCGCACGCAAGTACACCGATTTTGACGAGATGCTGGCAAACGAGCAGATCGATATTCTGGATATCACGCTGCCCACCTATTTGCACGTGGAATATGCCATCAAGGCAATGGAAAAGGGCATTCACGTTGTGTCCGAAAAGCCGATCGCGCTCAAAAGAGAGGACGTTGCACGCGCATACGATACGGCAAGCAAAAACGGCAAGTGCTTCATGATCGCGCAGGTGCTGCGTTGGTGGCCCGAGTACGTATACCTCAAGGATTGCATTGACACAAGCAGATACGGCAAGCTGGTCAGCGGCACTATGACGCGTATCGGCGCGATCCCCGTGGCAAGCTGGGATAACTGGATGCAGGATGCCGAGCGCAGCGGTATGGTTCCTTTCGATCTGCACATTCACGACCTGGATTTCCTGATCTACACCATGGGCAAGCCCGAGGTGGAGCACGTATTCCACGGTATGGACTATATGCACGCCGTCTACAAGCTGGGAGAGGCACGCATTGCCTGCGAGGCAGCATGGTTCCACGCGCCCGTACAGTTCTCTGCAACCTTCCGCATGCAGTTTGAGCATGCCGTGCTGGAGTTCAACGGCGCATCCTTGAAGATCTATAAGGAAGACTGGACCACGCAGGATATGAACACGGGCAGCGCCATCGAAGAGGGCTGCTACGTGCCGCAGTCGGACGGCTACTATAACGAGCTGCGCTACTTTGTCGATTGTGTCAAGCAGGACAAGTTCCCCGAAATGGTCAAGCCCGCAGAGCTGGAGGCCGTGATCGACACCATCCGCGAGGTTTATGCGTCCAAATAATCGGTTCGGCAGGAGTATTCCATGAAAAAAGCAAAGATCATATTGCTCACAGGCCAATCCAATGCGGTTGGCGTGGGGCATTGTCAATATCTGCCCGATCATTTCTCTGCGCAAAAGGTGGAGGAGTATCGCGCGGGCTATCCGGACGTGCAGATCAATTACTATTCGCACGATAAGAAAAGCAACGGATTTGTGACGACCGGCCTTGGATGCACCGAGCTGACCAAGAACACCTTTGGCCCCGAGGTCGGTATGGCCGAGGTGCTGACGCAGCGCTATCCGGGCGAGCAGATTTTCATTGTCAAGTGCGCGTATGGCGGCTCTTGCTTGTGGCATGACTGGATCTCGCCCTCGTGCGGTAAGGCCTATTGCGCACAGGCGCACGACGATACGGCCGTAGCGGAGCATTACCGCGACTTTGGCTGGTGCTATAACGAGCTATGCAAGATCCTGCCCGAAAGCCTGAAGACGCTGGAGGAGCAGGGATACATACCCGAGATCGTCGCATTCTGTTGGATGCAGGGGGAGGGCGACGCGGATACGCCCGAGCACGTGGCGCAGTACGAGCGGCTGTATCAGACCATGCTGGATGATATCCATGCGGCTTACGGCAAGTATTTTGCCAAGGATTGCGTGTACGTGGACGGTGGCATTTCCGAGATCTGGACGCTCTGGCACGAGATCAACGAGGTCAAGCGCGCGCACGCGGCAAGCACGCCCAACAGTTATTATCTGGACACTGTCGGTGCTGGGCTGACTACGCTGCACGAGCCGCAGCCCGAGCCGGATATTTACCACTACGACGCAGACAGCACCATCAAGCTGGGGCATATGTTTGCAGAGCATATCAAATTGTAATATAAAAAGGACGAGAAAACATCTCGTCCTTTTTGGTTGCCACAAAATCAACCGTTGGTTGTATACGCGTATCCCATATTTCTATTGCAATATGAATTCCCTTATGCTATAATGAAAACAGAAACCGACCAAGGAGGCGCTTATGTCCGAAAAACAGTTGAATTCGAATGCGATTGGGGAGAGCATCCGCCACGGTCGCAAGCAAAAGGGAATGACGCAGGAGGATCTGGCGCAGATGCTGAGCGTATCCGCGCAAGCCGTTTCCAAGTGGGAAACGGGACAGAGCATGCCCGATATTGGGCTGCTTTTGCCGCTTTCCAAGGCGTTGGGCATTGGCGTCAACGAGCTGCTGGGCGGCAGCCGCAGGCAGGAGCTGGAGAAAAAGTTTCAGGCGAACGTACCGCTTGGCCTGGAGTTAGCTTTACTTGTGTCCTTGGAGGCATTGGAGGAATATCCCGATGACGAAACCTTCCTGTACCGTCGTGCCTGCGACGAGTTGTTTCTGGGTGAGCGTGACGTGAAGGATCGCCCGGACAATTTCTATTATCTGGATAAGGCGATCGGGCATTTTGAATACCTGCATGCCAAGTACCCCGAGGCAGAGCATTACACTACCTCGCTGGTACGCGCATACCGCGCACGCGGACGCATGGACGAGGCGGATAAGCTGGCGAGAAGCCTGAAAAGGTCCGAGAGTCAGCTCGCTGTACTGACGGGTGAGGACAAATTGCGGCAGCAGCAAAGGGAGATCCGCGAGCAGACGCAAAAGCTGTGCGGGCTGCTTTTGAGGTACAATACGCTTGAGTCCTTGGAGGCGTACCGTGTCATTTCCGAAGCGGTATTTGGCGAGGATATTCTCTATGAAACGGATAACGGCTATGCGCTTGCATACGCAAAACAGGCAGAATTGTGCCGTGCGGCGGGGGACACCGAGGGCTTTGTATCCTCGCTGACCAAGGCATACGAGCTTGCCGCGCAATACGACGGGCTCAAGCGGGGCATTACACCCTGCCATGCGCCGCTGCTGAATCTTTTGACCAACGAGGTCAGATCGCATTGGCAGATGTATTGGTTTTTTGATTCGCACATGCCTCTTTGGGAGGATCCTGCCATCCCGGAGTTGAAAAAGCGCATCGTGGACGAGCAGATCACCTACCATCAGCTTTGGCGACATGAGTGGCAAGCGTATTTTGCATTTTGCAAAAAGTATGCCTGCGGCCCCGGGTGGATGGTTTACAGCACCCAGTACGATTATGAGATCGACCACATGAGTGTGGTCAAGAGCTTCCGCTTTCGCGGCTATTTTGATGTGCAGATGCATGCATATTACCGCACGCTTGTCGAAAGGCTGGTTGGCGAGGGCGTCATGAGAGGCTATTGCGCTTATGCGGGGAACGATATTCTCGCCTATATCAACTGCAAGGAGAAGGACGCGTATTTCTCGCTTGGAATCGATGAGGAGCAGCGCGCCGTGCCGACCGCGCCCGAGGGCAGCAAGATCCTTGCCATTGTGGATATGCTGATCGCTCCCGCATTTGTGGACAGCGGCATGGGAGAAAGGCTTTTGCAGCATGCGCTGAAGGATGCCCAAAGAAGGGGATTTACCCATGCCGAGGTGTATTTGACCGAGGGGCTACTGTATCCCGAGCAGGCGAATTTTGACGCCATTCTGAATATGTATTTGCAGGCGGGATTTGTCGTCATCCGCGACTTTACCGCCGATAACGCGCACCAGGGACGTAAATATCACGGCATGCGGCAGTATGTTTTGCAAAAGAAAATTGACGATGACAGCTTTGCCCGACGCGCGACGCGCTTTACCTTTGGCGACTATATCATTGACGTGGACGTGGAAAGAACGCGCGAGATCTATAAAACGCTGTCACCCGTGTCGAAGCGGTGTACGTGTACCTCCTGCGAGAATTTTAACCGCGCTGTGGATCACTTGCCCACGCAGACGATGTCCTTCTTGGAGTCCATGGGCGTGGATCTGCACAAGGTCACCGAAGCCTATTCCACCAAGCGCAATCAAGACGGAAGCGTGCATTACGGCGGCTTTTGCCATATTTCCGGCAAGCTCGTCAAGGGAAGAGAATTGGCAAGCGTGCAGGAAGGGCAGCTTGTGTCCTTGCAGGAGCAGGATGCGTATAAGCCGACCGAGCAATTTGCCGTATGGTTTGGCGAGGAGTGCGCCATGACCGAAGCAGCGTTCGGTGCGCCCGTCATTCAACTCGATTTTGGCACCGACCTGCCCTGGGTGATCGATAAAAAATTCCCCACAGAGCTTTTGCTCAATGGATAAATGCCGCGGGTTGGTCATTTGCACAGAACGCTCGAGAATTCCAATTTGACTAATAAATGACAGATGCGCGCGAAAGGCGTCCCCCGGGGGGGAAGATATCTGCAAGCAGATTGCGCGAAGCGACTGAAGGGGAACGCGAATACTTCGGTTTGAGAGCGCTTCCCTCGAGCAGGCAACCGCGCCGTTTTGTCCGCAAATCCCCCTCACCCGACTGCGTCGGGAGCTTCTCGCTGCGGCTCGGTCACACTCCCGTTCGGCTAGCCTTTCGGGCGCGCGTCCGGTCTGTATGCGCGGACGTGCAATGCACGCCCCTGCGATGCCTTGGGGGGGATTCCGCAATGGTTGACTTTGTTTGTGCGCAATACACACAGATGCGGTAGAGAAGAGTAAATAAGGAGAGTATTTATGTACCAAACCATCAAAACGCCCGAGGACGTTGGGGAATTTCTTGAAAAAACCAATTATCTGCACGATGGGTATATCCTCAGCGTGCAATATTCCCACAACGGTATCACGGCAAGTGAGAACCGTGTGGACTTTGAGCCAGACAAAACCAAGCTGACGTTGCAAATATTGGTCACAAGCATTTGGAACGCGATGGTTGAAATCGAATTTGAGGATTTGTATAAGTGGCAAATCAAGGGCGCAGATGGGGATATTTTCCATACCTCGGTGACCTTTGACCAAAACCGTTGGATCGTGTGGGCAGACGATGCTTTTGTGGATATGGAGCAAATCAAGCATGGCTCGTACGTGATCGCACGCTCCATGAAATGGCGGATTTCAGAATAACGAAAACAACATTTTTTCATAAACCATTGTAGGGACAGGCGTCCCCGACTGTCCGTTCTATATCAACAACGCAACGTAGGGACCGGCGTCCCCGACTGTCCGTTCTATATCAACAACGCAACGTAGGGACAGGCGTCCCCGACGGTCCGTACATTTCTTACGTTTTAGGACGTAACCGGGTAATCGGGGTGTCTGTCTCTATGAAAATTATAATTTGCGGACAGTCGAGGACGCCTGTCCCTACAATCGTGTGCGGACAGTCGAGGACGCCTGTCCCTACAATCGTGTGCGGACAGTCGAGGACGCCTGTCCCTACAAGGTGTAAAAAATAAAAGGAGATATCATGAAAGTATACACAAGAATTCAGGATCGAAAGGGCAACGAGCAGGAGCAGGAGCTTGACGAGGTTGCGATTTTTGCAAATTGCGCGGAGATACAGGAGCTGATCGAGTTTCTGACCTACGTCAAGGAGGATCATTTGGTGCAACATAAGCATAACCGCATCGCCGTGACTCATAATCATTTTTATATGTGGAAGGGTGAAAGAGAGGGGAAGCCGGATCTGCAGATCTGGTCAACGTCCGAGGATTGGCCGGCGTCAAAGTAAAAATCCCTTGACACAAGCGTCCCCTCGTGGTACAATATACTCCTGTAAGATCCTTTTTGGAGGTGCGAAATGGCAACAATGGCATATTTTAACGGGCAGATCGGAAACTATGACGAGATGATGATTCCGCTCTCCGACCGATCCGTATTTTTCGGTGACGCAGTATACGACGCCGTGCTGGTGTTGGAAAAAAAGCCGTTTGCGCTCGGTCTGCACCTTGACAGGCTTTACAACAGCTGCGCAATGACCGATATTGCGTTTTCCATGCCGCGCGAGCAGCTGTGCCGCGAGATCGACCGCCTGCTGGACGCATCCGAGGGTGACGCGCTCATGCTTTATTTGCAGGTGACGCGCGGTGCAGCGCCCCGTAAGCACGAATATCCCGAAAATGCTTCGCCCAATCTGCTCATGTTTGCAAAGCCTATCACGGTTGCACCAAAGGGCAAAAAAGCATCGCTGATGAGCATGGAGGACTTGCGTTTTCAGTATTGCAATATCAAAACCACCAATCTTTTGCCCAACGTGCTTGCATCCGAGAAGGCAACGAGAGCGGGGGCTGACGAGGTGCTTTGGCACAGAAACGGCCGCGTGACTGAGGCCGCGCACAGCAGTATTCTGCTCATCAAGGACGGCGCGGTGATCATGCCGCCGCTGGATCAATTTGTTCTTCCCGGCATTACGAGAAAGGTTTTGCACAATCTTTGCGATCAAAACGGCATCAAGGTAGAGGTGCGCACGTTCACTGTGGATGAGGTCATGGCTGCGGACGAGATCATTCTGTGCAGCACGACCAAGAATATTTTGTTTGTTTACGATATTGACGGCAAGGCGGTCGGCGGCAAGGATCAGAAATTGGCGCAAAGGCTGCAGGCGCTGTTTTTGGACGAGGTCTGCAGACAGACGGGCGTTCGGCTTTGATATGGAGATTGAATGAAGGATAAACGAATAGAAAAAATCAAAAAGCATTATGAAATTCTGATCAATGGAAAAAAGGTCAAGATCATCAAGCACATGATTGACGAAAAGGAGATTCGATTGATCACCAAAATCAAAGGACAATGCTTCCCCTTTGATGAGTGCGTCAGAATTGAAATTCCAAAGCAAGGCACTCTGTATGGAAACTGGGCTTGCGGTGGGATTTCTGCGCAAACGGAAGAATACCGTTACAAAATTATTGAGAAAATTGAATCATAGTGAGAAAGAGGGGGGGAGAATGTGGTCTACGTCAGAAAGCTGATACTGCCAAGCGCAGTTGCCGAGATCAATTTCATCAAAGATGAAAAGCGCACCTGCTTTGGTACCTTCTATCCCTTTAAGATTTTCCCCGACAAGGGCTTGCACGAGGTCAGCCTTGACACGATCACCATGTTTTACGGTGGTAACGGCTCGGGAAAAAGCACGCTGCTCAACATCATGGCACGAAAAATGGGTGCAGCGCGTTATTCCGAGTTTAACGATTCCCCTTTGTTTGATCAGTTTGTGGATATGTGCTATCTTGAATACGCCAAGCGGCCGCGCGCCTCATACGTGCTGACCAGCGACGACGTGTTCGACTATGCGCTAAGCGCACGTGCCATCAACGAGGGGATCGACGACAAGCGCAATCAGCTTTTCGACCGGTACGTTGCGGTGCATCGCAGCATGGCCATCGATCCGGAAATGGGGAGATTGCGCGGCCTTGATGATTACGAGCGGTGGCGCGAGGTGCGTGAGATCATTTCACCCAAAAAATCGCAGTCAAGCTACGTCAAAAAGCGCGTCGTGCAGGATATTGACCTCTGCTCCAATGGCGAGACGGCCATGCGGTATTTTCTTGACCGCATTGACGAGGACGCGGTGTATTTGCTGGACGAGCCCGAAAACAGCCTTTCGATCGAGTATCAGATCGAGCTTGCGGACTATATTGCGGCCACCGCGCGGGCAGGGAACAGCCAGTTTATCATTGCCACGCATTCGCCCATCTTTTTGTCCATGCAAGGGGCAAGGATCTACGACTTGGATGAGTATCCCGCCTCGGTCAGCAAATGGACGGAGTTGCCCAACGTGCGCAGATTTTTTGATTTCTTTATGCAGCATAAGGATGAATTTGATGAATAAAAAACAGCAAAGAGTCGCTCCATAGGGCTAAAAAATAACGAAATAATAGCAGGAATTTGTTCAAGAATGAACAGATTCCTGCTATTTCCTTGCTAATGCATCAGTCTTTTTTGCGTATTCAAATTCGGACAATCACGCTATCACCGTTGGCCTCGCAGGCCTCCACCAGATTCCATTCGGGATGTTTTCTGCGGTATTTACGTAAGGCCTTGATCAAGCGCACGGTTTGTTTGCGCGAGAGCTTTATGCCCTCCTTGCGCAATTTCTTTCGGATGATTCCTGCAGTCAAGCGATTGATCACCAAACCGGTCGGAAACATGAACACCGTTTTGTCGTTGACGGTTACCTTCATCGCATCACTCCACAAAGATACGCACCGTGTCGCCGTCCGTGCTGTCTACCTCGACCAGATTGCCGATCGCGCCCTGCTTGACAAGCTCAAAGATCTTGGCGAAATCAATGCTCTTGAGCGCGTCATGGTTGGATGACAGAGAGAGCGGTATGCCGCTGTCAATGGCAACCTCGACCAAAGCAAGCGGCAGATTGACGCGTTCGTGATCGCCGTCGGTCGACTCAACGACAATGCGCAGCATCATATCCCCTATATCCTTGCGCTCGGC
>JAZQYT010000060.1:0-4565 GCA_045633665.1 Eubacteriales bacterium | reverse complement strand
GCTTCAGTGATATTCTATTCGCCATGAAAACTTGCGAAGCAAATATCACTTGGACGAAGTCCAAATATCACTGCGTAGCAATATCACTCGCCCAAGGCGAATAGAACTGGGGAGATACTCCGCTTGGAGTATCTCCCCATGCTCCTTCGTTTTTTATCTGATGTCAAACGCAAACAACCTGAACTGATCGCAGCCGTGGGTGGAAATCGGTACAAAGCGCACGGTTTTGACGCGCCAATCCACGCGGTGCTTGACGAATCTTTGGTGATTCCCGTTCACTTCCAAACAGAATTTCTCGCCATCCTCGCTCTCACCCTCGATGCGGTATGCGTCAATCAAGGTGTGCGGAATCTTGTACTTGGGCTGCACCAAGGGATAGGAGCAGGGCATGTTGTCGTACGGACGGTCAAGATTGCTGTCAAACACCAATCGGATCTCTCTGACGGGAGTATTTTCTGCAAAGGTATAGGTCACGCTATCCCCTACCTTACCGATCCACACGTTTTGCTCACCGCGGTCGTGTCCGTTGCGCACCACCTGGGCGCTGCAATCGGCTGTGCGCGAAAGCGCGGGGATCTCTCTTGTATGCCATGGCAGATAGCAATCGTCGTCCATCAAACTCTGCTGCAGGCGAGGGATGTCCACGTCCGCAACGTGACAGCCATCCTTGACCGCCTGTGCAACAGCTGTACCCAAGCCTTGTCCAAGCACCGCGCAGGTTGCCATGACACGCGAGGAAGAAAGCGCTGCGTGGGAAACACTGATATTGCGCCCCGCGAACACCAGATTTTCAATATTCTTGGAGATCATGCAGCGCAGCGGCAATCCCCAAGGCGCAGGCGCAGGATGATGAATGGTAGGATGCCCTGCCGTATAGTAAAACCCTGCCGGGAAATGGTCGTCCATGGTCCAGCCGCCGTAGGCCACCATGTCGTCAAAGCGTCCCTCGGCCTGTACGTCGTTCTGCGTGACCACGTACTTGCCGATATATCTGCGGCTCTCACGCTTGCCCGGCACAAACCCGATCCATTCCAGCTCCCAGTTCTCCACACCGTGGTCGCCGTGATTCTTCATGTGATCCCACACACCGTAGCAGATCTTTAAGAGCTCGTCGCGGCAGCGGTCGGTATCGTGAATGCAGTCCCATTCACCGCCCACCTCGATCCACCAGAAGTTGCTCTCCTTGGTGTGCGATTTGTGCGGCAGGTCGGCATCGGTCGGGTATTTGTACGCCCATGCGGGCGGAGTGAATTTGACGGGATGGTCGGTCTCGCGGATCTGGAACAGGCAGCTCATGCCCATGGTCTTTTTATCTGCCACGTCGGGCGGAATTCTCTCACCGTACTGACTTTTTGCCTCGCGCCCATAGGTATGCTCCGCACCGCTCAAAGGCGCTAAAATAGAATCGCCTGAGCAGTCTGCAAAGTACGAAGCCTCGATCTCGTGAAAGCTCTCTGCCCACGACTGCCATGCCTTGATCGACACGATGCGATCTCCGTCCATGGTCGCATCCAGGCAAGAGGTACCCAAAAGCAGCGTCAGATTTTTCTCGGCCATGGCCTTTTCGTACAGCACGCTGTCCCAGATCGGGAATTTTAGCCCCGGATTCTGATAATAATTCTCTAACATCAGCTCCTCGACGATGCCGGTTTCACGGTTTCCATCGCCGTTTGCACCGCACACCCACATGCGGATCTCGCTTGACGCGTTACCGCCAAGCACGGGGCGATCCTGTACCAGGACGACCTTGATGCCGTGTCTTGCCGCCGCGATGGCGCAGCAAAGTCCCGAAAGGCCGCCGCCCACCACGCAAAGATCGGTTTTGTACGTCAGACGTTTCATAAAATTATCCTGCCTTTATCAGATTTTTTGCCCAAAAGCCCGACTTGACAAAGAAGAAGCCAAGCACGCACTTGAGCAGCTCCAGCGAGAGCACGATGGCGTACATGGGTACCAGGGGAATGGATGTCAGATGGCCGAGAATGAATGCCACAGGCACGCAGATCAGCCACATAAAACCGCTGTCAAAGGCAAAGACGAACAGCGTTCTGCCGCCTGAGCGCAAGGTAAAGTAGGTGGAATGTGCAAACGCGTTGAAGGGCAGGATCAGTCCCGCGATGCGGATCATATCCACCGCCAGCACCTTTGACGCATCCGAAACCTCGGAGAACATCTGCGGAAACAGCGGGGCTGTGAGTGCCATGATGCCGCCAATGACTGCACAGACTGCGGTGGAGGTAAAGATCAATCTCGAATCCGCAAGCTTTGCGCCCTCGATATCCCCCGCGCCCAGCTTTTGCCCGACGATGATGGCCACGGCATTGCCAAGCGCCAACATGGCGATACCGAACATATTGCTCATGGTGCTGGTAATACCATACGCGCCCACCGCCTCGGGGCCGCGCACGGAATAGCACTGCGCAAGCACCGCCATACCGCCCGACCACATGATCTCGTTTGCCAGCAGCGGAAGTCCCTTGACCATGATCTTACCAACAAGAGCGCGCGGTAAGAGCAGCGTGCGGTAAAGTCCCTTGGCAAAGGGGTTTTTCTTTTTGTTTGTATGCGTATACACGACCAGAATGCCGAATTCCACGAATCTTGCAAGCGCTGTTGCAAGTGCTGCACCGCGCACACCCATTTGAGGGAATCCGAAGTGACCGAAGATCAAGAGATAGTTGCCCACCAGGTTGACCAGCAGCGCCACGCTGCCTGCGATCATGGGTGGAATCGTCTTACCCGTTTCGCGCAGCGTCGAGGCATACACCTGCGTCAGCGCGTGCGGGATCATACAGATCAGAATGATGTGCAGATACTGAAGACCGTAATCCAGCGTCAGCGAAAGGTCACCGACCTCGCTCGCATCACCGTCGTGCAGGTATAAGGAGATCAGCTGATCCCCGTGGAAAATGAACAGATATGCCGAAACCAGCATGACCGCACCTGCGGCATACAGCTTGAAGCGGAACGCGTTGCGCACGCCCTCCTCATCGCGGTTTCCGTGGAATTGTGCCGAGAAAATGCCTGCACCCGCAAGCGCACCGAATACGCAGACCACGTACACGAACACAAGCTGATTGACAATGACCACCGCGTTGTATTCTTCAACACCCGTGTGGCCGATCATAATATTATCTAAAAGAGAAACGAACTCGGTAATGCCGTTTTGCAGCATGATGGGAAGCGCGACCGTGATCAGCGTTTTGTAAAACGCGCGGTCGCCGATCAATCTGTTGGGTTTGATAAGTGCCATGGGACCTCCGATGAAAATGATAACTACCATTATTCTATCACGTATGCAAGAATAAGTCAATGCGCTTTTCATCACGATATGAAACTTTTCCGATATGTTCAGACAGCCCCTTTTCCCATATTTTCTCTGCTTTATCAATCCCACCTATATGCCTTTCTTTTCCCTGCTTAATTGCATGAAACTTTTTTCATGCATGACACCACTGGTTCTTCGGCCATGTCGGTGGAATACCCGTCTGGGAATCCGAAAGCAGTCACGGTGGCAAAGATGGCCGTTTTGACAGAAAAACCCCGACAGAAAATCTGTCGGAGTCAATAGTTATTCAGCTTACACCATTTCTTTGATTTTCCCTCTATCCCAAAGAAGCACACCCGTTGCGACTGCAAGCGAAAAACACTCAGCACAAATTCAGCATTAATTGTTCGCACAGATATCTGCTGTAATTGCATTACGAACCTCAACTGAATCACACTCGGTTGCGGGATATTTGCCGTTGTCATTATGTGTCCAACCGGTTACTCTAACCGCTATGTTTGTTCGCCCCAATCGTGTATTTAAGATCCAATTCGATAAACCTTATCTCCTTCAATGACGTAATGTGCGCTCCAATATTTGTCATAGATTATGTTACCGTCTATATGATAAACCGTATTCCAATCTGCGTCGTAAATTGTATCACCATCTATACGATAAGCCGTATGCCAATCCGCGTCGTAAATTTTATCACTACCATCTGTACGATACACCAGATTCCATTTTTCGTCGTAAATTCTACTACCGTCAATACTAAAAAATTCAGACCAACTATTGTAATCTTTCATAATGCTCCTCCAAATTCATGATATTTATCCACAAAATAATATGGACTCCTCACGTTCTATTTTGTCACAACTTCATGAACCGTCTTTAAACGATGCGTAAACTTTTATCGCATACGCCATATGGCTAGCTCTTTGAACATCTTAAAGTCGTGGCTGTGACGAAGAGGCCGTCTTAATACCATGTTGAATTGTCACCTGTCAGTGACAATTCAACAAATTGAGTTGTCCGTTGGTCGCGTCCGTCTTGACAATTCCCGGTGTATATGGTATAATGCAAGGTGGTAAACTATGATAATGAGGTTTTATATATGAAAATCGGTTTTATTTCGCTCGGTTGCTGCAAGAATCAGCTGGATAACGAGGTCATGCTGGATCACGTGGCCGAGGCCGGGTATGAGATCACGCCCGAGGACATTGAGGCGGACGTGATCATCGTCAACACCTGCGCTTTTATCGAAAGCGCAAAAAAAGAAGCCATTGACAACATTCTG
>JAZQYT010000059.1:0-3473 GCA_045633665.1 Eubacteriales bacterium | reverse complement strand
ACCAGTCTGATCCAGAATTGGAAGAAAAACAACACGACCGGTGATATCGCACTGGAAACGATGAACAGCGTCTATTATCTCAAGCAGGTATAACAGTACATAAAAGAAAAAGGCGAAGCCGTGATGGCTTCGCCTTTTGGTTTGTTTATGCATCAACGCCGTCGGTTTCCAGAAGGCCATAGCCTCCGTTCTTGCGGCGGTAGACAATGCTGACAACGTTGTTCTCGTTGCGGTAGACGAAGAAGTCGTGACCCAGCAGGTTCATCTGAAGGATCGCCTCCTCGGTGCTCATGGGCTTGACGGTGACGCGCTTAGTGCGCACGACCTCAAACTCCTTCTCCTCGGGGATCTCAAATTCCTCGGGCATGGTGGAAACCAAAGCTTCCTGACGCAGACGCTTGCTCAGACGGGTCTTGTTCTTGCGGATCTGGCGGTCAATGGTGGAGGCAACGGCGTCGATCGCGCTGCGCATATCGCCGTCACGGGACTCTTCCTGAGCACGGAACATGGTGCCGCCGCTGACGATCGTGACTTCCACGACGCAACGGTGGTCCTTTTCCACACAGAAGGTCACAATTGCGTCGGCATCCTCGCGGAAATAGCGTTCCAGCTTGGAGATCTTCTTCTCTGCGTATTCCTTAACGGAGTCGTTGAGAGATACCTTCCTGCAGGTGAATGTGAACTTCATAAAATCGCTCCTTTCTTGCCCCACACTTTTGTGGTTTAAAGCAAGTATACCATTATTTGGTTGGTTTGTACAGAGCTTTTTTCTATTCTTAAAGAATTTGTAACACTCTGTTCGCTGCCGGAGGACGGATTCGAGCGCAGACGACAAAGGTAGTGGCTCTGCGACAAAAGCTCCTATTTACAAGACTTGCGCTGCTGCGTTATACTGTGTATGGAAGCTTTCCAATATCCCACCCGCTTGGGCCGCTGTCGTGCGACAGTGGCTCTTTTTTTGCGGAACAAAGAAATAAAAAAGTTGCGCTGCAATAATTTGCAACGCAACTTGATAGAACGATTAACGACGGAAGCGGAAGATCTTTTCGCCCTGGGAGGCAAGCCCCAGATCATTTCGCGCAATATCCTCGATCACATCCTGGTTATCACTGTTTGCGATCGCGTCAGCAAGCTTGTCGTTCTGCTCCTGCAGCAGCGCCAGACGCTGCGCGTAGATCGACTGCTCGGAGCGGGCCTGATCGAGCTGGGCGTTCATCTGTCGCAGCATAACGCCCATCATCAGAATGATACAGAACAGGAGCAGGAGAGCAAATTTATTGCTGCGCCGCATCTTCAGTTTGGAGGGATTGACTGCCATGCGCTTGCTCCTTTCGTTTCATTGATCGCATAGGTGTACCCATTATTGTAAACCATTTTCTGAAAAAAGAAAAGGCTTTTTTGAAAAAAACAAAAAGTTTTTGCACAAGAGTATTGCACAGGTGCGCAGGGAGCAGCGCGAGGTCGAGCCAGAACGACCAGATCGGGCGTAGCGGGGCGCTCAGAAGCGAGAAAAACAGTATCGCGCCGCCGACTGAACCAAACAGAATGAACAGACGCAGCTCTCCGTCCTCGGCCATGATGAACAGAAACACCGACAAGACGGAGCCGACACTGACCAGTATATCCAGCATGACTTCCCATGTTCGTCCGAGCGGAATACGCAGTGCGCGGGTCAGGTCGTAGAAAAGCGCCAGTGTACTGCCCAGCAGGATCGAACGAAGGAACTGGGTGAGCTGGAGTGGGATCTCGTTGCCCATGGTGCTTATCCAAACAGACGGCGCAGAAAACCGCCCTGCGGGCCGGAGGTGCGATCCTCGTAAAACAGCGACTGGATCGCGCCGTCCACATACAGCGCGCCGCCATCCAGATCCAGTTTTCCGATGTGCAGACCGCTGCCGCCGACGACAAGCGTCCCTGCGGCGGTGCGCATGACGATCTCCTCCTCGTCAAAACGCTCCACTTCTTCCACACCGGACACGCTTAGCCGTTCGCGCGCGATCAGCTCCAGCCGGTGCTGTAAGGTGCTCATATCATCATAGGGCATAATCATGACCTCCCTGAGAATGGTTTCTCTCTATCTATATGGATGGGATGTCCGGATTATGCCTTAAAGGGTGTTACACTTCCCTGTACAGTGTGGCGGCGTCAGCCTTGCCGACCGTTTCCTGCACGGCGGTGACCTCCACGGTGAGGGTCTTTTCGCCAAAGCGGATGGCGATGACATCGCCGACCTTGACATCGTAGGATGCGCGGGCGACCTTGCCGTTGACGGTGACGCGCTCATTGTCGCACGCTTCGTTGGCGATGGTGCGGCGCTTGATGAGACGGGAAACCTTCAGATATTTATCAAGACGCATGGTGAATTTCCTTTCGAATGAAAAACAGGGCGTGGCTGATGCCGCGCCCTGTTATGATTTTATTAGCGAGCGACGCTGTCCTTGAGCAGCTTGCCGGCCTTGAAGACGGGGACCTTGGTAGCGGGGATCTCGATTGCTTCCTTGGTCTTGGGGTTGCGGCCAACGCGTGCCTCGCGCTTCTTCACCTCGAAGGAGCCAAAGCCAACCAGCTGGACCTTGTCACCCTCGCACAGAGCGTCGGTAATGGCTTCGAACACGGCGGAAACAGCCAGCTCGGAGTCCTTCTTGGTCAGATTGGATCTCTCAGCAACGGCGTTGATCAGTTCATTTTTATTCATGAGAAAATCTCCTTTTGTTTACAATTCCCGGGAATTGTGCCCGGTTATTTTGATGACTGTAATAATCTATCATACTTTTTCTGCACATGCAAGAAAATTATACCGAAAACGGGAATTTTTTTTACAGTTTCTTTGCCGATTAACGGATGTGCAGAAGTTTTGCGAGCTTTTCTCCCTTGGGGATCATCTTCAGATCCTCCGCAGTGATCATGCGAAGGGCCAGAACGAGGATCAGATAAACGACGACCGCGATGCCGATAGCACCGAGGGTGGCCAGTGCGCTTGCGGCATAGCCGCCGACGAGAACGCGGCTGAGCAGACCGTGGGATGCCCATGCGGAGGCACCCATAACGGCAGAGGCCAGAATGGGCTTGAAGAAAATGCCCAGGTAGTTGGGCTTCTTTTCAAGCATACGGTAAACGATCGCCAGATTGATAACAGCGACCAGCGCGTAGCAGACCAGTGTTCCGATGGGCGCGCCCTTGATGTTGATCTCGCTGTTGCCGACCAGAGCATAGTTGATGATGACCTTGACCGTTCCGCCGATCAGCATGGTGACGATGGGGAGGTAGACCCTGCCGTGCGCCTGCATGATGGAGTTGGTCAGCAGCATCACGCACACAAAGGCGGAGGCGATGCCGAGGATCTGCAGGTGGTAGGTCGCGGCGGCTGCTGCTGTGGTCTGCGCGGGGTAGAGCAGCTGCAGGATAGGGCCTGCCATGACGGACATACCCACGCCTGCGGGCAGGGCGAGCATACCGATGAGGCGGAAGCTCGT
>JAZQYT010000058.1:0-6912 GCA_045633665.1 Eubacteriales bacterium | reverse complement strand
GAACTGGAAGGTGGTGTTTGCCCAGATATCGCCATGAGTGCTGGTAGAAATCATCTTGCCACCGGTTACTTGAACATCCGCCTTGGGAGCAAAGCCTGCATTCTCATCATACAAGTGATTGAAAGAGTCGTTTTCCCAAGTGTACTGGGTTGCCATCAGCTGCAGGGAGAAGCCATCGCCAACAGACAGATCCTGGTATTCGTTTCCTGCATTTTCCTGCATCTTCAGAACGATGCAATAAGTAACCTCGCCGCGAGGAGCATTGTCAGAGTTAACATCTGTAGCGCCTACGCCTTCCTTGGGCAGCAGAACACCGTATGCAGCACCGTCACGATCAGCAATCAGCTCTGCAAGGGTGCCAACGGGAGTTGCTGCAGCAATCGCAGCACGGTCAATGGTAGCGTCAGCAGCGAACATGTAAACGTCGATTACATCAGCCAGGTTGGGCTCATTGGCAACGGGCTGTTCTTCGGGAACGATGTTCAGCTGGTACTTCAGTGCAAGAGTGCCAACGTTCTTGATCTGAACGTACTTAACCTCGGTATAACCGGGCTCCCAGTACTTGTAATTGAAAATAGCGGGAGTATTCTCATCTACTTCGGTCAACTTATCGGCAGCATCACCATAGTACAGCTCGATATCCAGAGTACCGGTCTGGATGATGTTATTTGCACTGGTAACTTCATCAGTAAACCACGCGTAGGTCGTGCCGAGCAGCATAGCGAAGCAGAGGAACAACGCCAGAACGCTCGAAACGAGTGCGCGCTTGGTGGATTTCATGTTAGTCATTTCATTTAACCTCCTCATGATATTTTGTCGTTTGACTAACTATGCAAAGCGAAATTTCGCTTATACACTTTGATTTTCGTCGGTAACTTCTTGCGAAGCCTCCTCGGACGCAGGATTTTCGTCGGTGGCTTCTTGCGAAGTCTCCTCGGACGCAGGAATGGTTGCAGGTGTTCCCTCTCCGCTCTTTTCAAGCTGCGCCTTCAGGGCAAGCAGCTCTTGCATCATGCGCTGGGTTTCAGCGCGCTCTGCATCGATCTGCTCTCTCTCGGTCTGCATGACCTCCATCTGCTCGCGCTTATATCTGCGGAACAGGCGAATGACGTTGACGCCGTTATAGAGAATGAGAAGCAGGAAAGGAACCAGGATGCAAATGATATACCCGGGAACAGACTTGACAAATGCGAAGAACTTGCCGACTGCGGGCAATTTGCCTGCGTAGCTGCCCAGAACGTATTCGGGCTCTACAAGCGCTTCGTCATCCACTCCCGTATTTGTACCGTAGGTCACGTAACCGATCACTTGTCCTTGCTCGGTTCTCTTGACCTGGCGGATCATATGCGTGACGGTTTCCCCATAGCTGACGCTGTTGGTTGACATGAAGGCGATCACATCGCCCTCCTGCAAGCCTCTGGGATCCTTCACGTTTTTAATGATCACGATATCTCCGGCGCTGAAATGCACGTCCATATCAGCATTGTTCTCGGACAAGCTCATAGAGTCGGTCTGCACGATATAGAACTTGACACCGAAAAGACTGCGATCATTTTTGTCGACGGTGGTAACGGTGACTATAGTGAATATCATCATAAAGACGGCAAAAGCAACCAGAAGCCAGGTTACGACCCTCAATGCGACATTCCATATTTTTTTGATTGTGTTCATTTCAGATTACCCCTCAATTCCTACGTTGCTTTGTACCACATATACGGTTACACCAATACCCGTATAGGTTTTGCCTTGAAATTCGTTGCCTACGGATTCCTTCATCTTGATAAACAAGTAGTAGGTATCACTTGTGTTGTTGATCTCCCCCGTCTCCAGACGGCCGACGAACGAGGTCAGTCGCTCTGCTTGCTCGGGGTTTGTCGGACTCTTGGAGATCCACACCTCAAATGCTTCGTGGAACGCTTCCATGTCAATATTTTCGTCTTCACTGACGGACAGGCGGAAATTGACAGGAATATTACCAACGTTCTTGACCTTGAAGCCCTGCGTATAAAAGGTTGCACCGGGCTCAAACAAAATGTCCTTTTGTTCGGACGAGGTCATGAACACCAACGTCTCTCCCACAAGCGACTTCTCGGAGGATGCGTCAATGATATCTACCTTGACCTCACCCGCCGTTGTGATGATACCGATCGTACCGTCATTTGCGTCGCTTGTGAAAAGCGCGAGTGTTGCCCCCGTAAGGCTCACCAGGCAAAGCATAATGACTAATACCGCTATAATCAATGCCTGTTTGTTCGTTTTATAACGGGACATCATTACCTCCTTGCCGTTATTTTTTAAGTAACTTTACTGTTTTCAGATCAGACTGTCGGATTTATGCTACGGTAAATCAGTCGCCGTCGCCAATCCAAGAGCCGCCTTCGATCAGGTTGTCGTCGTCGGTTTCAACTCTGCCGTCAACCACACCGTTGGCCTGAACAGCCTCGATGGTGATTACGAAGTTAGCTTCACGATTCTGATACTCGTTGCCTGCTGCTACGGGCAGCTCAAAGGTAACGATCACTTCTTCCATATCCTGGCCGGGCTGCAGAGTTTCCCAGTTGGAAACAAATGCCTGGCCCTTAACTACTACGGGGTAGCTGCTGACGGTGAAGAACATGGAGTTCTCGCCTCTGGTCAGAAGCTGCGCGGTTGCTTCATCAGTGCATTTGATCACGTAGCGATACTGGATAGCTACGTCACTGTTGTTGGTAGCAGAGATCGGGAATTCGATCTTGTCACCGGGGGTGATTCTTTCGATGTTCAGCTCCATCTCGGTTGCATCATAGGATGCCTTACCGCCGTTAGAGAAGAACAGGCCGTCCTGCTGCTCGTGAATGTACTTGTTGCCGTTCTCGTCCTTCAGGTTACCGTTCGCATCAGCCTTAGCGGAGTAGAGAGTCAGCTCGCCAACGTTTGCTACCAGGTCAACGTTTGCCGAGGAAACAACGATGGAAACCTCTTCTTTGTCCGTGAACAGTGCGAAAGTAGATCCTGCGATCAGACAAAGGCAAACTGCGATTGTCACGATAGAGGATAACAAAACTTTCTTTTTCATTTTGTGTTTTCTCCTTTTATATTTATTTTTTTGAAGCTTAGTTGTGTCCCGAATGCTAACTCAAGCTTCTTAAGTTATGCATTCGGTTTTTGGTTGTGTGTCGTATTTACGGTGTCTCGGGATTTTTTGTTACCTGCACCGCATATACCACCAAGTCAAATTCCAAATCCTGATTTTTGGCTGCATTGTTTTCAGCCAGATCCAGAAATTCGACCTTTATTGTGAACTCTCCGGACGCGCCCTTGGCCAAAACACCAATGGGCTGTGCGGAGCTTCCAACGACTAAACCCTCACTTAAAAATGCGTCATTTTCAGTATCCGTGGTCACTGTGACCTTGAGCTGCTCTGCCAACGCATTTTTCTGTTCATCCTCGGCATCCGCGCACACGATACCCACCCAATAAGCAAATGCCACGTCGCTGTTATTGCTGACCTGCATTGCTGCGGTGTATTCGCATCCGGGAACGATCCGAGTGTTCCCATCAATATCAAACACGTTTCTTGTTGTAGAATTGGAGAAATCCACGATCTCATCATTTTCCACATCAGTTAAAAAACCGGTCGTGTTATCCAATGATTTCGTTACGAGATTGGTTCGCACCAACGTAATATCCAGATCGCCTGCCTGCAAAACGTGTGTTACCTGCGCAGTATCCGAAAATAACGCGTAAGTCATTCCAACGATGGCGGATATACACAGCAAAATCACAGAGCCGGAAATTAGCAAGGACCTTTTTCTGTTCGTATTTCTCATAGTTGCTCCTCCTTTCGTACAGATTTTTTGTATTGAATCGCTTTCATTATGGAAAACGGGCCAATCACTTTACCACGCGCACAAGCTTCTTGAGCGCTCTGTCCGTGGGAAGGGATTCTATGCGATAATTTCCGTTTATAACGGTTGCCGTACGGAGAATTTCACCGTGACGGTGCTTATCAAAGGTAGGCACCAATACGATGTCGCCTCGATGGACGATCTGACCGTTCGGGTCATACTTGTATATCTTATTCTTTGCCATGCTCTCGGGCCATGCGACGTCGATGACCTCAATGCCCTCGTCAACCGATTCGGGCTCGGGCAGATCCTCGGGAATGATGACCGGCTCACATTCCACTACCTCAAACTCGGGCTCAGGCTCAGGCTCAGGCTCAGGTTCAGGTTCAGGTTCAGGTTCGGGCTCGGGTTCGGGTTCGGGCTCGGGTTCGGGCTCGGGCTTTGGCTTGGGCTTTCTCTTTACAATCTCAATGATCAGATCTATGATAACGTATCCCAACGTTACCACGGAGAAGATCGTTGAAATGACCATGAATATAATTACGATTATGTCCATGAAATCCATTCTTACGTCTCCTTACTGTGTGTCATTCTCGTCTGTCGGCTCTTCCTTGGGGACGGACTGTGCGTTTTTCAGGCTCTCCAGCTCAGCCAATTTACGGCGAAGCTCTTCAAGCTCGTTATCCTTTTCTTCCTTTTCCGCCTGCTCGCGCTGCTTTTTCTCAGAAGAAAACATCTTAAAGATCTTGACGACCTCAAGCAGAATGATAATGGCGCAAGGCAGAATAATGACAAGAACAATGAAGATGGGTTGCATCAACAGGCTCATGATCAAACCAAAGATATACGACTGTCCCGTCACCCGGCCGATGACGTAATTGGTGCTGTTGGGGATCGAGGTATCGATCACCTGATGCAGCTGACCGGACTCGGAGTTGGTATTATCTCCCGCCAGCTCAATGATAAAGCCTCCCGTTTCCTTTTCGGTGATTGAAACGATACGGTGCGTGATGGTGACCTGCGTGGTATATACGTAACGGAAGGTCAATACGTCACCGACCTTTAAGCTTCTGTACCACTCGTCCGCCTCTTTCTCATCCTCGGGCATGACCTTGACAAAGATCATGGAGCGAAGCGGGATATCCTTAATCTTATACTGCGATACGTCGGTATACTCGCATTTCGCCATGGAGTCGGAAACGACCACTCTCATCTGATATCCGAAGACCTCTGCTGCACCGTCAATATCCTTCTTGGACATCACGGTCAGAAATACCGCGGCAATACAAATGATGAGAAACGCGTATAAAAGCACGTTTTGTACGACATCGCTTATTTTTTTCATCTTTCTCTTATCCATAAATTACCTCACTCATTGCTTGCTTTTATGTGCAGCTCGAAAACTGCCCCTGCATTCTTGGCCTCGTTGCCAACCTCTATGGGAAGATAATATATAATGGTCAATTGCGTGTTCTGTTCTTGGTTAAAATCAATGGGTAATGCAAGATGCTCTTGTGCAAAAGCTTCGGAAAGCAGCTGATCGTACAGCACCTTATCCCCCGATTGGATCTTGACGAAAGCAAAATTCTTGAGCGTTCCCTCTTCCAATTCCACAAAATCGAAGAGCAGCTCGTACCGATCGGCATGTTCCCCCTTGAGCGTAATCGTGTACTCACACGATTCTCCCGGGATCAAGCAAAGGTTTTCAAACTCAATGACCTGCGTGGATTCACTCGCCAGGTCGACCACGATCTCGTCGTCTTCACCCAAGCCAGTGCCTGTCAACATCATCAGTGCCACACCGACCAGCGTCAAAACACTGCCGCCGACCAATAAAACCCACATAATAATTTTTCTGGTCATCGTTACCCTCCTTTACCAAATCTCAGTATTTGATAGAATCCTTAAAATACGGCCGCATTATGCTGTGCAGCACAAGAAACACGTGCTGCCTGTTATCCTCGCGATTCTCCAGCATGCCGTTATGCACCTGAAGGCCGAAATCCAACAGCGCAATAAACACGCTGCGCATGATCGCATTGACGTCCGCCTCCGCCTTGAACAGCGGCGCAAACTCAGCGATCAGCTTATTAAAGTGCATTTGCTGCGTATCAAAGGTTTGTCCTTTGAAGTATATCGAATAGTAATATCTGACGTAGCAGCGGCAATGCTCCTCGTTTTGCATGATAAAGCGCCACACGTCCGAAAAGACCCGGAAGAGCTTCTGCTCGGTATCCGGCTCCATACCGCCGGCCGCCTCGATCGCATCCTTGAACACCAAATACATTTCCTTATCAAGATATGCAAACATGGATTCATACAATGCTTCCTTGCTGCCGTAGAGTCGGTAAATGTATACCTCGTTCATGCGCAGCCCTTCGATCGATCCGCTGCAATGCGTCAATTCCTTGGTCGTGGCCTTCTCAAAGCCCCCCTGCGCGATCAAATGTATGGCGTTTTTGACCAGCAGTTCCTTAATCTCTGCTTCGTGCTTCATATCAATCTCCATGCCGCCCATGGCGGCTCAAATAGTGATGGAAACTTCACCGCGGAGCTTTGCTCTAAAAATGGGCCGGGCCCCATTTTTAGGTGAAGTTTAAGCGTGAATGGTTAGCAGAACGGGAGTATGACGCAAGCTTTCACGCTACTCCTTTCTCAAATCCCCATCCAAATGCTAAAAATCAAAGTGATCTGTGTATGTAGCGAGCGCTACACGTTCCGCAAAATAAATACTCCTTTAAAGGGAGCCAAGTATATAGTACAAAATACACATAATAAGAGTTATGTGGGACAAATGCCCATTATCCACTCTACATTTTACCACAAGCATCTTGAAATGTCAATACTTTTGACTATTTTTAGAAATGCACAAATCATTATGAGCGCGACAAAAGACCTTTCGATGATACTTTTTTCAAAAAAGTGACGAAAGACTTATGGGTGATGTCCTTATCGGAGAATTTATAATAGGGGTATGGGCATAGCCCAATGCATTTGTTAAACAAATGCGAAACTTGCGATAAAAACATAAAGAGAGAACAATGCGGAAAGAAAAACCGCTTTGCTCTCTCTTTTTCTGCTTTTA
>JAZQYT010000057.1:0-3357 GCA_045633665.1 Eubacteriales bacterium | reverse complement strand
CTTGTCGGGATCACCCCCGGCGGCAACCGCTGTACAATAGGCGTCGGCCGCACACATCAGCGCGTGCGCAAAGGGCGCTCCCGAAAGCGAGGTGTGGTTTGCCGTTTTATCCGTGGGACAGCTTTGCGTATCGGCAGCGATGCCCATAGCCGAGGAGGAAAGCCTTACGCGCGTATCCTTGATCTGCGGCTCTTTTTCGTGCAGTCGCAGTGTATAGGAGCGGATCAGGCACAGCGTTTTGAGATAGTTGATATCCATCGAAAAGAGTGACTGCGTGCCGCTTTTGACGATCAGATCGCCAGCGTGGTCCGCAACGCCAAAGCAATGGCAGCCAAGGCCTTTTTCTGTGGCTTTGCTTTGCAGCAAGGAAAGAGCGGATTGCGGAATGGCAATAAGCAGGCCGTGAACGGGCGCGGCAAGTGCCTCTGCCTCTTGCATCCCCTCGGGGAGTCTTGAGGTATTGATGACCGCACCGTGAGTGATATCCAGCACCGCGTGCAGAATGCTTGTGTCGCATATATCCACAGCGAGATGCAGGTGGAGGGAAAGCTCAGCGTCGTAGAGAAGCTGCGTAGCGTCGTTATCAAACACTGCATCGGTTGCCTGATCGAGTGGGCAAAGCAAAACCAGCGCATCCGCGTATTCCGCTTGCTTGTGCGGTGTAAAGGGGAGTGGCATCAGCTCGTCAAAGCTGCCGTAAGGGCTGTTTAGCCTGCATGCACAGGCATAGCCGCGTGCAGCGTAGGCAAGGATCGAGCCTTGCGCACCAATTCGATTTTGCGTATTTTTGCCCGTCATCTTTTGCAGAAAACGTGCGGGCAGCTCGGCAATGTCCTGCAGCGTGATCGGCTTTTCGTGGGATCTGCCCAGCGCATTGAGCTTGTTTATGGCATCGCGATACGCCATAGCGACACTCTCGCAGGAGGTCAGCATCTCCCCAACCGCAATTTTTTCGGGCTTGACGTGTAAAGGGCAGGCAAGCGCGTCGAGCATGCGAAGTGCCGATATGCTGATATTCGGGCCGTCCTTGCTCTTGTAATGCTTTGCGCAAAAGGTCAGTTCTGCGTGGCTCATGCGCAGCCCAAGCTTGGAGCGAAGCACCTCAATCGATTCGGGACCCGGCTTTGTGAAGTTATATATCATAATAAATCCTCCGGAAAATAAGGTGGAGAGGGGATCAGTCAAGCAGTACTGCGGTGCATCCTGCATCCGTTATATCAGTCAGGCGCACGCGACGGATCTGCCCACAAAGCGGATGCGTCGCGGGAACGGTGACCTCAATGAATTCGGGCGTGTGGCCGACCGAAAAGCCATTGCCGTCGGTCTCGAAAAGCACCTGCTTTTCGGGTGCGCTTAGTAAGATCTCGGATAGGATCTCGCGGCGGATCTGGCTTTGCACGTCCTGCAGCATATGCACACGTTCTCTGCGCACCTGCATGGGGACTTGACCGGGCATGCGGATGGCGGGGGTGTTCTTGCGTCCCGAATAGGGGAATGCGTGGATTTGTAAGAATCTTGCTTGGCGGATAAAGTCCAGCGTTTGTGCAAAATCACAGTCGGTCTCCCCGGGAAAGCCCGTGATCACGTCGGTGGTAAACTGCACGTCCGGGATGCGCTCGCGCAAAAGCTGCAGCGCGGCCATGGCCTGTTCGGCATTGTATTTGCGCTTCATGGCGGCAAGCGTCTTGGAGCAGCCGCTTTGTAGCGAAAGGTGGAAATGGGGAGCGAGAGAGGATAGGGACGCGATCTTCTCTACAAATCGGGGCTTGATCAGCGAAGGATCCAGCGAGCCAAGGCGCACGCGCCCGATGCCGGGCAGGGCATCTACCGCACAAAGCAGATCGCCAAAGTCCCCCTTGGCCAGATCCTTGCCCCACGAAGCGGTCTCAATGCCTGTCAGCACAACCTCTGCGCAGCCGCCCTCGGTCAGCACGCGCACCTCGTCCAAAACCTCTTGCATGGGCTTTGAGCGCACAGGGCCGCGCGCGCCCGGAATGGCGCAGTAGGTACAGTGCGAGTCGCAGCCGTCCTCGATCTTGACGTAGGCACGGGTGCGCTCAAACGAGGTGATGCGCATAGGCTCAAAGCATCGTGCCTGTGCGATCTCGGGGACGTTTATGATAGCCTGCGCGTTCTTGTGTCCTTGCGCAAACAGATTTTGGAGTATGGTGACCACCTGCATTTTTTCTGTGTTGCCGCAAACGGCATCCACACCCTCCAGCGCAGCCCCCACGGGATCGGCCTGTGCAAAGCAGCCCGTGACAACGATAAACGCATCGGGATTTTGCGAAAGCATTCTGCGGATGAGCTGTCTGCCCTTGCGATCGGATTCGGCCGTGACCGTGCAGGTGTTGATCACGTAAGCATCACAGCGGGTATCGGGAGCGCATACGGTATAGCCGCGCGCAGTCAGCGCCTGCTCAATGGCGCGGGATTCATATTGATTGACCTTACAGCCAAGCGTGGAAACTCCCACGGTTTTGTTGATATTCGTCATGTATATGTCTTCCTTTGTGCAGCCGCACGCGGCGGCCATTCTTTCTCATCTTATATTTTAACACATACGCGCAAAAATGTAAAGAACTATCGTAAAATTTACACAATGTACTTGAAAAACGCAAAAAAGCGTAGTATAATGTTTTTAATGATATTTAATGCAAAGGAGAACTTATTATGGGCCAGTTTCACCTGATCGACCATCCTCTTATCACTCACAAGCTTACAATCATGCGCAACAAAAAGACAGGCTCCAAGGATTTCCGCGAGCTGCTCAATGAGATCTCTATGCTCATGGGCTATGAGTTGACACGCGATCTGCCCCTGCAGGACGTGACCATTGAGACACCTATTACAAAGATGACCGCAAAAATGGTTTCGGGCAGAAAGCTTGCTATCGTGCCCATTCTGCGTGCTGGTCTTGGCATGGTGGACGGCATTCAGTCGCTGGTTCCCGTTGCAAAGGTAGGACACATCGGTCTTTACCGCGATCCCGAGACGCATCAGCCCGTAGAGTATTACTGCAAGCTGCCCACCGATATTCAGGACAGACTTGTTATTCTGGTTGACCCCATGCTGGCAACCGGCGGCTCTGCGGTTGACGCGCTGACCATGCTCAAGGCAAGAGGATGCAAGAATATTCGCTTTATGTGCCTGGTTGCTTCTCCCGAGGGCGTTTCCAAGGTGCTCAAGGCGCACCCTGACGTGGATATCTACGGTGCTGCACTTGACGACCACCTCAACGAGCACGCATACATCGTGCCCGGTCTTGGTGATGCAGGCGACAGAATCTTCGGTACTATGTAATTTACTTTTCTTGGGGGAGAGAGTGCTTTCTCCCCCCTATTTTTACTTTTGGAG
>JAZQYT010000056.1:0-13162 GCA_045633665.1 Eubacteriales bacterium | reverse complement strand
AAAGCGAATGAAATGAGCTTTGGGGGTTCGCTGCGGAGCGTGACGGAAGGAGCCTGCGCAACTTTCGGTTTGTGAAAACCTTCGTGTAACGCATTCTCCCTCAGTCGCCTACGGCGCCAGCTCCCTCCCGGAGGGAGCCTCAGGGTACGCTCAACTTTAGGGGTATGGGCATAGCCCGATGCCCGCGTTGCTTGCAACGCCGTAATACAAAGGCGAAACTGGCGATAAACAGAAGGATAAATAATAATTTGACGAATTGTAAACTCATGTTGCGGAAATGTAAAGTTGATGCGGTGGTGTTTGTAAGTATTATATGCTACAATTGAAACACCATAATTAAAGGAAGGTGTCATCATGAAATTGCCGGATAAAATAATTAAGCTAAGAAAAGCACATGGTTGGTCACAAGAAGATTTGGCAGAAAAATTGAATGTATCTCGACAGGCAATCAGCCGTTGGGAAAATGGAACAGCACTTCCCGACGCACAAAACGTATTGCAAATCAGTAAGTTGTTTAGTGTTACAACGGATTATCTGCTCAATGACGATTATGAAAGTGACAGAGATATTCCTGCCGTACAGACCGCGACAAAGGAAAACGAGGAGTTATTTTTGAAAAAGAAACGACAGCATTTGATTGCAGCAATTTGTTTCACGGTAGCTTGGCTCTGCTGGCTTATCAGTATAGCGACATATCAGAATTATCTTCAACTGGGAATTTCTTGCGCTTGCCTTGGGCTTTGCGCAGTAAATGCGGTCATCCAATTCACCTTGTTTTTTAAGAAAAGATGAGTCTATTTCACAACAATTCCAATCTAACTAATATTTAACCCCGACAGATTTTGTTGCAAATTTGTCGGGATTAAATATTTGTTTACTGCGTAGCAAAATATGTCTTGGACCGTCGAGGACGCCGGTCCCTACAATGAAAAATCAAACTTCCTTATGAGAAGGAGCCTTTTATAAGGTGGCTTTGTTTTCAAACATATAAAGAATTAGTTGCCGCAGGTGCTGGCGATCACTGATCGCCCCTACAGAAATTTGTGTAAAGAGTTTATGATATAAAACCCAAAACAAAAACACTTGTAGGGGCGATCAGTGATCGCCGGCACCTGCGGCAACTATTCATAAAATAGTGGTATTATTTTTTGAAAATTTCGCTATTTTATCAGCCCGATCCTATTCAAAGCACCATTCCCGTTTTCTTGCACTTTTTGAAGAAACGGATGGTAAAAAGCAGCGTGGCAATGCCCAGAATGGGGAAAATGGCGCAAACCAGCATGCCTGCCTTCAGGCCGATCTGCTCGGGGGAAAGTCCTTGCTGTGTGGCAAGGCGCATGCCGAGCTCGCTTGCGCTGACCGCATCGGTCACAATGCCCATCAGCTGGGGAGCAACGGATGCGCCAAGATCACCGCCCGATGCCATAAGCGCGTAGGCGGCCACGCCCACGCCCGTCACGTTCTCTTCCATCATGATCAAAGCTCCCGGCCACAGCATCGAGGTAAAAATGCCTGTCAGCACGCAGGCCACCAGCGCGGGGATGGGATGCCCCGAAAAGGCAACGACCAAATAGCAGGCTACCGCGCCGACCATGCCTACAGTCAGCATGCGGAAAATGTTTTTGCCGAATTTGGCGTAGGTGATGCGCGTCAAGCCCAAAAGCACGGCAAAGGCGGCCATGCCCACAAGGTCACCCACGGCTTTGTCGATATGCAGCGCGTTTTCCATGTACCCGGAGATCCAGTTGGACATGGTATTCTCAGCACAGCTGCCGAAAAAGATGCAGGCCACGCAAAGGGCGAGCCCAAGCGTGCGCTTACCCGTGCGCTTGGATCTTTCCTGCTCTGCGCCCTTTTGCAGATCAGGCATGGGGGAGAGCATGAACATGACAGCCGCAATGATCGGGAGTGCCGCGAAAAACAGCGTCAAATACATCCAATTCTGTGCGCCGAACAGCGCAAAAAAGGCGGTGCTGAGTATGATGACGAACAAAATACCGAACGCGTAAAGCGAGTGCAGCATACTCATATCTCTTTGCGGATTGTCGGAGGGCAGGGCTGCGATGGTAGGCGAGAGCATGACCTCGGAAAGTCCTGCGGCGATCGAAAAGACGATCGTGCCGATCAAAAGACCGATATAGGCGTATTGCGGCAAAAGCGTGGGAACCAGCGCGTAGATCACAAGTCCCAGCGAGGTGATCAAGGGGGTTACACGTACCAGCAATTTGGCATTGAATTTCTTGGCAAACAGCGAAAACAGCAGGTCGACCAGCATCTGCGTGCAAAAGTTGGTCAGCACCAGCGTGCCAAGCAGGGTATAGGAGATCCCGTACATATCCTGCAGCGTGGCAAACAGCAGGGGCGGCAGGATGAAGATCGATGACATGGTAAAATAAGCAGAGTAGCAGGCGAGCTTGGTGCGTTTGTAGTTGGGAGTCATGGCAGTACCTCAATCAATTTGAGCAGTATGGTCAGCGTGTTTTCCTCGGAGTATTCCAGCTCCTCGGAGAGAATGCGTGCGGCCTCGTAAGGCTCCGCGCCGTTTTTGATCATGGAGCAAAGCAACCGCTCAAAAAACAGCGCAAGCCCCAGGCGGGCGCGAAAGGTTTTGGCATCCGCGGCTTGCGTGCAATGGCGGAAGATGAAGTATGCCAGAGCACGCATAAGCAGCGGTTCGGACTCGGGCGGTGTTGTAAGGTCGGAGGAATAGGGGGCAAACAATGCGCGGTGCGATTTGTTCAAGTATTCCAAAGCGTCCAAAAGCGTGCGCCATTGCTCGTCGGTGCAGAGCGTAGGCGCGATGCGGAAGATGCTGTATATATTCTGCAGCTTTTCCGTATAGGAAACGTCCGGCTGTTGCAGCAGCGCGTACACTTTCGCGCGCAGCGCGGTGGCATCAAAGACGTCATCCTCCGATTCGTCGGGCAGGTCTTCAATTTCGATCATGCGCGCATAATCGTCCGATTGCAGCACAATGCGGCAGGCCTGTTCGCACGAAAGCCCCAGCCCCACCTCCATGCCGCGCGGTGTTTGGTGGTAAAAGCGCGGATGTTCGCGGCAAATGTCGCAAAGCGCCTCGTGTCCGTAGTGCGTGATGATGCAGCAAAGCCCTTTTTTGTCCAGATGCGGACAGCGGTCGTGTGCGGACAGGGAAAAGTGCGGCTGGTCGGTGCGGTCAATGCTTGCGCGGATTTTATCTGCATAGTCGCCCTCCAAGTCCTCGTAAAAGGCCAGGGTGTCCGCGTCCACGTCGATCTCCCAGCCGATGCAGCAGGAGTGTTGGCAGCGGTCGGCGATGCAAGAAAAATCTTTATAGTAAGCGGGTGCATAAAGCTTCATGTGCGTTGTCCTTTTTTTGTGGTTTCTCCTAATTATAGCACATTGTCCCTGCGCTTGCAAGAGCGCTGTGAGATTTTGCTTGACAGCGGACGGATAATTTGATACAATATTAGTGTAATAACAACTTTGGAGGTTACCATGAAAAAACGTGCGACATCCTGTATCATTCTGGCAGCGATTATGCTTTGCTCGCTGCTGTCTTTGAGTGCGCTGCCCGTATCGGCTGATGATGCGATCGAAATGCAGCCCTGCTATGCAGATCCCTTTATGCCCGCAGGCACGACCTACGGACAGGTAAGCTTTTGTGTACCCGCAGGGACGCAAGGCCTGACCAAGGACGCGTGGGACACCGGCCTGGAGCATAACGTTGACAAGATCCTTGTATCGTTTGTCAAGGACGGCGTTGCCTATGAGAATATGACTGTACCGCAGGTCAAGGAAATGCTGGGCGATCTGCCGCTCAAGCGCACCTGCTATACCTATGAGGACGCTCCGGACGGCAATTTGTATCTCCAGTTGAGATTCCACATGGATGATCACGCAACGCTCAAGCCCTCCGATTTTACGGCAATCACCATCAAGAAAGGCTTTGTCTGGTGTGCAGGCTCTCCTGCAGGCATTGACAAAGAGCTGACCTCTCTTGTGCTGGACCGTGACGTGTATTTCCCGGTCAATGCAGAAGCAGGCATCACCGGTGTACAGGCCGGAGCCATGGCGGGGATTGACGGTGCTTTGCGCATCAAATTTGAACGCAAGGACAGCGAGAGTCTGAAGGCCATCTCTGCTGTGGATCTTTGCCCCTCTGCAATTCCCGGAAAGACGTTGGGCGATCTTGTCACCATTGACGGTGTCACGGTGACCGAGCTTGTCAAAGCGGGCAAGGTCGCACGCTTCAATTTCTACGGTGACACCATGATCTTCCATATCGATAATCCTACCTATCTTCAGGCACTCAAGGAACAGGAGTACGAGATCGTGATCCTGCCGGGATTTCGCTGGATGAACTGGCATCAGGACGACTGGGGCAACTGGGCGGGCAGCAATAAGGACAAGTATACGCCCGTAGACGGCACGCTTGTGTTAGAGCCGCTTTCCTTTACGGTCAATACTGCTGATGAGGTCTGCGTCAAAACCGACGGCATTGAGGTGTTGGACGGCTATAAGGATACGTATTACGTGGGCGAGCGCATTGATATGACCTCGCTGGTCATCCGCATCAATTATGCCAACGGAGACGGATTGGAAATGATGATCCCCGAGAGCATGGTGACGTATGATTTCTCCAAGCCCGGAGCTGCCACGGTGACGGTTGAATATGAGGGGATGAAAGCCTCCTTTGAGGTCACCGTGCTGGAAGCACCCGCAACCACCGAGCCCGAAACGACAGAGCCCGCAACGACAGAACCCGAAACGACCGAGCCTGAGACCACGGCTCCCGAGGCCACCGATACCGATGCAACCGAATCCGGTACAGCCGCTGCGCCCGATGAGTCCGAGTCTGCTATTCTTGATTCCGAGCCTGCCATTGATAACGAGGGCTGTGGTGCTGTGCTGCTGCCGACAACCGTGATACTGCTTTGCCTTGCTGCGCTTGCGCTTGGCAGAAAGGATGACTGACGTGAAAAGAATCAGAACACTGTCATTTGTTCTGGCCGCTCTGATGCTTCTGGCCGTTCTTGCGGCCTGTAAGCCCGATACTCCCGATCAACCCGAAAAGGAGTCGGACACAAGCGTGGCCGATCAGACCACCGAGGCAAATACCGAGGCAAATACCGAGGCGGATACCGAGCCGGAAATGACGCCTTCCGTGCAGCGCGTGCCGGATGACCGAGATCTGACCGATGCCGAGTACAGCGTGCTGAACATCGTGGGCACGGATGATTTCGGCCGAGAGATCCTTCCCGTGGACGGAAAGGTCAACGACGACCGCTACGTGGGTATGTTCTATTTTCTGACGCTTGGCCAGCATACCAATCACTCGGGCATTTACGACATCAATCAGATCACGTATGAGGGTACGTTCAACGATGCCTTTTCCAAATTCAACACCCCCCTTACCCCCGTTGGTGCAGCGCATTTCTGGGGTGAACCTGTTTGGGGCTATTACAATAGCTGCGATCCCTGGGTAATGCGCAAGCAGATCGAAATGCTGACCATGGCAGGCGTGGATTTTCTGGTGCTGGACACCTCAAATAACGTGCTTTACGAGAGTGTGACTGCCGTGCTGTTTGAGCTGCTTCTGGAGTATCAGAATGCAGGCTGGGACGTGCCGCGCGTGGTATATTACCTTGGCAAGCACGATCTTGGTGCGGATATCAACGTGTTCAAGCAGGTATACAAGATCTTTTACGAAAAGGATACGTATAAGAGCCTGTGGTTTACGCCCAACCATCCCGAAAAGCCTATGATCATCGCGCCCGATAACGTCATCGCACGTTTTCGCGCGTCCTCGAATGCAGAGGAAAAGAAGTTTGCCGAGTTCTTTGATTTCCGCGTGACGCAATGGCCGATCGCCGCTCCCGTCAATGAGCCGGTTTACGAATACGGCGCACCCTGGATCTCGTTTGAATATCCTCAGACCTCCCAACAGGGTTGGATCAACCTGTCGATCGCGCAGCACGTCACGGTCAATATGACCGATACCAAGAATTCCCGTGGCCGCGGCTGGTACCCCACCGAGATGGTCAAGGGCAAGTGGAAGGGCAAAAACGACCACGAAAACTGGCGTCAGAACCTCAATTTCCAGGCGCAGTGGAACACGGTGCTGGAAATGACGCCCGAGCAGAGAGCCGAGGATGCAAGATTCGTATTCCTGACGGGCTGGAACGAGTGGGTGGCCGAAAAGCTGCGCAGAGGAGATAACGATTACTTTACCGTGGATACCTTCAATGCCGAGTATTCCCGTGATATAGAGCCCTCGCGCTCGTCCGGCATGAAGGATTACGCGTACTTCCAGACCATTATGAACATCCATAACGATAACTTCGCGCCTGCCGTGCATTACGAATATCCCGCAGTCACACCCGATATTACCAAGGATGACGTAGCTGCCTGGGAGAGTGCATCCACCTACCGTGACTTCACGGGCGAGTGTGCCGACCGTAATTTCAAGGCCATGGCTGGGGATATCGTGTACAAGGATCAAAGCGGCCGCAACGATATTGATACCATCGGTATTCTGCGTGACGCGCAGTATCTGTATTTCCGCGTCAGTTGCGTCGAGGATATTACGGCATATACCGAGGGCGACGAGGGCTGGATGAATTTGTGGATCAAGACTGCGAATGCCGAGGGCGAGTTTTTCTGTGGCTATGAGTACGTCATCAACCGCAAGACAGACGGCAGCCAAAGTGAGATCCTTGCAGCCAACGGCCAGAGCGTGGGCAAGGCCGATGTGAGCGTCTTTGGCAAGGTCATGATCGTGCGTGTACCGCTGTCCGCCATCGGCCTTGATGAGAACAATTATCAGATCGAATTCAAGATCACCGATAACGTTCAAGATATGGAAAACGATCCCTTGAATTTGTATTCCACAGGCGATGCCGCTCCCATCGGCAGCCTGAATTTCAGCTTTGGGTATTAATAAGCCATCCGCCAAAACAGCGTTTCATATTGGGGATGAATATGAATCACGAAAAAGATTTTCCAAAAAGGAAAAAGAACCGTTGGGAGAATTATGACTACAGCTCTTGCGGGGCATATTTCTTAACAGTGTGTACGTTGGAAAAGCGAAACTATTTAGGAAAAATCGTAGGGGCGATCACTGATCGCCCCTACGGTCTCTCGGGTGATCAAGCATCTGAAGGGCCATGTTTCAAAGCAAATCGGCGTATCAATTTGGCAAAAGTCGTTTCACGATCACGTAATTCGCAATCGTCAGGATTACGAAGAGCACGTGAAGTACGTTTACGAAAACCCCATGCGTTGGTATTACGATAAATTATACACAGAAGAATAGGGTGCAGGCCATGTTCCGTATCTTTGTAACGCAAAAGCGCCATTGATCAAGGAGGTAATTCATAATGCGATTTCACTTGTTCAACAAAAAAACTTCATTTAAGCACAAGCCCGAAACTCTGTGTATTACCTGCTGCCATGTGTTGCATGAGAACGCAACAATACGGTATATTTCGCACGATGAAGATGATATATGGCAGTTTTTATGCGGTGAAAATCATATATCAGAAGAGGCAAGGGTGGTTTCTTTGTCAGAAATCATAAGCGTTGATAAGAACGTAGTTGCATTATCCGATTTGAATTGCGGTGAATATGCCGAGCTCCAAAATGGCAAGTGGATGATTTGCAAAAAATCCCCGTAAAACACAAAACCCTGACAGGAAAAAGCGTGATGTTCTTATCGGAGAAATTATGATCAGTTGGTTAATAATTGTCCCGCTGTAAACAAATAAGTAACCCCGACAGATTTTTTAAAAGTCTGTCGGGGTTACTTTTACCAAAACCACGTGGAGGATACAAATATCGTTAAAAGTATAAATCCTATAGAAACGACTACTGAGATACAATTCATAACAATTAGTTTGGTTTCTTTTGAAATGCAAGAAAAAACAATTGAAAGAATTGCAGGGATTATTGGAACAGGGATATAAAAGATAAAACCAAACCCGGCGAGGTGCCAAGCAGCCCATAGTCCCAAAACATTAAACAATAATGTAAGTATTCCCAAGAGCCACAAAATCCCCGAAAGTATGTAACTAACAGTTGTTGTTGCTTTTGCCGTTTTTTCCATAATCATTCTTCTTTTATCGCGAGTTTCGCCTTTGTATTACAAGGGCACAGGGCTAAGCCCATACCCCTATTCTTGTTTTGCCTTAATTGTATTTAGTGAGGCTATTAGCATTCGTCGAATAGCTCCGCAATCGTTTTGAATAGCTTTGTATGCGGATTCTTCAATACAACCGGTTTCAAATAAAAGTTCAAGCCAATATTCTGTTTCATAACATTCCTTTTGCGCAATTTCAAGCTTGGATATAAAATCCTTCGTGCCTTGTGCATATTGAGCCTCGTGAATGTTTGCTCCTATGGAAGTGCCCGAACGCAACAACTGATTTATAAGCACCGTTTCTTTGTGCTCTGCCTTCATATTACGGCAAAGGAAAACAATATTCTTTGCAAAATTCTTTGCTTTGTCTCTTAAAATGCTATTTGACATAATATCACCCCTACCAATATTATACACAAAAGTTGATGGTTAGTCAAGTTATATTCCGACTTCGTCGGAGTGATATTATTGCTTACGCAATAGTGATATTGAAGCCTTGCGGCTTCAGTGCTATTCTATTCGCCTCCAAAACTCGCGAAGCGAATATCACTCGGCGTAAGCCGAATATCACTGCGAAGCAATAGAACTCGCCGTAGGCGAATAGAACTGGCGTGATACTCCGATAAGAGTATCACGCCAAACCTGTCAGGGTTTTATCATGATGGAAAGCATCCCTTTCGGTCTGCTTTTTTGCTTAGTCGTGCTCTGCCTGGATGTTGTAGTATTCCACGCCAAAGACCTCGCAGCGTACACCGTAGCGGTTGCCCTTGATGGGATCGTCATCCACGTAGTCGATCAAAAGCTCACCGTTTGCATAGCACTTGATAGAGCCTTCACCATCAAATTCAACCGTGATGGTGATGTTGGTCTCACCGTGGGTGTAATCGGTTACGGGTTCATCGGTCACGTAAAGCTCGGTCCAAGCCTGGCCGTTGTAGCCTGCCTTTGCAAGGTACAGGCGCTGCGCGTCACAGATAAAGAGGAAGTAGTAAGCAGGGCCGTATTCCCAGAAGTAGTATTCGTCCTCCAGGCTTTCCTCCATACCGAATACGATGCCGTTGTCGTTAACGTAGCCGGGAGCGGAGAGGAAGGTGGCGGTCAGCGTGCCGGATTCCATGGTGTCGTTGGTGACGATGAGCATGTTGTTGTCCTCGTCGGAGTACAGGCAGTTCAGATCCTCGTCGTAGTAGAAGCAGCCGGAAGCATTGTAGCCGCGCAGCATCTTGTTGCCGGCATAGCCTACGGGGACGTCAATGATCTCATAGGGATGTCCCAGCTCGTTGAGTGTAGATTCTTCCGCGTCGGTAGTAGCGGGTGCTTCGGTGGTGGGCTCTTCGGAAGCCTCGGGAACTGTGGGAGCCTCGGTAGCAGCCTGAGTGGTTGCTTCGGGAGCTGTGGTTGCTGCATCGGTGGTCTGCTCGGGCGTATTTTCGCCATTGTCGCAGGCAGCAAGTGCTGCCAGGATCATGAGCAATGCAAGGATAAGAGAGAGATGCTTTTTCAAAATGTATTTCCTCCTTGAGTAAATGATGGCGGCCGTACAGTTGGCTGCTTGAAACCTAATTATACCACGAAAACCGCTATTTGTCAATACGGCATGGCCAATGAGGGCATGATAAATTGCGCACCGTGCAGTCTTCGGGCATTTTTTCATTGACAAAAGCACTATGGTATGCTAAAATCAATGTAGTACAAATAAGGAGGCTTCCTATGAAAATTTATACGACGGATTATATTACGGGCAAGCAGCTGGAAACGCTGGGGCTGGTGGACGGCAGCACGGTGCAAAGCAAGCACATTGGCCGTGACATTGCAGCAAGCTTCAAGACCATTGTGGGCGGTGAGCTCAAGGGATACACCGAAATGATGAACGATGCACGCAAAAAGGCCACCGATCGCATGATTGAGAAAGCCGAGGCCATGGGTGCGGATGCAATCGTTGGCGTGCGCTACGCCTCCTCTGCCGTCATGGACGGTGCTGCCGAGATCATGGCCTACGGTACGGCAGTAAAATTCATCTGATCAAACAGGAGATTCCCACATATGAGAAAATATTTTGAGGAGTTTTTTGCCGAGTTTTCTTATTCGTCCGAGGACACAGTTTTCCTTCTGGACGCCTTTGACAAGATCTGCGCCTGCGACGATGCACGTATTATCTTTGAGCAAGCATTTGCCGCTTACGTTGCCGACTGCAACTGCGATTACGGAAATATGATGAAAAAAACGCAACAGGCGGGCAGACTTGTGGGCATTCATAACTACACCACAGATCTGCTTTTGTTCATCATGCTCTCCAAGCATCTACGCCACTTGTACGAGCAACACGGTATAGACCTGTCCATCTGGCACGACTCCATGCTGGACCTCAAGTACAAGCTGGATGAATGTCGCGTGGTGTACGGTATCTGCGGTTCTTTCGTGGCAGGCTGGTTCCCCGGTTTTTTCAATCTCACTCGCTTTGCGCTGGGTAGATTGCAGTTTGAGCTAATAGACATGCCAAATGATTTTGAAGGCAACGGCATCAAGGTCACGAAAGGGCAAAAGGTCATCAACATGCACATTCCGCGCTCGGGAGAGCCGCTCTCCCCCACACTTTACGAGGACTCCTTTGCACGCGCCAAAGAATTTTACAAGACAACCTTCCCCGCAGATCAGCCCGCTCCCTTTGTGTGCCATTCCTGGCTACTCTACCCCGACACGGCAAGCTTTGTGCCCACGCATCTCAACACCTATAAATTCCTCTCGGAATTCACTATCATAGAAAGCAGTCACAACAACGGTGAGGATCTCTGGCGTCTGTTTGACACGCTGGAGCAGCATCCCGACCGCTTGCCCACCGATACCTCTTTGCGCCGTGCATTCGTTTCTCACCTGAAAAACGGAGGTCGCGTCGGGCATGGCTTTGGCATCCTGTTCCGCTGATTGGGGGATGCTATGCGAGAATATTTGACTTGGTTTTTTAAGAATTTTGACTACGACCAAACGGACGCGGTGTGTTTGTTGTCCGCTTACGACACGGTTATGGCCACCCCCGAGGCGAAGGAGCAATTTGAGGGTGCGATCGCGGCCTATGACGAGAATATTGATTGCGACTATGGCGCGCTGACCGCGCAAAGCAAAAAGGCGGCACGGCTTGCCGGCGTACACAATCACACCACCGATCTTTTGCTGTTCATTTGCCTTTCCAAGAAGTTGCGCGCGCTTTACGCAGAGCGCGGAATCGATGACGTAATTTGGCACGATTCCATGCTGGATTTGAAATACAAGCTGGAGGAATGCAAGCTTGTACGCGGTGTGCGTGGCATGTTTGTGGCTTTCTGGATGCCGGGTTGGTTCAAAATGACGCGCTTTGCGCTGGGGAGATTGCAATTTGAGATCGTGGATTTCGGGCGAGAGTATCAAAAGGACGGCATCACACTCGGAAAGGAGAGCAAGGTGCTGAATATGCACATCCCGCGCTCCGGGCAGCCGCTTTCCCCTGCGCTCTACGAGGATTCCTTTGCGCGTGCCAAGGCATTTTTCGGGCCACAGCTGCCCCAAGGCCAATGTCCCGACGGCAAAGTGCCGTTCGTATGCCATTCCTGGCTGCTTTATCCGCGCATGACCGAATTCGTGTCCGAAAAAAGCAATGTGCGCCGTTTCATGCAGGAGTTCCAGATCCTTTCCTGGGACGACTCGGACGGTGAGAGCCTTTGGTGCTTATTCGACACCAATGAGCGCAATCCCGACCGCTTACCCACCGATACTTCCCTGCGTCGCGCGTTTGTTGAGAGATTGAAATCAGGCGGAAGAGTCGGTTGGGGGTACGGAATCCTGTTTCGATAAAATCGGAACAGGATTCCAACTCTATTCGCCTACGGCGAATAGAATATCACTTCGGCGAAGCCGAAATATCACTGCGAAGCGCAGCTGAGCAATATCACTTCGGCAAAGCCGAAATATCACTGCGAAGCGCAGCTGAGCAATATCACTTCGGCGAAGCCGAAATATCACTCAAAAAATGATATGCTATAATCACGACTGAGAGAGCCGATGATGGTGTTCCCGGTCTAATAAGTTAACAGCGCTATAATGAGTCGTACGCTCGGGATATTATGTGAGGAAACCGTTTCCGTTCTTTTTGAGCAAGGAGCTGCAAAAAGAACCAAAAACAGCGTGGTTAGGTTTCGCCTCTGCGGAGGCGAGGAGGGCTCTGCCGGTTGACTTTTGGATGCTGAATTTTTCAAAATTCAGCATCAGGTGGCGTCACTGACACTCGAAAGTATAACAACATTCACACGCCACCATGCCTTTCTGAAAAGGCGGGCGAAAACTTTCATCCTGTGGAGGCGATCCGTCGGGGTGAGGTGAGTGCAAACTTTAATGCGTTGCGATTACTGCCTAAAGGCAAAAACGCACGATGCATTGGCTGATGTCCTTATCGGAGAAATAAAATAAGGGTATGGGCATAGCCAGAGGCATTTGTTAAACAAATGCGAAACTGGCGATAAAAACAGAAGAGAGAGTAACGCGGAAACAAATTTCCGTGAAGCTCTCTCTTTTCTGCTTTATATGTGAGTGATATTCTTTGCTACGCAAAGAGTGATATTGCCCTTCGGGCAGTGATATTGTTCGGCTTTGCCTCACAGTGATATTCTATTCGCCTTAAAACTTGCGAAGCAAATAACACTCGGCGACAGCCGAATATCACTGCGCAGCAATAGAACTCGCCGCAGGCGAATAGAACTGGCGTGATACTCCGTAAAGAGTATCCCCCCATCTGCATCGTGCGTTTTTCTATTACTCAAAAGCAATTAGCCAAGCTTTGCGCCGTTGACCTTTACGCCGGGGCCCATGGTGGAAGCCACAACGCAGCTCTTGATGTACTGACCCTTTGCTGCTGCGGGCTTTGCCTTGATGATGGCACCCAGCAGAGTGTCAAAGTTCTCCTGCAGCTTCTCAGCGCCGAAGGATGCCTTGCCAATGGGGCAGTGAATGATGTTGGTCTTGTCAAGACGGTACTCGATCTTACCTGCCTTAGCCTCGCGAACTGCGCGTGCTACG
>JAZQYT010000055.1:0-3134 GCA_045633665.1 Eubacteriales bacterium | reverse complement strand
ATAAGCATATTCTGTGTTCCTCTCTTTATTTGTGATTATTGATTTTGCTTGGCAAGACGCTCGTTTCTCTCGCGCTCTGCCTGCGAGGGGCGAAGGTAAACGGGAGCGAGGGTGGTATCATCCGTGGCATCACCGTTCTTGTATGCCGCAAGTCCGCACAGCGCTACGCTGTAGCCGCTCTGGCAGCGCAGCTCCTCGGGAACGGGCAGGGCGGTGGCTTTTTGCAAGCCCTCGTGCGTGATATCATAGCCGTCACCGACCAAGTAAACCGGCTGATCCATCGCGGCCAGCTCCTCGTCCAACTCAGCAATCGAGATCGCGCGGTCGGGGCAAAGACGCGTCAGCTGACCGTCCTTGCAGGAAAACAGCGCGTTGTAGACCTGTGCGCGTCGCGCGTTCATGACAGGGCAGATAATGCCGTTCAAGTAACGCAGGTTATATGCAAGAGCATCGAGCGTGGACACGCCCGCGCAAGGAATATTTTTGCCAAAGGCCAATCCTTTGATCGTGGCAATGCCGATGCGCACGCCCGTAAACGAGCCGGGGCCTTGGCTGACGGCAAACAATTCAACGTCGTCCACCGTCCATTCGGCCGAGCGCAGGACGGATTCTATCATAGGCAGCAGCGTCTGGCTGTGGGTGTTACCCGTATTGAGTGTATAGTGTGCGATCAGACGCTCGTCCTCGCACAGTGCCACCGTGCCGACAACGGCGGTGGAATCAAGAGCCAAAATCTTCATCTGTCAGATCCTTTCTATCAAGATCTCGCGACTGTCCGGCTGTCCGACGTCATTTTTGGTGATGGTGACGCGCAGATAGTGCAAGGGCAGCGCATAGGGGATCTTTTCGCACCACTCTGCAATGCAAATGCCGCGGTCGGGATAATCGTCAAAGCCCATGGAGTACAGATCGTCCTCCGAGTCGATGCGGTACATATCGAAATGAAACAGCGATTGCTTAGTGGTCTTATTGCGGTATTCGTTTACTAAGGTAAAGGTGGGGGAGCGCACAAGGCTGTCGGGAGAAATGACGGATGCAAAGCCGCGCGTAAACGCGGTCTTGCCCACACCGAGATCACCGTACAGTGCAACGAAACGGGGAAGCATCGAATCCTCTTGCAGAGCGCATGCCAAAGCAGCGCCCAAACCCTCGGTGTCGGTGGGACTATTCGATTGTGCCGTATACGGGAAAGTCAGTTGCATAATTACCTATCCTAATATATTTATTCATTCTACATTATAACACAAAAAGCCCTTATTGTAAAGGGCTTTTTGTATTTTCTCATTCAGAAATCATGTCTTGCATATCCTCCAAAGGGATCAAACCGTAATATTTGGTTGAGCCGGTTTGGGAAACGTAAACGCTGTATTTGTCCGCGATCATGACCTTCATGACTCGGTCGTGGTACGACCCGAGCTCCTCTTCAAGCAAGTTGTTGTCCCGACGTATTTGGTCGGCATCTACGGTGTAAAGATGGATTGGTACATAGTACTGTCCGTCAAGCTCGACGCAGTCAAATATCATATGCTCATGGTCAAACAGGTCTGTAGAATGGTATGCCGTTTCGTGATTTGATACGTTGATGTAGATAAAGCATTGGTCAAAGGGGATAGCGGTCGCTGTGTTGAAGCCGTTTTCAAATACGGGTGTGTAGCGGTGGAAGTTTGCAAGATCCTTGGATAAGCCGGCCTTTACTCCAATGTCTTCGCAAAACAGCGTTCGGTTGACCTGAAAAGCACAAAGAAATTCCATGCCGTTATGGGATTGGGCTATCTGCTCCGGGTTTTCGTATCTGACCCAAACGTATTGATCCTTGCAACAGAATTGGAAAGCTTCAATTTCCGGATGCGTATGCGTTGGAGTGTAATATGCGCAAGCATAGTAGTAGTCTTTGGCATTGAATTTGACCAGCATCGGTTGCAATCCGTATTGTTTGATTTGATAAAGCTTGATGGCGAATGAAGTTGGCTCAGGATAGATAAACGCGCTTTGCTCTTCCATATAGTCTTCTATACCGATCATCAGATGCTTACCCAGCCCCGATTCATAGATTTCGTCCACCTTGGTGTATCGGATTTCGGCCGAGTGTATCCTTTCCACCGTGCCGCTTTGATCGAAAAACACGAAGTAATACGAATTTTCAATGCGGTATATCGCTATCTGCTCCCATGTGCCTTCCGCGTACGGATTTCGTATTACAGAGCAAGCTTTGGTGCGCTGTATTCTTTGAATGATCGAGAGCTCGGCGGGGGAGTCTGCATAGAATTGAAGAAAATCGTCGCTGAACTGTGCAAGCATTTCCACATTGTGCGCAATATCATCGTACCGCTGGCCGTTCAGGGTGATTCTGCCATGTTGGACAGTACCGTCTATTGAAGCGATCTCGGAATCGTAAGGCAAGCAAAATCGCTCTGCACAGAACGTGATGGTTTGCAGATAGGAGTCCTCTATCACGGTTTCCAAGCCGTACTCATAGCCGTACCAATCGTCAGGTGGCACGGGAACGGGAGTTTGCGTGGTCTGCTCGGATTCGGTAATCAAGTCCTCGGTCGTATGCTCAGTATCAATTGCCGTTTGCTGTTCGGGTTTTGGCTTTTCGGGCGCTTCTACCATAGAGCAGGCACGCAACAGTACACCGATTAAAAGTACACACGCACACAGAAAAATGATCAGATACAATGATGCGGTGCCAACGATCAAAAGCGGCTTGAAATTTCTTTTTTTCTCCTGCATTGCGTGCACTCCTTTCCTTACACTATGCGTTCAGTATAACACAAAAAGCCCTTATTGTAAAGGGCTTTTTGTATCAAAGATGTGTTTTTATTTGTTGTCCGTATCCTTGCGGTCGGAAACCTGCTCGCGTGTACCGTCGGGGCGCACGATCACCGTGTTATCCAGAATGCCTGTCATGGATGCGCGGAATTCGCGGATATACTCGGTACGAAGTGCCGCTCTCTCCTCCAGCTCCTCGGGTGTCAGCGCCTCACCGCTCTTGGCCTTGTGCGCAAGCTCGTTGATGCGGGCAATTTTTTCTTTTTCCATATTTAACTCCTCAATCGGCCGTATACAGCTTGTAAAGATCTGCGTACATGCCGCCTTTTTCTGTCAATTCCTTGTGCGTACCCTCTTCCACA
>JAZQYT010000054.1:0-6036 GCA_045633665.1 Eubacteriales bacterium | reverse complement strand
TCGAAGCAAGATACGCATCTTGCGAGATGAGATTTGGCGAAAGACGCGAAAAATTCTCGCCGCAGGGCGTATGAGTTCGGCTCTCTTCGGCTATAGCATTGTCACTCGGAAAATTCCGCCTGCGCAGACTCTCCGATTATAAAATAGTAATTGTTGGTACTATTGTATCACAAACCGCCCGAAAAATCAAGACCTTAATTTTCAATATACAACCGTCTGCCGAATTTTGTATTTCTACCGCGCAATCTTTAATCAAACCTCGCTTATTTTATGCTATATATACAAATATAATTCATAATATTATACTTGCACGCGCGCGCGAAATGTGATATAATAATAATGTATATTGACATTTTTACCTCTTTTACGAATTGAGTAAAAAAAACGAACAAATTCATGAAAGGCAAGAACACCAAATGAACAGCAAAACAATCGCAAGAGTGATCACGAGCATCATAGCCCTTCTTATGGTGCTGTCCACGCTTCTGACCATGTCCTCGCTGTCCGTCACGGGCTCGGAAAAGACCGACTACATCGGCCTTTTTGACGGTGATATTCAAACCAACACCGAAAGCCTTTTGGACAGCAAGGTGGTACATAAGCTGCCCGACACCGTATCGGACACGGACATCATCTCGTTGATCATCAAAACCGATCTCCCCAGCGTGATGCAGGCCTACAAGGAGGCTGACACAGACCTGTCGCTCTCCGAATACGCCAAGTCCGAGGCGGCAGATGCCGTTAAGGAACAGATCGCAGCCAAGCAGACCTCTCTGCTTGCCGACCTTGACGCTGCAGGCGTGGACTATACGCTTGGACTGGAGTACAACACCGTGCTTTCCGGCTTTGAGATCACCGTCAAGGCAGGCGACCTTGCAAAGGTCGACGAGCTGCTCGACGGCAAGGCAACGCCCATCGTGGGCGAGGTCTACCTGCCCGCAGAAACGCAACTGGTAGAAAATACGGTGGACGTGTACGAAACCGGTATTTTCGACTCCTCCAACTTTGCATACGACGGCACGGGCATGGTCGTGGCAGTCCTGGACACAGGCCTTGACTACTACCACACCGCCTTTTCCGTGGAAAACTTTACCGCTGACCGCAGCAAGCTGGGCATGACCTTTGCTGACGTTGAGGCGCTGGTTGGCAAGACCGAGGCCTCCGGTATCCAAAACGGTCTGACCGCCTCCGACGTGTACATCAGCGAAAAGGTCCCCTACAGCTTTGACTACGCGGATAGGGATTCTGACGTTTATCCCATTCAGTCCGACCACGGCACGCACGTATCCGGCATTATCACGGGCCGTGACGATACCATCACGGGCGTTGCTCCCAACTCGCAGCTGGTATCCATGAAGATCTTCTCGGATACCGACACGCAGGCGCGTACCTCCTGGATCCTCGGTGCGCTGGAGGACTGCGTTGTGCTGGGCGTTGACGTCATCAACCTCTCGATCGGTACCTCCTGCGGCTTCTCGACAGAGAGCGAAAAGGAGCAGATCTCGGGCGTTTACGATCATATCCGCGAGGCAGGCATCAGCCTTGTGGTTGCGGCATCCAACAGCTACAACTCCACCTACGGCTCGGAGAAGAACGGTAACCTGGGACTGACCTCCAACCCCGACTCCGCAACCGTCGGTTCTCCCTCCACCTACGCAGGCGCACTTTGCGTGGCCTCGATCGAGGGCGCAAAGACGCCTTACATGATGTATAACGGCAAGATCATCTACTTCACCGATTCCGCCGACAGAGCGGGCGAGGCCAAAGAGCTGATCAAGGACATCCTGCCCGAGGGTACAGACTCCCTGGAGTTGGAATTCGTCGTCATCCCCGGTGCGGGCCGCTCGGCAGACTATACAGGCATTGACGTGACCGGTAAGGTCGTGCTTGTTGCAAGAGGCTCCACCACCTTTGAAGAAAAGGTCAACGTCGCGCAGCAGAAGGGCGCTGCCGCCGTGATCGTATATAACAACGTTTCCGGTGAGATCCGTATGAACGTGGGCGATGCTACCATCCCTTCCTGCTCGATCAGCCAGGATGACGGTGAAATGCTGGAGGCCGCAGGCAAGGGTACCATCACCTTCAGCCGTGCGCAGACCTCAGGTCCCTTCATGTCCGGCTTCTCCTCCTGGGGTCCCACCCCTGACCTTGAGATCAAGCCCGAGATCACCGCGCATGGCGGCTCGATCCTCTCGGCAGTTCCCGGTCAGGATTACGACCGCATTTCGGGTACGTCCATGGCAACACCCAACATGTCCGGCGTTGTGGCACTTTTGCGCCAGTACGTCAAGGAAAACTTCCCCGCCATCGCAAACAATGACGTTGAGGTCGCTGCGCTTGTCAATCGCCTGCTCATGTCCACCGCGGACGTGGTGCTGGGCAAGAACGGCCTGCCCTACTCGGTCAGAAAGCAGGGCGCGGGCCTTGCCAACCTGGACGAATGTGCGCTGACCACCGCCTATCTGCAGACCTACAGCAGAAAAGACGGCTCCGTCATGGATAAATCCAAGATCGAGCTTGGCGACGATCCTGCAAAAGAGGGCGTTTACGTACTCAAATTCTCGATCGTCAACTTCGGCTCGACCGCACTGACCTATGATGTTTCGGCCATCGTCATGACCGAGGGCGTCAGCGAAACCAAAACGGTGGACGGCAAGACGGTCGTGACCGAGGAGGGATACCTGCTCGAGGGCGCTGACGTGGTGGTCACCGCAGTCAGCGGCGGTACGCAGGACGGACAGTCGGTGACCGTGGGCGCAGGCGCGACCGCAGACGTTGAGCTGACCATTACGCTGAGCGACGCGGACAAAAAATACCTCAACGACTCCTTTGAGAACGGCATGTACGTTGAGGGCTTTGTACAGCTTGACGCGCAGGGCGAGGGTACGGTTGACTTAGGCTGCCCCTTCCTTGCATTCTACGGCGACTGGACGCGCGCTCCCATGTTCGATATCGAATACTTTGAAACCAACAAGGACGAGCTGGACGATGCCATCGACTTTGAGGACAAGACCATGCCCGATGCTTACGCATCCCGTCCCATCGGCTCCCTGTACGGCGACTACATCAGCTATCTCGGCTCCTTCTACTTCCTGCAGGATCCCGCATCCAAGAAGATCTCGGCAAACCGCGATTACATCTCGCTTTCCAACCAGGAGGGTGCGATCAACTCGCTGGAATACGTATGGCTGGGTATGCTGCGCGGTGCCAAGGAGATCAACATCACCATCACCGAGGATTCCACGGGCGAGGTGGTATTTGAGCGCACCGAGGAATGGATCCGCAAGGCCTATTCGGACGGCGGTGCGACCATCTTCCCCGCAAATCTGGACGTTGGCTTCTCCGCCATCGAACAGAATCTGAAAAACAACACCAAATATACCGTTACCATCAAGGGCCTGCTCGACTACGGTGACGGCGGCGCAGACACCAACCTGCGCAACACCATGACCTTCCCCTTGTACACCGACTTCGAAGCTCCCGCCGTGACCGACACCGTGTTCTACACCGAATACGACAAGGCCGAAAAGATCAACCGCCTTTATGCAAAGGTTTCCATTTACGACAACCACTACGCAATGGGCATGCAGGCAGGCTACGTGGGGCTGGAGGAATCCGGATACATATTCAAATCCTTTGGCAAGTACGTGACCGCCATCTACTCCGAATATAACTCTACCACCGAGGTCATCATTGAGCTGACCGATTACATTGACGACATCAAATCGGGTGCTGCGCACAAGAACACCTTCGCGCTGACCTGCTACGACTATGCCATGAACGAGGCCACCTATGAGATCGGCCTGCCCGATGAGTACGTGGACTTCTACCTGCCCGAATTTGAGGACTTTGTTCCCTCCGAAGAGCAGGATATGCCTACATTGACGCTCTCGCCCAACCAGACCTACGAGCTCAACCCCGTGCTTTACCCCGACGACTCCTGGGCAGATCTGTTGGACTACGTGACCTTCAACCCGGACAACGTCAAGGTGGTGGGCAACACGCTGGTGGCCGTAACCCCCGGCACGCTGACGCGTATCCGTATCACAGATCCCTATAACAACAAAAACTTCTATGAATTCCGCGTCAAGGTACTCTCCGAGGGCGACGTTGGCTACGTGCAGTACGACAAGCCCGTGACCGAGTTCTTTGACCTGACCGGCTACTATGTAGATAAGGCCTTCTACTTTGTCAACTCGTCCGACCGCGATCTGGGCGTAACGGGCGACGAGGCAAAGTTCGGCTCGACCAACTATGCTTTGGAAATGTTCCCCTCCGAGTCGGTCACCGTCCGCTACAAGCTGGACGCATACTTCCCGGACGATACCAAGGTGGTGTTTGAATCCTCCAACCCCAATATCGTCACGGTGGACGAGAAGACCGGCACCATCACAGCGCAGGCCGAGGGCTTTGCCTCGATTTCCGCGACCGTGATGCTGGACGGCAAATCCACCTATTACTCCAAATCGATCAGCATTGAGGTCAAGGATCCTTACGTGACCTCCGGCCCTGTGCTGCAGAACTACTTCGGCCTTGGCGGCACGGTGGTCATTCCCGAAAGCCTGTCGCTGACCGAGATCGGACAGTTCGCATTCTCCAACTACGATTACATTGACAAGCTCCCCGAGGAGATCACCGAGGAAAATCCCGAAGCCTCCAAGATCTGGTACATCGGTGACGACACCATCAAGGAGGTCGTCATTCCCGAGGGTGTGGAAACCATTTCCTCCTACGCCTTTGCAAATCTGACCGCGCTGGAGCGCGTGGTACTCCCCTCCACTCTGACGCGTATCGACTGGGGCGCATTCTACGGCTGTACCGCGCTCAAGAGCGTGGTGGGACTTGAAAACGTCAAGTTCATCAACGAAAGCGCCTTTGAGGGCTGCGCGCTGACCGGAACGCTTTCGCTCGACAGCGCCGTTGCGATTGCGGACTTTGCCTTTGCAGGCAACCGCTCGCTGACTACGGTCAAGCTCTCCGAGAGCATTCAGTCGATCGGTATGCACGCCTTTGCAAACGCCTCCTCCTTGCGCAAGCTGACCATCGAAGCCCCCATCTACAAGATCGGCCAATACGCCTTTGCGGGCTGCGAATCGCTGACCGAGGTATCGCTCAACACAGCGGTCATCCCGACCGGTGCATTCCGCGACGCAAAGAAGCTCGAAAAGATCACGCTGGGTAAGGACGTTGCGGTCATCAACGAAAACGCGTTTGGCGGCACAAAGCTTTCCTCCATTACCATTGACAAGGACAACTCCCGCTTTATCACGGGTGAAAACCTCTCCTACATTGTTGACAAGACAAGCAGCACGCTGATCCTTGTCGCACCCGCGACCAAGGGCGAATTTGCTCCTACTGACCTGCACGTGACCACCATTGGCGCAGGCGCATTCTCCGGAAACGCCAACATCACATCCGTGGTGCTGCCCGGCGTCACCAAGCTTGATCCCTATGCCTTTGCGGATTGCGCAAAGCTCAAGAGCGTCACGTTGGGAGATCTTGCGCAGATCGGTGATTACGCCTTTGCAAACACAGGCCTTACCACCGCTCCCTCGTTTGATCACCTGGACTACATCGGTGCTTACGCGTTCTCGGGCTCTGCTCTGACAAGCGTCACCCTGCCCGACAGCATCACCACGGGGCGCGGCGCATTTGCAGAGTGCAAAAAGCTTACAAGCGTGACGGTTGGCAACAACGTCACTCTTGGCGATGGCTCATTCGCGCTCAACACCTACAGCAATATGAAGATCGAGGCAGAAACGCTGCCTAACGACGTCTTCACCACCATTTACCACGTTGCATTCGAATCCCCCCTGACCTCGCTGACCATTGGCGACAACGTCACCGTGGGCGACCGCGCCTTCCTTGGTGCGGTCAAGCTGCAGAGCGTGAGCATGGGCAAGGGCGTCAAGATCGGTGATTACGCGTTCTATAACGCTTGCTCTCTGTCAGAGATCGACCTGTCCAAGGTAACCGAGATCGGCTCTTACGCATTCTCGGGTGAGGTCTACAACGACTATTACGACGACGCGTTCA
>JAZQYT010000053.1:0-2616 GCA_045633665.1 Eubacteriales bacterium | reverse complement strand
AAAATTTTGCCGTTTTTCTTCCATATATACGCGTATACCCGCGTGCGCATGCGCGTGGCCGGGTGACATGGCACACTCGTGCGTGATGTGTCTATATCCGGACAGGCGCGTGAAAACGTCGGCATTCCGTTTTCGCGCGCGTCACTATACTGTTTGTTTATTTTTTAACATATCGTTTATCATCATATGACATATGCGGCAAGCATGTGCGCTTTTGCATAGAAAAAGGCTGCGTTGGATTTTCGCAGCCTTTTTTTCGTTGTGTATTTTGTTCCTTTGCTTTTTATGCTGTTTCGAGGCGGTCGATCAGGTAGGATTCGACCTCGGCAAACTGCACGTTCAGCACCACGGAAAGCTCGTGGTACAAGCTGAGCTTTGCGTTGCGCTCAAAATCCGAGTCGGTTTCGCTCAGGCGCTTATGCTGCTGCATCATATCGATGCGGCGGCGGTAGACCGTCTTGATCAGGCGCACGTACTGCTCGGGATCGCACGTTTGCATGATCTGTCTGTACAGATCGCGGCGCATCTTCTCCGTCGGCACCTCCAGGGGCGTCAGCCCGGGCATTTTTTCGATCAGCTCCTGTGCCTGCGCCTGCGTCATCAAGGGGCGCATAAGCACTTGGGCGTTATCCGTGGGGGTATAGATCACAGATCCTGCCGTTGCCCCCAAGGGCTTGAGCTGATAGAAGGTGCGGTTGTCTTTTTTATCAAAGGGCGAGGCGCAGATGTCCTGCACGAGGCATACGCCGTTGATGCCGTAAACCATATAGTCACCGATCGAAAACATAGATGTGCCTCCTTTTTATACGCGCTTTCTTTCCGCTACTATTTATTATAACATTTTTTTCTTCATTTTGTAATAGGCAAAATGAACGAAATTTCATAAATTTTCAAGTTTTATGACAAAATAAGACACGCTTCTGACACAGACGTGTCAAAAGCGTGTGGGGGGAACTTATTTTGCATGCTTGGATGCGTGCGAGGCGTTGTGCCTGCGGGCGGTCTTGCCCTCCGGCTTGGCGGTGATATCGCCTGCGCGCGTCAGCGCCCACTTGGTCAGCACAGGGCCAAAGATCTCATAAACCAGCACGGCAAACAGCACGACAAAGCGCACCGTATTGCTGACGCCTGCAAGAGATGCATCCGCGCAGACCGTAGTCACCATACCCAGCGCCACGCCTGCCTGCGGCAAAAGCGTGATGCCCAGATATTTTTGGATGGTGGGATCGGAGCGCATCATGGCCGAGCTGCCGAGCGCACCGAAATATTTACCGAGCGAGCGGAACAGGATGTACACCACGCCGATCACAAGGAAGATGGGCTGCAGGAAGACCGAGAGATCCAGCTCTGCACCGCTGATAACAAAGAACAGAATGAAAATGGGCTTGGTCCATTTGTCGGTTCTCTCCATCATTTCCTCGGAGCAGGGGCAGAAGTTGCAGAAAACGGTACCCATCATCATACAGGTCAGGAGCGACGAGAAGCCGACGTGTACGCCGCCGATCTCAAAATGCAGCATGGAGGCCGCCACCGTGACGAACACGAATGCGATCGAGAGAGAGAGGCGGTTGGAGTTGGAATGGAACAAATTTTCTGCAAAGGTCAAGGCAAAGCCGATCACCGCGCCAAGCACCAGGGAAAGTACGATCTCTACCAGCGGCTCGACTACAATCGAGAGCACCGAGACCTCGCCGCTGATCATGGCCTTGGCAACGCCTGCCGAAACCGCGAACAACACAAGACCGACTGCATCGTCAAGCGCTACGATGGGCAAAAGGATGCTTGTCAAAGGGCCTTTTGCCTTATACTGGCGCACGACCATCAGCGTAGCCGCGGGTGCGGTTGCCGAGGCGATGGCACCAAGCAGAATGGCTGCAGGTAGGGGCAGGATGTCCTTGCCTGTGGTGTGCAGCAAGAGAAAATGCGTGCCGATCAGCGCAGCATCGACCAGCAGCGTGGCTGCAACAGCCTGAATGATGCCGATGACCGTGGCTGCCTTACCCGTCTTTTTGAGCTGCGCCCAACGGAACTCGCTGCCGATGGCGAACGCGATAAAGCCGAGGGCGACGTCGCAGATGACGTCGAACACCACGTTGAGCGTCTGTTGCTCAAACACGACGGCGTTGTAGCCGAAATAATAGCCGCCCAGCGAAATACCGCCCAGACAGAACGTGCCGACCAGCACGCCTGCGATCAGATAAGCGGTCACGTCGGGGAGGTTGAGCAGGCGCACCAGTCGCGTGACCAAGAGTCCTGCCACCATACATATTGATACCGTGAGAATGATCTGTGTGATCAGTTGCTCGGTTGTCATAATTTTATCCTCATTTCAAAATAAGTCTTATCAAGCAAGAACATATCATAGCACTTTTCTTTTGCGTTGTCAAGCCCTTTTTGGAAATATTATACGATTCTTATCCGCGTTTTTTGTGCAAGGTGCAAAAGAAAGAAAAGCAGCCCATGGGACTGCGGAAATAGCGGCAATATAATCGAAGCAGAAGTCGCAAGGCTTCTGCTTTTCGCTATTAAAGATGTGAAGGATATGACATTCAATAGTTTTATCCCCTCCGTCGCTTCGCGACACCTCCCCGAAGGGAGCAAGGGTTCTGTTGCCCT
>JAZQYT010000052.1:0-7618 GCA_045633665.1 Eubacteriales bacterium | reverse complement strand
CTGTCCTGGTGACGGGAAACACCGCGCAAAGGGTATTCCTCACCGTTGAGGATAAAGCCGTTATCGGGATCGATCTTGAAGGTGCGCACACCAAAGCGCGTGCTGACGTTGTCAAGCACTTCCCCATCAGCACCCAGCAGCTCGGCAGTTGCGGTATACAGATAGGGATTCTTGCGGCCATGCCACAAGGTCACGTCCTTGATATCCAAGGTCAACTCGCCTGCACCGGTCGCATCAGCAACGGTTGCGCCGCTCGCATCGGTGATAGTATAACGAACGCTCAGGCCTTCGCCATTCGTCACCCAAGTCTGCAGCTTGACCTTGGCATCCTTGCCGTCCACCTCGGGGGTAACCATAAAGCCTGTGCCGCCAAAATAGTCCAGATCAAAGTGGCTCTTGTTGACCGCGATCAGGTTGACGTCACGGTAAATACCGCCGTAGAAGGTAAAGTCGGCCATTTGGGGATAAACCTCTTCGTTGGGAGAGTTATCTACCACGATGGCGATCTCGGCGGTGTCGGTCAGCTTGCCCGTCAGGTCAACTCTCCAAGTGGAGTAGCCACCGTCGTGATGTGCCAGCTTCTCGCCGCCCACGTACACGTCAGCCGAGGAGTTTGCACCGCGGATCTCCAGATAATAGCAATCTGCTGCGGGCAGATCGGTCTTGGAGAGCGTCTTGACGTACAAGCACGCGCCGCGGAAATAGTCGTTTCCGCCGTCCTGGCCATCCAGTGCGTTCCAGGAGTGGGGCAGATTGACCTGCTCGCCCTGTCTTACGGTAATATCGGCCGTATCCTTGCAGAACAGCCAGTTTTGATTGAGATTAATAATGCTTCTCACAGTTTTTCTCCTAAAAATTCAATATATGACTATCATACAGCAGATTTTTGTCCTGCGTATGACCAAATTGCGTATATTTCAAGACAGCACCCGACAATATAAATTGTCGGGTGCTTTGAAAAGTGAACTATTTATGTTGGATTACTCCTCGGATGCTCTTCTCTCTGCAAGCTCTGTCGTCATCTTGGCCAGAGTCTTCTTATCTACGTTGTAGATCAGAGCAACGCCGACGAACTGGCAAACTGCGCTGAGCATGTACAGACCTGCAACCAGCCAGCAAAGTCTGCTTGCAGTCTCTGCGGACTGACCGATGGTACCAAGAGCCGACTCGTAACCGATCAGAGAAGTACCCATGATCGCGATAACGGCTGCGGGGCCAACACCCTGCGCAAGCTTTCTGAAGAAGGAGTGCAGCGCGTAAACAACGCTTTCCTCTCTCTTGCCGGTCTTCCATTCGGAATAGTCGATCGCATCACCCATCATAGCCCAGGATACGCAGTTGTAGAAGCCCATGCCAAGGCCGAAGAATACAAGGCCTGCCATGTAAACGATCAGCTGAACGTTATCGGGACACAGCGGGAATATGCAAAGGATACCGCCGCCGATCAAGCCTGCGATAGAGCCGATGCTTGCAACCTCTTTCTTACCGAACTTCTTTACAAGCAGGGTAGCAAAAGGCATGAAGATAAACATGGGAAGGAAGCCTACCATCTGTACCAGACCGGACAGAGAAGCCTGACCGAAGTGGGTTGCGAACATGATGGTGGTTGCGGTGGTAGCAGACTGCATACCAAGGAACATACCCATAGCAGCGATGGTACAACCAACTGCGGGACGGTTCTTGATGAATGCGCCAAGGGACTTGAACAGATTGACCTTTTCGCCACCCTCCTGGTTGAGCATAGCATACTCATTGCCGCGGATGGTGATGTTCTTGAGCATGAACAGGAATGCGATAAAGCCCAGAACGCCCATGATGAGCGCTGCGATAAATACTCTGTCACCAAGCAGGATCTCGAGCTGCTTACCGGTCAGGGGGCTGAGCACGGGATCACCGATCTCGTAAGCCGCACCGGTAAGGGGGTTCTTTGCAAAGTTTTCGGGAGCGAATGCGCTTTCTGCGCCTTCGGGGATCTCAATTCTGCTAAGGAAGTCGGTAGTGCCGTCATAGGTAACCTTCTGCCAGATCAGCATAGGCAGGATCATGCCGGGGATCATGCCGCCGACTGCGCCGCCGATGGATCTGAATACGGAAAGCTGTGCTCTCTGGCCTGCATCCTCGGTCACGATGTTGAGCATGGTGCCGTAAGGAACGTTAGCCATGGTGTAAGCAGCATCCCAGATGACATAGCCCAAAATAAACAGAACTGCCTTGAGCACGATGGGTGCCTGGGGGAAAGGAATGAATACGGCAGCACCGCCGACAAGCAGGCCAAGCGCACCAATCAGGATGTAAGTCTTGTACTTACCCATCTTATACTTTCTCTTATCGGAGTCGATCAGAGAACCGATCAACGGGTCATTGATCGCATCCCACGCCTGTACCAGCAGGAGAAGGATGGAGAACAGACCGGTTTCCATCATCATGAATACCAGCCAGAAGGTTTGTACGGTGCCTTTGAGCGAGAAGCCCATGTTGCAGCCGAAGTCACCTGCGGCATACGCCAGCTTGTCACGAATACCAAACTTGCGATAGCCCTTTGCGTCAAGCTTAGGTTGTTTTTTCATCGCTTTTTGCCTCTTTCTGTTTTTTTTGTTATGAAATGAGTCGGTAGAGTTACGCTATTATTAAGTATAAATCTTTTCGACATTTTGCGTGAGTATATTTTTCATGTATTTTTGTATTTTTTTCATATCGTTCACAAATTTATATGTTTTTTGTACAAAATTTTGGATATAATAGTTTCAGGCCTTGACATTTTTATCAACCAACTAAAGCAAGCAGAGGAGGTGCGACGTGTCCGACAAGACCGCGCTTGAGCTTTTTTTGCACACTTTGCGCAAAAGCCACGTCAGGGCAAGGGTGCTTCCCTCGTCCGAGCTATGCGACGCGCTTTTGCAAAGCGTGCGCGACACCGTCCCGGGTGTTTTTGTCCCCGCATCCCCCATCACACTTCCCAATCCCGTGGCACGCCGGCGCTATCACCTGACCGACAGCCACGGCTTTTGCTACGTGTATTTTGCGCTCGGAGAGGGGCAGGCCATGCTGATCGGCCCTTATTTGCGAAATGCCATGAACGATCAGCTTTTGCTGGAGCTTGGCGAGTGCTTGGGCATTTCCCCCGAGGGGCAGCAGCGCCTTGCGCAGTACGTGTCCGCAATTCCCATTTTAGAGCGCGAAAACGCACTGTTTTTGCTGCTGGACAGCTTTTGCGAGCAGCTTTGGCACAGTCCTTCCTTTTTGATCGTGGACGTCAACCAGCCCGCAAAGCAGCCGCCCTCCCCCATCCACCAGCCGCTTCATACCGACCGCTTTGACGATGTTTTATTGAATATGAAGGCCATGGAGCAGCGTTACGCATTTGAAAACGAGCTGATCCGCGCGGTTTCTTTGGGCCAGCTGCACGTAGAATCCCAATTGTTCTCCACCGTATCCGATCAGCAATTCGAGCGACGTGTACCGGACGCTTTGCGAAATAACAAAAATTACTGCATCATTATGAACACGCTTTTGCGCAAGGCAGCCGAGAGCGGCGGTGTGCATCCCTTGTACATTGACCGCGTTTCCTCGGATTTTGCGCGTCGCATTGAGTTGATGGCAAACCTTTCTGAAAACACACAGCTGATGCAGGAAATGTTCCGCGGCTACTGCCTTTTGGTGCAGCAGCACTCGCTGCGCAGCTATTCCAAGGTGGTGCAGACAGCTATTTTGCTGATTGATTCCGACCTTTCCGCTGACCTTTCGCTACACTCGCTGGCCAAGCATCAAAGCATCAGCCCCGGCTATCTTTCCACCGTTTTCAAGCAAGAGACCGGGCAGACCGTGACCGCCTTTATTCGTCAAAAGCGCATGAAGCACGCGCGACACCTTTTGACAAGCACCAATCTGCAGATCCAGACGGTTGCCTTGCATTGCGGTATTCTGGACGTGCATTACTTTACCAAGCTTTTCAAAAAGGAAACCGGCATGACGCCCGGCCAATACCGCGAAAAATTGCACGGCGCGGGAATTTATCCGCTTTGATCTTGCCCTATTGCAATTCCTTACGATATGCTGTATAATAAAATCAGTTCAAAAAGGAGGCTTACCATGACACGACAACACGCAAGACTTCTTTCATTTATTCTTAGCATGCTCATACTGGGTACGCTGCTTTTGCAGCTGGCAGCCTGTAAGCAGCAGCCTTCCGACAAAGAGGACTCGTCCGAATCGGCCGAAAGCACCCAGGCCGCGCCCGACACCGAGCTTGAAACAGAGCCCACGCCCGCGCCTGTTTGTGGGCTGTCCGTGCGCGCACGCAGTCTTGCTTTGGAGGGCAACGCCTACAAGCTGACGCTGGACTGCACGCTTGCAGACGGCGGCACGGGCGGCGATATTATCTGCACGCTTTCCAAGGACGGCAACGTGATTGCCGAGCAGACTGCTGCTGCAAAGCAGGGCGCGGTGGAGATCGCGCTGAACTGCCCCGAGCAGCAGGCGCAGGACTCTCTGCTTGTAACGGTTGAAGCAACCGATGCCGCAGGCCTTGCCGCGCCTTCCCTTTCACTGCCTATCAAGGGCGGACTTGTGCAGCTGAGCGCAGATTCGATCGATTGCGTGGTGGCTGCCATGACGCTCGAGGAAAAGGCGCACATGGTTACGGGCACGGGCAATGCTTTACTGATCGGGGCTTCGGGCAGCACGTATCCCATCGAGCGCTTGGGCATTCCCTCGGTCACGGTCAACGACGGCCCTGCAGGACTTCGCTACGACACGACCGTGTGGTATCCCTCGGTCATCAACGTGTCCTCCTCCTGGGATCCCACGCTGGCCACGCAGATCGGCACGGCCATGGGACAGGACACGCTGGTCAAGAACATAGACGTGATCCTTGCTCCCGGCATGAACATTCAGAAAAACGTGCTGGGCGGCAGAAACTTTGAATACTGCTCCGAGGATCCTATTCTGACCGCGTACATCGCCACCGCCTACACGCTGGGTATCCAATCCACCGGTGTGGGCGTCTCACTCAAGCACTTTGTCGCCAACAACCAGGAGATCGCACGCGGCTGCGTCAGCGCAAACGTGACCGAGCGCGCGTTGCGCGAGATCTATCTCAAAGCCTTCGGCATGACCGTGCGTGACGCCGATCCTTACACCATCATGTCCTGCTACAACTTAGTCAACGGTACGCGCGTGGCCACTTCCTACGACCTTTTGACCACCTACCTACGCGGTGAGCGCGGCTTTGACGGCATGGTCATGTCCGACTGGGGCTCGGGCGGCACGGTGGTGGAAAAGGTCAACGCAGGCAACGACATCAACATGCCGGGCAACGCGGACGATCCTGCCCTGATCATGGCCGCTGCCAATGACGGTACGCTGGATCTTACCATGCTGGACAAGGCTTGCGCCAACGTGCTGGGGCTTGTGGTCAAATCCCCCGTCTTTACGGGTGTTGAGGGTAGAAAAACCATTGACTACACAGGCCACGGCAAGCTGGCTGCCGAGGCGGCTGCACAGACCATGGTGCTGCTGCAAAATAACGGCACGCTGCCGCTTGCGGGAGAACAAACGCTGGCCGTTTTCGGCAACGGTGCTTATGCGACCGTTTTCGGTGGCGCGGGATCCGGCTCCGTGACTGCCAAAAAGCCCGTTTCGATTGCCGAGGGCTTGAACAAATCCGACGCTTTTGACGTATATGATTACAAATCCAACCCCTTCAAGAATGCCCCCGAGCATTCCGCGCTGGATCCTACGCTTGATATTGAAGTGACCGAGGCATATGCTGCCGAGTGCGCAGAGGCAGCTGACACCGCTGTGATCGTGATCTCCCGCGGCTCGACCGAGGGTGCGGACAGACACGAGGGCGCAGGAGATTTTTTACTGAATGAAACCGAGGCAGACATGGTAAAGCGCGTCAGCGCTGCCTTCCATGCCAGAGAAAAAAAGGTGATCGTACTGCTCAACACGGGCTCTCCCATCGAAATGCTTTCCTGGCAGGACAGCGTGGATGCCATCCTTTGGACAGGCTTTGCGGGTGAAAAAACAGGAACAGCTGTGGCCGAGGTGCTTTGCGGCAACGCAAACCCGAATGCCAAGACCACCATCACCTGGCCCGCGACCTATTTCTCCACCCCCGCATCCGAATACTTCCCCGGCAATTCCATGGACACCGTATATTACGAAGACATTTACGTGGGCTACCGCTACTACTCCACCTTTGGCGTGGACGTGGCGTACCCATTTGGCTACGGCCTTTCCTACACCACCTTTGACTATTCCGGCTTTGACGTACAGAAGCAGGCCGACGGCACGCTGATCGCCACATGCACCGTAACAAACACAGGCAAGATCGCAGGTCGCGAGATCGTGCAGCTTTACGTATCCAAGCCCGAAACACTCATGGAGCAGGCCGCGCTGGAACTTGCAGGATTTGCCAAGACCGCGCTTTTGCAGCCCGGTCAGAGCGAAACCGTATCTATTACCGTCACCAACGACGCGCTGGAGAGCTACGACACCAAGGGCAGCCGCTACGTCATTGACGGCGGACAATACACCTTCTCCATAGCGGCATCCGCAACCGATATCAAGGCACAGGTCACTGTGGTTATTGATCCCGCCGTGCTGCGTGACGTGACCAATATCGCCTCGCCCGATTGCGAATTCCCGTATATTCAAAAGGACTCCTATACCGTTCCCAAGCCCCGGCCGCAAAGAGACAACCTTGCGCTTGGTAAGCCCGCATTTGACAACGGCCATGAAAACGACAGCCTGACCGCCAACTTTGCGGTGGACGGCATTCCCTCCACGCGCTGGAGCGGCATTGGATGCGCAGAGGCCATCCACGTCTTTGGTGTGGATCTCGGTAAGGCTTATGAGATCGGTGAGATCAATATTGTCTGGGAATCGATCTACGCACCCTTCACGGTATCCGTCTCCGACGACGGCAAGACCTACACGCAGATGGGCGTTTTCACGCAGGACGCTTTGACGGGGGCGTGCGTTGTCAACCTGTACGGTCAGAGCGCGCGCTTTATCAAGATCAGCATTCCCAAGGGCAATTACGTTTCGATCTATGAATTCCGCGTATACGAGGCCACCGAGCAGGACAAGCAAAACCGGCCCGAGCAGGAGATCAAGAGCAATCTGGCACTCGGAAAGCCTGTGAGTGCAACCGCACACGAGGGTGCATACCTCCCAGAATACGCCACAGACGGCAATATGGAAACCCGTTGGGGCTCTCTTCCCTCCGGTCAGGCCTGGCTGCAGGTGGATCTTGGCAGTGTAACACACTTTAACGACTTGACACTCATGCTGGAATCCGCCTGGGTTCCTTATCGTATCGAGATCTCGACCGATGGGCAGACCTACACCACCATCTACAGCGGCAAGAAGGACGAGCTGTTCTTGACGCTGACCGATCTTGACGCAACTGCTCGCTACGTCAGACTGTGGCGTGAGGGCGAGAACTGGTTCAGCATCATCGAGCTGGAGATCTACGAATAAATAAAAACAGCCCATGGGGCTGATAAATTAGCGGAAATTTCGTTGCCGCAGGCTCTGGCGATCACATATTCCGGCTTTGCCGAAATTCTCGCCCCTACAATTACTCGAGATTTTGGAAAACCAACCCCTC
>JAZQYT010000051.1:0-2504 GCA_045633665.1 Eubacteriales bacterium | reverse complement strand
AGGTAGCCTCCTCGGAGGATACCGCTGCCATTTTCGGCAGCTATGACGTCAACGTCAGAGCGGTGGAGCAGACTATGGGTGTCAGCATCCGCAACCGTGCGACCGATGACGGCGGCGACAGCATCATCGTGTCGGGTGAGGATCGCGAGCAGGTCAACAAGGGGGCTGCCGTGATCGAATACCTTGCCGACATGATCAAATACAGTCAGCTGAGTGAGCAGAGCGTGCGCTACGTCATCGATATGGTGGACAGCGGCAAGGCACGTGAGCTTGCCGAGCTTGGCGACGATTGCATCTGCGTGACCACCAAGGGCAAGCCCATCAAGGCAAAGACGGTGGGACAGAAGCAGTACGTGGACGCTATTCGCAAGAACACCATCATTCTGGGTGTTGGCCCTGCAGGCACGGGTAAGACCTTTTTGGCCGTGGCTATGGCGGTCAAAGCGCTGCGCGACCGACAGGTCTCGCGCATCATTCTGACGCGCCCCGCCATTGAGGCAGGCGAGAAGCTGGGCTTTTTACCGGGTGATCTGCAAAGCAAGATTGATCCCTATCTTCGCCCGCTTTACGATGCACTTTTTGAAATGCTGGGCCCTGAGAATTACCAGCGTCAGGTGGAAAAGGGCGTGATCGAGGTAGCCCCTTTGGCATATATGCGCGGACGCACGCTGGACGATTCGTTCATCATTCTGGACGAGGCGCAGAACGCCACTCCCGAGCAGATGAAAATGTTTTTGACGCGTCTTGGATTCCGCTCCAAGATGGTGGTCACGGGCGACTTGACGCAGACCGACCTGCCCTCGGGACAAAAATCGGGACTTGCAGAGGTGGTCAAAATTTTGGATGGCATTGAGGACATTGCGCTGCACCGTTTTACCGAAAAGGACGTGGTGCGCCATCGCCTTGTGCAAAAGATCATTCTGGCTTACGAAACGTATGAGCGCGAAAAACAGCAAACGCGCACCAAGGATAAAAAATACCATTACGGGAAAAGAGAGGACACGTAAAAATGAGACGTAAAATGCTTTTGAAGATCTATTTTGAAAACGAGCAGGAGATGCTGCCCATCACCTATAAGCTCAAGATCCTTTTGCGCCGCGCCATTGAGGCAACGCTGGACTATGAGCAGTTCTGCAACGGCTGCGAGGTCTCGCTGACCTTTACCGACAACGAGGGCATTCGCGAGCTTAACCGAAAATTCAGACAGATCGACCGCGAGACCGACGTGCTGTCCTTCCCGCTGTTTGACTATGAGGGCGAGGCGGACGAGCCGATCTTGGACGAGATCCGCAACAACCTTGGCGATATCGTGATCTCCTTGGAAAAGGCACGCGCGCAGGCCGAGGAATACGGACATTCGTATGAGCGCGAGGTGGCATTCCTTTGCGTGCATTCCATGCTGCACCTTCTGGGCTACGACCATGAGCGCAGCGAGGACGAGGATACAGATATGCGACATAGACAATCCGAGATCATGAAGCTGCTTGGCCTGGAGGTACATAGCGCATGATGGACGGACATGAGCCCGAAAAAAGAGAGAATCCCTATAAAAAGCAGAATCCTTACAAAAGAAAGCCCAAAAGAGAAGAGCTGCCTCCCGAGGAGCAGACCGCGGGAAAGACCGAGAATTTTGTGACTACGCACGTCAAGCTGATCACGTTTCTTGTCTGCCTTGCCGTCTTTCTGACCTTTTTAGGCCCTTGGAGCGTATGGCGCATTTCGGAATGGGCAAAGCAGGCCGAGCAGGATGCGCTGGAGGAGAGCTATATGCCTATGGATGCGCTGCTCAGCATTGCGGACAAGGGAACTGACGCGCATTGGCGCGATTTCAGACCGTTCGGCTATACCGAAACCGTGGCCGAGGCGGACGGCTTTGTCACGTGGCGGCTGGAGATCAGGGATGCCGCGTTTACCGTGGTCGTGGGTGGCCCGAGCAAGTCGCAAAATCCGCAGTATATCAAGGTGTACTGTCTGAAAACGGGCGACAGCGCAGACCTTTATAAGGACGATATCGAGGCGTTTGTAGAAACGCATCAAAACGCAGAAGAATAAGAATAAAGGAAAAGAGAAATGAGAAAAACAGGATTTATCGCAATCGTGGGAAGACCGAACGTAGGCAAATCCACGCTGCTTAACGCAATTCTTGGGGAAAAGGTGGCCATCGTGTCCTCCAAGCCCCAGACCACGCGCAACCGTATTACGGGTATTTTTACCCGCGGGGAGGAGCAGTTCGTGTTCGTGGATACCCCGGGGATTCACAGACCGAAAAATTCCTTGGGTGAGTTTATGGTCAAGGCGGCGGATACCTCCATGCGGGAGGCGGATGCCGTGGTTTTGGTAGTAGATACGGGCAAGGAGATCTCCCTCGTGGAGGAGAACGTCATTGCCTACCTGAAAAAGAGCGGGATCCCCTCTGTGCTGGCACTGAATAAAATCGACCAGGTCAATCGCGAGGAGCTGGCAAAGACCATCAGTCTCTATGCCGCCAAGCATGACTTCTCCGC
>JAZQYT010000050.1:0-5336 GCA_045633665.1 Eubacteriales bacterium | reverse complement strand
ACGAAAAAACTGCGCAGAACAAGGCGCACCGGAGAAAGCAAGGTGAAGGCGATCTTACGATCGTCGAACCGCTTTCGAGGAGCAACGCAGTTATGCACAGTTTTTTTAAGCCAAAACGACTCCCGCCGAGCCGTGTGACCCATGTTTTTTGAACCCTGCCGTCCAGGGCGGTGCCTTCTGATCTCCGCTTTACTGCTCCCAACGTCCGTAACAAGCACGGGACAAGTCAACCGTAAGCTTTGATACGGGAGGTCTGCAAACCACTTTGGTTCAGGCTCCTTTAATCATCTTGTAGGTCCCAATCATGGCGCCATCACGCACACGGCAGGATGAAATTCATTTTTTTGATCAATTACTGATCCAGATCGATCTCTTCGGAGAACATATCGTCGAAAATATCAGCGATCTTGTCAAACTCTGCATCGTCGTCGATGGTGACAAGCATCTCTTCGCCATCCTCGTCGATCTCGGTCTTGAGGATCACGTACTCATAGAAGCCCTGCTCCTCACCCTCCTGGTCAGCGGGAATCATTGCGTGGTAGGTTACACCCTCAACATCAACAGTGCCAATCAGTTCAAATTCGATCTCGTTGCCGTCCTCATCGGTCAGCGTAAAAAATTCTCTTTCGTTTGCCATTATATTACCTCTTTATGTTCATTATTCACGGACGTTTCGTCCTCTGCTTCTATTGTACCCTATTTTGCGCCGTTTGTCAACTCATTTTACGCAAAATCCAACACGTCCGCAAGGATTGCGTTGGATACCAAAAATCCGGACGTGGTAAAGCGGCAATTTTGCCCGTTGTCACAAACAAAGCCGCCCTTGATATACGGTGCCAGCCGCTGCCCAAATTCCGCATCAAACGCCGTTTTGAATTTTGCGGCAAACGCGCTCTTGTCAATGCCCTTTTCCAGACGCAGCCCCAGCATGACGTACTCGGTCATATGAGCTTGCGGTGTGATAACCTCATCCTCCTCAAGGATCTCTCTTTGTTCAAGATATGCAGAAAAATCGCGCGATATGCCAAATCTCCTGCCGCCAAAGCAAGAATATGCCGCCACACCAAAGCCGAGATACTCGTCACATTCCCAGTATTTCAAGTTATGGCGTGATTCATACCCCGCTTTTGCAAAATTGCTGATCTCATAACGCAAAAGCCCGTGCACAGCAAGTGCTTCTACCGTGTCCTCATACATGGTTGCCACCTCGTCGTCATCCGGCAGCTGCAGCATATCCCGCTTTTGATAAAAGGGCGTTCCCTGTTCGATCTTGAGCCCGTACGCGGAAATATGCTCCACGCCAAGCGCACACAAGGCGTCAACCGATGCAGCCAAGGATTCCCTTGTTTGCAAAGGGATGCCATACATCAGATCTGCGCTGATATTATTAAAGCCCGCAGCGCGTGCCATCTTTACGGTCGCCCGAAAATCTGCGACAGTATGCGCACGTCCCAGCATGCGCAGCTCGCGATCATGCATGCTTTGCGCACCAATGCTCAGGCGGTTAAAGCCGGCCTTACGCATGGCGGCAAAATACGCGGCATCTGCCGTGGCGGGGTTGCACTCAGCCGTGATCTCGGCATCCGCGGACACCCGAAAGCTTTGCTTGACGCTCTCTAAAAGTCCGCAAAGCAGCTCTGCGGGCAAAGCCGTGGGCGTGCCGCCGCCAAAATAGACGGTATCCACCACATACTCCGCAGCAAAGGGCGCGTACAGCGCCATCTGCGCACGTAAAGCGTCGCAGTAGGCTTGCTTGGTTTGCCTTGATTGGTTGGGAAAGGAGCAAAAGTCACAATAGTGACATTTGCTCCCGCAAAACGGAATATGCAAATAAATTCCCAGTTTTTTCATAGGTTTAGTCGTCGTCACCCAGCTTGAGCACAGCCATGAACGCCTCGGGAGAGATCTGCACAGAGCCAAGCTGACGCATTCTCTTCTTGCCTTCCTTCTGCTTTTCCAGCAGCTTCTTCTTACGCGTAATGTCACCGCCATAGCACTTGGCAAGCACGTCCTTACGCATCGCCTTGACTGTTTCTCTTGCAATGATCTTGGAGCCGATGGCTGCCTGGATCGGGATCTCAAAGAGCTGGCGCGGAATGTTTTCCTTGAGTCTTTCCGCGATCTTACGCGCTCTGGGGTACGCCTTTTCCTCGTGTACGATAAAGGAAAGCGCGTCCACCTGCTCGCCGTTGAGCAGGAAATCCAGCTTGCAGAGCTTGCTCGGAACGTAGCCCGCAAGCTCGTAGTCCAAGGACGCATAACCGCGCGAGCGCGATTTGAGTGCGTCAAAGAAATCGTAAATGATCTCATTGAGCGGCAGCTCGTAGTGCAGCTCGACTCTGTCTTGATCCACGTATTTCATATCGATAAACGTGCCGCGTCTGTCCTGACACAGATCCATCAGATTGCCCACGTACTCGGTAGGCGTCATGATATTGGCCTTGACGATAGGCTCACGCGCCTCGGCGATCTCGTCGGGAGCAGGATAGTTGGAGGGGTTGTCAATGCGCACCTTACTGCCGTCCTTGAGCGTCAGCTCATAGATAACGCTGGGCGCGGTGGTGATCAGATCGAGGTTGAATTCTCTTTCAAGTCTTTCCTCGATGATCTCCATGTGCAAAAGCCCCAAAAATCCGCAACGGAAGCCAAAGCCCAGCGCGATAGACGTTTCGGGCTCAAATTCCAAGGCAGCGTCATTCAGTCGCAGCTTTTCAAGCGATTCGCGCAGATCCTGATAGCGCGCACCGTCCGCAGGATAAATGCCCGCAAACACCATAGGCTGTGCGGCCTTAAAACCGGGCAACGGCTCGCTTGCGGGATTGGTTGCCAAGGTCACGGTATCGCCCACTCTGGTGTCGCCCACCGACTTGATCGACGCGGTTAGGTATCCTACCTCGCCCGCACGCAGCGTCTCGCCCTTGCAAAGCCCGAATGGCTCCATGGTGCCGACCTCAACCACCTCAAACTCCTTGCCGCTGCTCATCATGCGGATGCGGTCGCCTGCCGAAAGGCTTCCGTCCTTGACGCGCAGGTTAACCACAACGCCAAGGTAGCTGTCGTAATAAGAGTCAAAGATCAGCGCCTTGAGCGGGGCTGACTCGTCGCCCTCGGGAGCGGGGATCTGCTCCGCAATCGCTTCAAGCACCTGCTCGATGTTCAAGCCTGTTTTTGCGGAAACTGCGGGACATCCCTCGGCAGGGATGCCGATGATATCCTCGATCTCCTCCACGCAACGCTCGATATTTGCGCTGGGCAGGTCGATCTTATTGATAACAGGCACGATCTCCAGGCCCGCATCCACCGCAAGATACGCGTTTGCCAGCGTTTGCGCCTCAATGCCCTGCGTGGCGTCCACGATCAAGAGCGCACCCTCGCAGGCGTTGAGCGAGCGGGATACCTCGTAGTTAAAGTCCACGTGGCCGGGGGTGTCGATCAGGTTATAGGTATAGGTCTCCCCATCGGGCGCATCGTATTCCAGCTTGACGGCACGCGCCTTGATGGTAATACCACGCTCACGCTCCAAGTCCATATTGTCCAGCAGCTGCTCTTCCATCTCACGCTTGGAAACCGTACTGGTCGCTTCCAGGATGCGGTCTGCCAGCGTGCTTTTGCCATGGTCAATGTGCGCGATGATAGAGAAATTTCGGATTTTTTGCATTCTTTCGTTGTTTGCCATATACTTCCTCATAAAAAGATGAATAATCACCTTATTATACCCGATTTTTGCGTTTTTCACAAGAGTATTTTGAAAATTTCTTGCACACTGCACAAAAAATATTTTTTCGCGACAAAATATAGCAATTATTTTCCGATATTCACCTAATTATGTCTTGTTTGTGCGCATTTTTTGTCTTATAATACAATTAACAGGACACTACCTTGTAAGCAAAGGAGATATCATTATGGCAAAGAAAAACGTAGTAGTCATCGGATTTGGCGGTATGGGTGGCTGGCATTGCCACTTTCAGAGAAGCAACGACGTGGTCAATCTCAAGGGTGTTTACGACATCAAGCCCGAGAGAAACAAGGCTGCCGAAGAGATGGGCATTTATGCATATCCCTCTTTTGAAGCAGTTCTGGCAGACCCCGAGGTTGATTTTTTGGTGATTGCCGTTCCTAACGATATGCACAAGCCCCTGGCCATTGCAGCCATGGAGGCAGGCAAGCACGTCATTTCGGAAAAGCCTGTCACGCTTTCCTCTGCAGATCTGCAGGAAATGATCGACGCTTCCAACAAATATGACAGACGCTTTACCGTACACCAGAACCGTCGTTGGGACGGTGAATTCCTGGTCATGCGCGAGGTTTACCACAGCGGTGATCTGGGACGCGTGTACTCCATGGAGTCCCGCGTACACGGCTCTCGCGGCATCCCCGGTGACTGGAGAGGCATGAAAAAGCATGGCGGCGGCATGATGCTGGACTGGGGCGTTCACCTGATCGACCAGATCGTCAACATCGTGGACGACCGCAAGCTGCTCAGCGTTTGGTGCAAGTGCGACCATATCACCAACGACGAGGTGGACGACGGCTTCAAGCTGGATATGTTCTACGAGGGAGATCTGACCTGCCACGTTGAGGTCGGCACCTCTAACTTTATCAATATGCCCCGTTTCTATATGTCGGGCAACAACGGCTCTGCAATGATCCCCGACTGGCTGCAGCCCTGTCGCATCGTATATTGCCACGACTGGTCGGTCAAGGACGCCAAGCCGATCCAGACCGCTGCAGGCCTGACCAAGACCATGGCACCGCGCGACGAGAAGTCGATCACCGAGAAATCGATCCCGCAGCCCGCTGCCGACGTACACGACTTCTACCGCAACTTCGTCAAGGCAATTGACGGTGAGGAGCAGCAGATCGTTACCCACGAGCAGATGATGTTCGTCATGAAGATCATGGAGGCAGCTTTTGAGTCCGACAGACTCGGCTTGCCGGTTGAGATCAAGTAAAATGAATCAAAAAATCACCTGTCTTTGCCCAACTTCTCATAAGGAAGTTGGGCCGTTTTATTCGCCTTGGGCGAGTTCTATTGCTTCGCAGTGGTATTCGGCTTGCGCCGAGTGATATTTGCTTCGCAAGTTAAAGGGGCGAATAAAATATCACTGTGAGGCGAAGCCGAACAATATCACTACACGGCGGAGCCGTATAATATCACTCCGACGGAGTCGGAATGTAACTCTTGCTTTCTTTGCTAATCTATGATATAATATATTCGGTATTGTAGGGGTATGGGCTTTGCCCGAAGCCTTTGTAATACAAAGGCGAAACTAGCGATAAAACAGAACGATAAATAAGAATTTGACGGAGATATAAAATGAACAACATAGAACGCA
>JAZQYT010000049.1:0-3572 GCA_045633665.1 Eubacteriales bacterium | reverse complement strand
ACTGGCGATCACTGATCGCCAGTTCCTGCGGCAACTAAATATTTGTGTTTGAAAACAGGGCTGTCTTTCACGAATCAGTCGTTTTTCTGATTTTTTACGCTAATTTATCATCCCGATGAGGTTGAGTTTTTTATTACGATTGATAAAGCGCTCTGACTACGGTATCTACGGCTGTGGTGCTCATATTGCATGAAAGCACAAATGCCGGCACGTTCTCGACCGTATGGTGCAGAAGCGCTGCAAACCGATCCGCCATTTCGCGGTTGGCAGGAGGCAGGATCTGCTCGCTGATCTTGTGCGTAAATGCTTCTTTATCAATGGGTATGATCGCGTTGGTCTTGGCCTGCTCCAAGAATACGACGGCATCCAGCGGTGCCGAGGTATTTGTCTGCCAGCCTTCCTTACCGCACCAGGGGGTACCGTAGGCGATCAGCCGGCCATCTCTGAGTGCCAGCAGCGGCTTGTCGCCGTTAATCACGGTCACATCCTTACCGAACTTATCCCTCCAAAGACCGATATGCGTGCTTTTTCCCGTGCCGCGCTTACCCGAAAAGGCAATGCACTTGCCGCGATAAGAAATGACTGCGGAGTGAAACAGATACGCATCAAACTCTGCCATTTTGCGGCACAGCGCCCTGTTGATCAGATAGCTTTCTGCCATGGGGGCGGTCATGTTCCAGGTTGCGCCCGAGAGCATGCGATGCACATCGTCGCTTGAGATCTGCACGCGAAAGGCAGGGATACAATCCCCTTTTACGATGTAGTCACGGCAAACGTCCTCGACAAAGCCGTAGCGGTTGTCGATCTGCACGCAAACGTCTGCTACTTTGATGCAAAACATAATAGGACTCCTTTCCCCTGCATAGCATTCACACGCTAAAAAGTGAAAAAATGCTCAACTCCCTTTGGGGAGGTTGAGCATTCCCGCCTGATTATTCCATATACAGGCTATCGACGTGCGCAAGCACGTATCTGAGCATTTGCTTTTGCAGGTATGCGCGATTATCCATAAAGAAATGGCTGATCTTATCCAGGTTATCTGCCTGATGCTCACGCAAATACACAAGCGTTGCCCCAAACTGTGCGTCGCCATTGACGTTCAGCGCGTCACAAATCGAGGAAACGATGGCAACGTCTGCCTTGGCAAACAGCTGCCAATATTCGGGGCTGTTATGCTCGGTCAGGTCGTAGATCATTTTGTAAGCCATCAGCGGACGGTAAACGTCGTTTTTGCCAAAGCGCTCGTCATCGCTGCCCACGATATTGGCACTCCATGCCTGGCGCTCAGAAGAGGCAATACATCTCATGAAATAGGTCATGCGCTTGTTGACCATGTCAAAAGTCAGCTCGCTGGGCTTGATATTCTTGTCAAGATTCTTATCATACAAGAAGAAATGACGGGTTACTGTTGCCGAGATCATAGCCAGATACATCACAAGCACGCCAAGAGCAACGAACAGAACGGCTGCGATCAGCAAAAGCACGTTGACCAGTACGACGTTATTGCTCCAGCCCGCAAACGTGACAACAGTGATCACAACAGCAATCAGCAAACTCAAAGCGCCTGCCACCAGCAGGATGGTCGGCAAATATTTCTTCATGTTTTCCATTATGACTTCCTCTTTTCAACGGTGATAAATCTATGTCTTCAGCAAATAAATCGCTATATACAACAACACATCATGATTATATCACAAAATATGCTCTTTTGCAAGAGATTTTTTAAATTTTTCGCATATTGTTTGATACCCCTAGATCCGCGCTCCTATGCTCTTTCATCGCTTCGGTTTATTGACAGAATAAATGCTCTGTGCTATAATGGAAACAGACGACGATCAGCGGAGGGACGGGAAATGGAAGCACGCTACTTGTTTTTCAGCGCAGAGGCAAAAGCGCCTGCCGGATACCAATTAATCAACATCATTCATCCTATCGAAAAGAAGTTCAACGAGCAATTTGCAAGCAAGTACGTAGGTGACACGCTTGAAAACGTTACCATAGTGTTTGTTTGCACGGATGAAGAAATGCTTTCCGGAGGATTTTATCCGGAACGTCGCTATATCTCTTGGAAAAAGAAATATGCAGATATTCGACTGACCATCCCCTATTTGCCGTTTTTGCGTGCAGATGAGCAAGCCAAAAAGGCCATGATGTGGGAAGTCATAGCGCGTGCGCTGGATTATCTGCGCAAAAAGAAGGCTTTTCAAAGCATCGACCAATTTGAAAAGGATCTGTATCACGTGTATTGGACGGATTAATTCTGTCCTTTCATTGTTTTCAAACAATTCTTACCGGATCACCGATATTTTACGTCAAGCCCCGTCAGCTCCGCGATCTCCTTGACATCGTGCAAGCGCAGATACCCGATCCTGGCAGAGTATTCTTCGTAGTCCTCATCCGAAACGTAGGAAAGGTAGACGCACATGGGAAAAATGGTGTTAAACACCAGTTGTATCCATGAAAGCATGGAATGCAGCCGATAATACTCGATCTTTTTGATCTGACTGTATTGCAAATACAGGTGCCTTGTTTCCGTACTGATCGCATCGGAATACGCGATCTCCACCTCCCCGTCGCGCAAAAGCAGATAATGCGTATGCTTATGAGATGAAAGCCACAAATAAACCATCAGCGCAGCGTATAGCGCAAATAACCCAAGAGCGGCAACCAAAATTCCCCAGACAAACTCTATGCAAAGCCCTACGATACACATAGCGAGCATGGGCAGGAATATAATGCTGAAAAAGACCGATGCTGAGATAAACATGCTGCGGTCAAGATCATATTTTTTCACTTTGAGTCCCCTTTCGTAAAAACGTAAAAGGTGGGCTGCCCGCCCTCTGCTTCAGGCTTGATCACGATGCAGCGTGACGAGATCAGAATGACAGGCATATAAGCGTTTTGCAAAAGCACCTTAGCCTGTGACAGGGGCATGGTCTTGCCGTCCCCTTCACCGTCCATGATCAGATAACACGGCTCCTTATCGGAAGCCGTGTCCAAAATACGGACAAGCTCGCTTGCAGTCACCGTTTCATAGCCGACCTGCAGAATCTTTACGCAATCATGTGCAAAACGCGACATCGCCTTTTGGCGGTGTTTTTTTGATTGCAGCTCGAACTGCACTCGTTCTCTGTATTCCTTTTTGATGCATTCGCGCACAAAACACGATTCCACATTGACGTCCATGCTGCTCTCCTCCTTATCTTTTTTCATTATACCATGAATCGAAAATGCTGTCAACAACGCGTCAAAAAAATTGCGCACGCAGGCAGTGATTTTGCAAGTTCCTATTGACCTTTCTTGCAAAACGTGATATAATGATCGTAATTCATTTTTATCACGGAGGCCCCTTTTATGAATGCTGTGACTCTGTACGATTCCGGTGTGTTTTTGTGCAACGGCGCACCCTGCCCCGGAAACTGTGATCGCGACAAGGAATCCGCGCGCAAAAAAACGATTGCGGCCAAGATCCTTGCTTCTCATAATACAAGCATCGACGAGAATTTGTTAAAGCTTCGCTTTGACGCCTTGATTTCTCACGATATTACCTACGTTGGCATCATTCAGACCGC
>JAZQYT010000048.1:0-7427 GCA_045633665.1 Eubacteriales bacterium | reverse complement strand
GATGATGGGCGTCCCGTCGGCAATGAGCGGATGGGAGCAGAGCGCGGAAAGGCTCTTTTCGCGCTCGGTCTTGTTGAGCTTGTCGATCTTGGTGGCCACGATGGCGTAGGGGATCTCGCTCTGATTGAGGAAATCCACCATCATCTCGTCGTCGCGCGTCAGTCCCACGCGGCTGTCCACCAGCTGCAGCACAAGGCAGAGCAGATCAACGTTGGGGTTGTTGGTGAAATAGCCGTCGGTCAGAGTCGACCATTTTTCCTTGTCCGCGGGATTTCGGGCTGCAAAGCCGTAGCCGGGCAGGTCAACAAGAAACAGCTTTTTATCTACGTTGTAAAAATTGACCGTGATGGTCTTGCCGGGCGCAGATGAAACGCGGGCAAGCGATTTTCTGCCCAGCAGCGTGTTGAGCAGAGAGCTTTTTCCCACGTTGGAGCGTCCGGAAAAGGCAACCTGCGGAATGGGATTGGTGGGGAATTGCTTGGCAAGTCCCGCGCTGATCTGCAGTTGAGAATTCTGGGTTTGTAAGGCCATTATTTCACCTCTTTGAATGATGTTGCGGGCATGCGGCGTGCAGGCTCGGTCATGGGAATGTAATCGGAAACAGGTACGGCAGGCTCTGCAGCGGTTGCTTCCTCGGGACGTACAAGTGCGGCCGCCAGCACGTCCTCTATGCGGGTGCAGGGAACGAACTTGACATTTTCTTTGACCTCGGGATCAAGCTCCCAAAGGTCACGCAGATTGTCCGCGGGGATGCAAACGGTATCCGCTCCCGCAGCGAATGCGGCAAGGGATTTTTCTTTGAGTCCGCCAATGGCAAGGACTCTGCCGCGCAGCGTGATCTCGCCCGTCATGGCAACGTTGCGCTTGACCGGAATGCCTGTCAGCGCACTGATCATGGCTGTGGCCATGGTCACGCCCGCGCTGGGACCGTCCTTGGGGACCGCACCCTCGGGTACGTGAATATGAATGTCTTTTTTTGTGTAGAAATCGGAAGGGATGCTCCACGTGCTTGCAACAGAGCGCACCCAGGTCAGTGCGGCCTTGGCGCTCTCCTTCATCACGTCGCCAAGCGATCCTGTCAGCTCCAGCTTGCCGCTGCCGTCCGTGATGGCAACCTCCACGCGCAGTACGTCACCGCCCACCTCGGTCCAGGCAAGACCGTTGACCTCACCGACAAGGTCGATGGGGGATATGGCATCGGGTAAACGCTTGCGCGGGCCGAGATAATCCTTGACGTCACATGCGTCAATGGTGACGCGCTTGAGCTGTTCTTCAATCAGCTTTTTTGCGGCCTTACGGCAAAGATCCGAGATGGCACGCTCCAGGTTACGCACGCCTGCCTCGCGGGTGTAGTATTCGATCAGCTCGTCCACGGCTGCATCGGTGATCTTGACCGTGCGTTTATTCAGACCGTGGCGTCCCAGTTGCTTGCCGATCAGATGATTCTTGGCAATGTTGCGCTTTTCGCTCTTGGTGTACGTTTTCAGTTCAATGATCTCCATACGGTCGATCAGAGGGCGCGGCACGGTTTCCAGCGTGTTGGCCGTGGCGATGAAAAGGCAGTCGGAAAGGTCGAAGGGCAGCTCCACAAAGTGGTCGCGGAAGAATTTGTTCTGCTCGGGATCCAGTACCTCCAGCATTGCCGAGGAGGGATCACCGTGCGCACTTGTCGAGAGCTTGTCGATCTCGTCAAGCAGAATGAGCGGATTGCGCACGCCTGCACGGGAGACCGCGTCAATAATTCTGCCGGGCATTGCACCGATGTAGGTCTTGCGGTGACCGCGGATGTCCGCCTCGTCACGCACACCGCCCAGGGAAACGCGCACGTATTTGCGCTTCATGGCACGGGCAACCGATGCCGCGATCGAGGTCTTGCCCACACCGGGAGGGCCGACGAGACAAATGATCTGATTTTTCAGATCGGGAGAGAGCTGCTTGACAGCCAAAAATTCGAGAATGCGCTCCTTGACCTTGTCAAGTCCGTCGTGGTCTGCGTCCAAAATCTTTTTGGCAGCCTTGATGTCCACGCGATCCTTGGTGGTTTTGTTCCAGGGCAGGGAAAGGCAAACGTCCAGATAATTCTCCAAAACGCCTGCTTCGGCAGAGCCGAAGGGCGTGCGAGAAAGGCGGTCGTGTTCCTTGAGCAGCTTTTTTTCAACCTCTTCGGGCAGATGGGCGCGCGCGATGCGCATCTTGTTTTCGTAAATTTCGTTGTCGCCCTCGCCAAGCTCCTCCTGCAACGTGCGGATCTGCTCGCGCATGTAGTATTCCTTTTGGTGACGCGCGATCCTTTCGCGCACGCGCGAATTGATCATGGCGTCACATTCTAAGATCTCTGCCTCGTGATCCAGCATGAGCGTGACCGTTTCGATGCGAACCATGGGATCAAAGCATTCAAGCACGGTCTGCTTGTCCTCGGTGCGCAGCAGCACGTTGGCAGCGATCATGTCCGCAAGCACGCCGGGATCGGTCATTGCACGCGCTGCGTGCATGATCTCCTCGGAGGAGGCGGGCAGGTGGCGCACCACGCGCTCCATAGCGCTCAGCGCACGGCGCATGTAGGCCTCGGCACGAATACCGCCGTTGTCCTTGAGTGCGTAGGATTTGCATATGACGTCCGCATAGGTTGCGTCGTCCGTGTTGTGCAGGGCGGTGATCATGCCGCGCGTCATACCAATGGCAATGGCGCGGTTTTGGCCGTCACCCGACTTGACTAACTGTCTGATTTTGGCAACTGTACCAACGCGGTACAGCTTGGAGAGGGAGGGCTCGCCGCCATCCGGCTCTGCAGCGTCGCGCAGCGAGACCAGCAGCACGGGAAGAGAGCCTTGTGCGGCAAGCTTTGCCGCCTGTGCCGAGCCAAAGCTGTCCTCGGCTATATCAAAATTGATGGTTGCGCCGGGAAAAGCGACAATGCCGCGCAAAGCGATGACGGGCATGGTCGAGGTCTCGGCTCTTTCTATATATCCTGACATGAGAAATTCCTTTCATAAACGGGGTAGTGCGGTATAACAATATTATATCAACTTAGCATTATAACACAAATCTTTGCAAAACGCCATACCTTTCAAGGTTTATTTACAAATATAATATAATATTTTTTCAAAAAAGCACAAAAAAACGGAATCGGCATAAACCGATCCCGCTTCCGTGTCTGCCCGCGAATAACGTCGGGTGCGAACAGCGCAGTGAGTACAACATTTGGCGTCTTTGCACGCTTGATATCATGAGATTGATATTCCACAAAGTCCGGCTTGAGCTGCACTCGGCGACGGAACGACTGCTTCCGTCGAGCAAGAATATTATACCGCATCAAGCGCGTTTTGTAAATTAGCAAAGTTGACGATTTTTGACGAGATATTTCGTGAAAAGCACTACGGTTGAGAATTTCGCGCCAATTTTTCAAAACTATTTTGTCTATTTTTCCGATAGACACGCATGTCGTACCGAACGCTTGTTCCTCGTGTCGTATGTGGCACGAGGAACAGGCAATTCTGATTGCAGCAAATTACTCGGTCTGTGCTCTTCGCTTGGAGAACACGAGTGCTGCTGCAGCAAAAGCAAACAATGCAGCAACAGGCATTGCCGCGGATTTGCAGCCTTGCTTTGCGGGCGCATCGTCCACGTCGGGCTCGGTCGCAGCGCCCGTGCTGACATCAGGCTCGGTAGTCTCGTCGGGATCGGTCGCGTTGTCGGGGGCGGTGGTCTGATCAGGTTCGGTCTGCACCGTGCCTGCTGCGTTTGTCGCGGTGGAAACGTAGCTGTACTTGAAGCGTCCCGAGGGCGCTACGTCACCCGAAATGTAAAAGTCCATAATGTCGCCCGAGAAGGTGGTATAAACGTAGTCGGCATCACCCGCAGCACCGCAGTCGGCCTGGTCGTGTACGTTGTCGGTCCATGCAAAATTGATGGTGAAATCATAGCCCGAAAGCTGCAGCATGCTCTTGGATACCTTGACCTGCATGTACTTGCCGCTTACGGTATAGTCCACCTCGCCAACTGCTTCGGTTTGATAGCCGTTGCCCGTGAATTTTTCCAGAACGGCCTTGGTGGCCGAGGGAGAGGTCTTGTTCAGTACGTAATCAAAGGTCTCCCAGCCTTGGTTTTCTTGGTCTGTGTCAAGATACAGCACCATCCAGAGCGGATCGGTGTAGGGGGTGATATCGTCGTTGCATTCCACATAGAAGTACACGAACTCCTCATCTCTTGCCACTCTTGCACCGATGATGTCGTTTCTGCCGGAGTATTCGTGATAGGAAAGGTCGCCCCAGCCGTCACCTTGGCGGTCGTCTGTGTTGCCGATGTAGGCAGCATAATAAGGCTCTATCGCGTTCCATTGTGCGTTGTCCTTGGTGATATCCACAGTAGCGCTGACGCTCGGTGCGGGAATGGGCCGGGCGCCCTTGTACTGTCGGATAAAGTTGACCATTTGATAATAGTAGTGGTCCTTGAGATCGCCCTTGGTGGGCTCGATGTCGCGCGAGAATTCGTCGTTGAACTGATCACAGAAGGCGTTGGGAACAGCTGAATCCCAGCCCTCGGGCCAGCCGTCGATGCGTGCCATGGCCCATTCGTTCCAGCCTGTGATGAAAATGACCTTGGGATCGATTTCCAGCGCATAATTGAACTGCTCGGCAAAGTTATAGCCCCATTTGGAGGCCTCCTTGCCCTCAATCTCGTAGCGGTTTTCGTAATCGTGCGTGTAGGAGCGTCCCATGACGTAATTGCCGCTCATGGCGGAAAGCATACCAAGCTTGTAGTTGTGGTTCATGGCAATGCCCACGGTCATCTGCTCTACAAGATCCTTCTTTCTGTCCTTGGTGCTTGCATAATAGGTCGCCTGCGGATAGGTGGAAAGCCAGCCCCACTCGGCAAGCGCGGTCTTGTCTACCTTATATCCGGATTGTCCGCCGCGCCAGGTAAAGAATTTGGCGATCTCCTTGCCTGCGTTGTCGCCCGTGTTGATCGCATTCTTGCGTCCCATGAGTATGGGCTTGCCTTCCCAATAGAACCAAAGCTTTTGGTAGGTGCCGTTGCGGTAAAAGTCCATGTAGAGGTCGCGCACCTGTGTGTTGGTGTCCGCACCGCCTCCGAAGGGAAGCATGAAGGATACCTTGGGTGTCAGCACGCCGTCGTCCATGGCGTCCGACCAGGTTTCAAACAGCGCGGTATATCCGGCTTTGTGGGTAAGTGTCCCGTTGGTGTTATCGGTCAGGACGGCATCAATTCCGGCATTGGCCAACAGCTCACCCTGGCGGCGGATCACCCAAGGATCGGTACTTTCATAGTATCCGTAGATCGATTCGTTCCAGGATCCTTGGAAATTGGCGGGCTGCCAGGCGGGGTGGTTGGGATCGCGTGCCGATTCGGGGTATTGCTCGACTGTATTGTTGATATTGATCACGCGCGGGCGGTTGATGTGCCAGGTCCAGAAGAAGATGGCCACGGTCTTGTCCTCTCTGGGATTTCCCACGTCCGCGTTGGTCAGCGAGGTGCGTCCAAGCCCGTCGGTGAATACCCAGGTGTCGGGCATGACCTCGTGCGTCTTGATCGGGCTGTCGTCGGGAATGACGTATTCGTCGGGGGAGGTATGGTTGCCGTCCACGGGGATCTCAAAGGGCTCGCATTGTCCAAAGGGCTGGGCAGGCACCTCGGTAAAGGTGATCTTGAGCTCGGGCTCGGCGTTCTTTTCTTGCGTGTCCAAGTACAAAAAGCCCTTGCCGCCTACCGTGTCGCTGTTGGTCCAGACGCCCACCGCACCGCGCGGCTCAAGCACGGCAAACAGGTATTCGCCCGCAGGCTGCGGATCAAAATCCAGGTGGTTGGTGGCATTGTCGCGCATGGGATCAATGCGCACCGAGGCAATAGGCTCTGCCTGCAGGGAGGACTTGGGATCTCCCGTCCATTTGAAAAGTGCCAGCGTGCAGGCCGAGTTGGTCTCGGTCCAGGTGGGCATGGCAAAGGAAAAGCCGGTGAATTCGGCATTGACGATGGCGCGGTATGCAAACGTGCTTTCCACGCGCACAGCTCCGCGCGAGCCGGTTCCGTTTTGTACCGAAACGTCGGCCGCCTGCGTGGGCAGCACCGTCAGCGGAATAAAGGTTGCCAGCATCAGAATTGCCAGCGCAAAGGGGAGGAGTCTTGCCAAAATAGAGTGTTTCATATGTACAATAGCTCCTTTCGAGGCGGTATTGTATATATTATACCATAAAGCACATCGATTTGCAATGGTTTTATTGCATTTTGTGCGCGATATCTTTGCCCTTGGAATAAAGGAAAAAATTTTTTAAAAAGCTCTTGACAAACAGCACCGGCTGTGGTAAAATAGCACGGTAAATGAAGTGAAGCCCCTCGGTTTCCACCCTGCCGCCCGGAGCGCGCATGGGTTGATATTCTCTTTTCTTGTATCGGTAGCAGTCGGTACAGTGGGCGTACGGGGGCAGAATGCTTCTGTACGATTTTTATTTTTCGGAGGTGCAGTCCTATCGCTACCAATCAAAAAGACACGCTTATCAATGAAGAGATCAACTGCGCGCAGATCCGCGTGATCGGCACTGACGGTGCTATGCTCGGTATTATGAGCTCTGATCAGGCACTTCAGATGGCTTACGACAAGTCGCTGGATCTTGTGATGATGTCTCCCGATGCCAATCCCCCCGTGTGCAAGATCATGGACTACGGCAAATACCGCTTTGAAAAGGATAAGCGCGAAAAGGAAGCAAAAAAGAAGCAGCAGGTCATTGAGATCAAGGAGATCCAGCTTTCCTGCCGTATCGACACCCACGACTACGAAACCAAGATGAAGCGCGGCCGTAAGTTCTTGGAGCAGGGCAATAAGGTCAAGGTCGTTCTTGTATTCCACGGCCGTGAAATGAGCCACCAGCAGCTCGGCAAGGATATGATCGACAGATTCATTGCTGACGTTGCGGATCTCGGCACAACGGACAAAAAGCCCGTGCTGAACGGCAAGATGCTCAGCGTGGTGGTTTCGCCCGTCAAGAAAAAATAATTTCGTTCATTTTATTCACCCAAAGGTGCGCCTTTTCCATTGCGCCCCGAGGGGAAAATGATAGTGCCTTTCGGCACGCCAATCAAAAATTGAAAAAGGAGAAAAGTAAAATGGGAAAGGTTAAGACACATAAGGCTTCGGCTAAGAGATTTTCCGTTACCGGAACCGGCAAGGTTAAGATGAACCACAGCCACCACCGCCACAAGCTCGGCATTAAGGATCAGAAGAGAAAGAGACATCTGCGCACCGGTGCAACCATCGCAAGCGCAAAGGTCGCTGCAAACATCAGAGAACTGATTCAGAAGTAATCGGAAGAAATTAGCAGAAGGAGGATAAGAAAATGGCAAGAGTTAAGGGCGCAATGATGGCGCGCAAGAGAAGAAATAAAATTCTGAAGGCTGCAAAGGGCTACTGGGGT
>JAZQYT010000047.1:0-3255 GCA_045633665.1 Eubacteriales bacterium | reverse complement strand
GTGTTCATCGCGATGAGCGACGGATGTCCTCACGCAGGTATGGGCGGCAAATACAACTTCGGCTGGAAGCGCGAGGATATCGCAGGCTTTATGCAGGCGCTTGTCGTTGGCGGCTATACGGCAAAGAATCTTTCCACCATGCTTGTGGACGAGTGCGATAAGCTCTACGGACATAAGCCCGGTGACGATACGACCGCCTGCGTTGTGAAGATCCGTAAGCGAGAGCCCATGAATATTCTGTTCGGGCCTCCCTCCAACCGAGATGACGCAAACCGTATGATGTCGCTGTTCTTCTCCAAGGAGGGTAAGCACATCATCTGCGGTGGTACGACCTCCTCGATCGCAGCCAAATATCTTGGCAAGAGAGTTGAGGTCAGTCTCAGCTTTGAGCGCAGCGACATTCCGCCCATTGCCAAAATTGAGGGCGTGGATCTTGTGACCGAGGGCGTGATTACCATGAATAAGGTCATTCAGTACGCCAAGGATTATCTTGGTGAGAACGAGCTTTATGAGGAGTGGAACTTCAAGAAGGACGGTGCTTCACTGATCAGCCGATTGCTCTTTGAAGAAGCAACCGACATCAACTTCTACGTGGGCAGAGCGGTCAACCCCGCCCATCAGAATCCCGATCTGCCCATCAACTTCAATATCAAAATGAATTTGGTTGAGGAGTTGTCCGCTTGCCTTCGTAAGATGGGTAAGCGCATCAAGGTAAGTTATTTCTAATGGAGGTGTAGGATGCGAAAATTTGATACCAAAGTACAGCATCTGAAGTATAAAGTATTACGCGAGGTCGCGAGACTTGCGTGGGAGGACAAGCTACTGGAGAATATTATGGATATTCCCGCAAAGCTTGCTCCCGGCAAGGAAGCAACCATGCGCTGCTGCGTCTACAAGGAGCGTGCAATACTTGGTGAGCGCGTCAAGATTGCCATGGGCGGTGACAAGAATAACCCCAACGTAATTGAGGTGATCGATATCGCTTGTGATGAGTGTCCCGTTGGCGGCTTTGAAGTAACAAATGCTTGCCGAGGCTGCCTTGCTCACCGTTGTGAGGACGTTTGTAAGTTTGGCGCGATCTCCTTTGACCACAATCACGTAGCCCATATAGACAAGAGCAAATGCAAGGAGTGCGGTGCTTGCGCAAAGGTTTGCCCCTATACCGCAATCGTCAGCCGTAAGCGTCCTTGTCAGAACGCTTGTAAGGTAAAAGCGATCTCAATGAACGAGGAAAAAGCGGCCAAGATCGATAACTCCAAGTGCATTCAGTGCGGCGCTTGCGTATATCAGTGTCCCTTTGGCGCGATCATGGATAAATCCTTCATGGTCAACGCCATCGATATTCTCAAAAAGAGCGAGCGCAATACGCGCGGTGGAAACTACAAGGTTTATGCCGTTGTTGCGCCCTCGATTTCGAGCCAATTCTCCTATGCAAAGCTCGGTCAGGTCGTAACAGGTCTGAAAAAGCTGGGCTTCCATGACGTTATCGAGGCAGCGCTGGGCGCGGATATGGTTGCTATGGCAGAAGCAAAGGAGCTTTCCGAAAAGGGGCTGTTGACAAGCTCCTGCTGTCCTGCATTCGTGCAGTATATTAAATCGCAGTTCCCGAATCTCGTTGAGCATATTTCGCACAATATGTCACCGATGGCGGTGCTTGCGAAGTACATCAAGCAAACCACACTCAATGCAAAGGTGATCTTTATAGGCCCCTGTACCGCAAAAAAGGCAGAGGCACAGTTGGAAGAGGTCAAGCAATACGTGGATTGCGTACTTACCTTTGAAGAGCTTCAGGCACTCTTTGACAGCAGAGATTTCGATCTTTCTTCCTTTGAAGAGGGTATTCTGGATAATGCCTCCTACTTCGGTCGAATTTTTGCGCGCAGCGGAGGTCTTACCGATGCAGCAGCGCAGGCCATGAAGGAGCAGGGCATTGACTTTGAGATCAAGCCGGTTGTTTGTGACGGAATTGAAGCCTGCCGTATGGCACTTCTCAAGCTGAACAAGGGCATTCTTGACGGGAACTTTATCGAAGGTATGGCTTGTGTTGGTGGTTGTATCGGCGGCGCGGGATGCCTTACCCACGGTGAAAAGAATAAATCCGAGGTTGACAAATACGGCCGCGAGGCACTTGAAAAGACCATCGGAGATGCAATTTCGCTGTTGAAGTAAAAACAAATTCTAAAGGGCTTACCGCTTATTGGGCGGTAAGCCCTATTTTGAAAACATGGGTAAAATATAGCAAGGCTGTTGTAACCTTATCAAAAAAATTCCCCGACCGATGATACAATTAAAATTCGTTTCCGGGTACCTTAACCGTTCGGAAAAGCATTGATTTTACCAAAAGAGTGTGCTATAATGATTTTGTAACAAAAAATGAGGTGCTTTATGGAAAACAATGAAATCGCCCTTTTGCTGTATGGGTGATAGAATAGGCATGGCAAAATACAACGAAAAACAACAATGGAGGATATCAATATGAAAACAATCGTGATTACAGGCTCGGGCAGAGGCTTGGGCTATGAGCTGGCAACCCGTTTTCGCAAGGCGGATTTCAACGTGGTGCTCAACGACATCAACGCCGCGCAGCTTGAGGCGGCAAAGACCAATCTGGAGCAGGTTGGCGGTGCGGGCAAGGTGCTTGCTTGCGTGGGCGACGTGTCGAGCCTGGAGAGCATGCAGGCTTTGGCGGCCTTTGCGGTGGAAAACTGCGGAGGTATTGATATCTGGATCAACAATGCGGGCATCAATCAGCCCATGAAGGCGCTGTGGGAGCTTTCCCAAACCGAGATCAGACTGGTGCTTGACGTGGATCTGAAGGGTACGGTCAACGGCTGCAAGGCGGCCATGGAGCAGATGATCGGGCAGGGACACGGTGCGATCTACAATTTGGAGGGCTACGGCAGCAACGACGCTATGATGCTGGGGCTGAATATGTACGGTACAAGCAAGCGCGCCGTGACGCACTTTACCCAGGCGCTGGCCAAGGAAAGCGAAGAGAGAAAAACGGGCGTGATCGTGGGCAGACTCAGCCCCGGTATCATGATCACCGATTTCACCACGGGTGCTTTGGGCGGCAAGGAGAAGATCGATCTGCCCGAAAAGACCAAGAAGGTTTACAATATCCTTGGCGATTACCCCGACGTTGTGGCGGACTTTTTGGTGGCGCAGATGCTGAAAAACACCAAGAACAACGCACATATCGAATGGCTGACCAACGGCAAGGCAGCTTGGCGTTTCATGACCGCAGCGTTCAAT
>JAZQYT010000046.1:0-4484 GCA_045633665.1 Eubacteriales bacterium | reverse complement strand
AACACCTTTCTCCTGTATTTTGGCGCAAAAACTATATGGTACTTGCAATTCCATTTTGTGTGTGCTAAAATATTAGTGTCTATGCTCTCTTTTTTCATAGATAATCCTCCGTTTGTGTTTTTAGTTTCGACTGGCAGGTCAATTCTAATTATACCACAAACGGAGGATTCTTTTCATCGGTTAACCTCTTTTGAACCCCGCCACTATGGCGGTGTTTTCGTCTTACAAAAAGAAAGGAGCTACTTAAAATCAAGCAGCTCCTTTGAGAATATTTGATTAAAACAGCGCCTGCGCCATATTGACGCTGCCACCGATCTTGCCATTTCCGGCCTGTCCCGAGGTGTTGGAGCCCTGGATCGCAATGGTGCCGTCCTCCATCAAAAATGCGCTGAACTCATAGCCCGACGCGATATCCTTGACACCGCCCGACAAGATCTTTGCGGGTGTGCCGGAGGTTGCGCTCACGCCTGCCATGGCGTTGCCCATGTTGCTGCCGTATCCCCATACTGAGCCGTCGGTTTTGAGAATGATCAGATTGGCATTGTGCAGCACCGCTTTCTTGACGCCGTCCGTCACCTTGACGGCCTTGCCCATACCCGTGCCTGCCACAAAGCCGTTGAGCTGACGCCAGCCTGCATAGTACAGCTCTCCCTTGGTAGTAACAAGCACCACCTGATGCTCGCCCGTGGACATATACGCTACGTCCGAGAGCAGCTTATGCGGTGAGGAATAACGGTCGGTGTCCGTGCCAAACTTATGCCAGCGGTTGTCTCCCAGCACGTAGCACACGTTTTTGGAATCGGTATAGAAGGTGTTTCTGCGACCTGCGGCAATTTTCTTGACGTCACTTGCCACAACCTGGAAGGTGGTGGTGTGACCGCCGCTGTTGGCCTTACCCAACTGGCCGTAGGTATTGGAGCCTACGCCCCAAAGCACGCCGTCCTCGTCCAGAATCAGCGTATGGTCGTGTCCTACGCTGACGTCCACGATCTTTTTATTAAATTTGACCAGTCCTACCTTATCATCCGTTCCCGTTCCGTTTCTGCCAAGCTGACCTGCGCTGTTGGCACCCACCGTATACAGCTTGCCGTCCAGCGTCAGATACGCCATCATGGTCTCGTTATTGTTATTTTCGCAGTCGTTGCTGTGGCAGACCTCCACCTTGGCCACGTTCGAGGCCACAAGCGTGGGAAACGCCACGTTTTCGCTGCCGGGAATGCCCAGAATGCCGTTCAGGTTCATGCCCCAGGCATACAAGTCACCGTTGGGGGCGAGATAATACATAGAATGACCGCTTGCGGTAATACCGCTTTGCACACCTGCGAGCTGGCTTTGCTGCCATTCCGCTCTTGTGCTGACGATCACAGTACCCGAGCAATCCACCGTGAAGGTAGCAGAATCGCCCTGTACGCTCTGCATCTGTCCCGAAATGGGGACGAACATGATGGATGCGACGCTATACCCCTTCTTGGCCGTTGCGTTGACCGTGAAGGTCAGCGTTTTGGACTCGGTGTCAAATTCAAATTTCTGTCCGGTCTCGGTCACGCTTTGTCCTTCAAAAACGACGTCCGCGCGATCGGGATTATAGGTCACGGCAACCGACTTGCTCATGTAAATCTCCAAATCCGAAATCGAAATGCCGAAATAATTGCACAGCATGGGAATGACGCGCTCGTTTCTGCCGTAAATAAAGCTGTACATATTATCCAGCGAGATACGGAACTGGTTCTCGGAAGCGCCCCAGCGCATATTCTGCAGCTTGAGCAGCGGCTCGCGCTCATCCACGATGGCGTTAAGCTCTGCCTCCAGCCGCTCCACCGCAAAATCCTGCTCCACGGCCTTTGCAAAGCGCATGATGAACTCCTGCTTGAAGCCCTCGTTCTTGCGCAGATTGTGCATGATGGTGCCGATCACGGTACCCGTGGAATCGATCCATCCAAAGAAATTGGCATGCTCGGAGGTATCTGCTCCGTGACCGTGCGGATACATGGCAATACCCATATCCATATCCAAAAGCGTGAAATACCACTTGGTATCCATGCCCGAGGGATCGTTCGGATCACGGTTTTTGAACACCTTGATATTATTCTCGGGCCAGTCACGCGCGTTGAAATACAGGCGCGCGACGTACATATCCATAAACGAATCAATATCCAGTCTGTCGGTTACGTACTTGTAATGCTCCTCGATCGAGAGGTCGTGCGTGCGCATGTACTGAACAAGCGCATTGAACTCGTCGGCATCGGCCTGCGTGCCGTCCATGGGGATGAAGGGCGCGCCGGGATTGCCGCCCAGTACAAGACCGTCATAGTCACTCTCCACCAGCGCAACGTTGTCCTTATTAACACCGAAATGAGATTCTACGTACTCGGGGCTGTAACGCTCGCGTGCGTTGTACACGCCCCAGAATTCACCGTTGATAAACAGCAGCACGGGAACGTACGCCATGGTATACACGTCAAGATCGCGACAAACGCGCTGCATATACGCGTCACGGATAAAGGAATCCATGCAGTCGTTGCCCGAATTTCGGAGCAACAGACGCGAAAAATCGGTAATGGCATTGCCGTCGTTATCTCTTGCAAAGCCCTCGAACAGGTCGTAATTGAGATCTCCGTCCGTACCAACGGCCGTATTGTTTGCGCTCTTATAGTACAGACGCATGGACTTCATCGGCCAACCGGATGAGCCGTGACCGCTGATCGCAAGCTCAACGTAAGACGAGCCGTGACGCACACCGTCCTCGGAGAACACCTCCAGCATACCCGTCTGACGCTGGTTACCGCTGCCGCCCGTGCTGTAATAGTGGTTATAGAAGCCCTCGTTACCATAGATCAGATTCTTATCCATGGAGAGCGACATGATGGTCACGCCGTAATCGTAAAAGGTTTCGGAAATGAAATACGTATTGGTAAAGACGTCGGTCGATTCGGTACCGTTGGTGGCATACGCCTTGATCACGTAGCCGCCCGGCATTTTTTTGCTGTTGGGACGGTAGCCGCCGCCCATTGCATTGATCGCGCCCTGCGTGGTGCTGCCCATAGCCATCTCGGAGCTGTCTGCCAGCGGGATGGAGGAGGTATACACCTTACCGTTGGTTTTGGGATCAGAGCCGTCCATGGTGTAATAAATGGTATATCCTTCGGCTGCGCTGAGATCCACCCATATACCGGTCGGATAAATGCCGGCGTCCCTGGAAAACAGCACTTCGTTGACCTTGGAGCCGACTACGGTATTCTCACTGCCCGCACTCCTGGGGCAGGTCTGCTTGAGCTTTGCCGTGGTCGCCTCATTGAGGTTGACCTTATGGAAGCCGCTGTAATGCTGCAGCGCGGTACGCACCGCCACCTTGGCCTTGGACATATTATCCACGGCAAAGGGACTGTCATAGCCCAGCTCTGCGGCAACGAAATAAGATACGGTGCCGTTGATATTCTCTATGGCACAGTCCTCGCCCGGCTCCTGTCCTGCAGGGGCAAGCGCCAGCTGAATATCCTTATTATCCAGAATGACTGCCCATTCCGCATCGTACGAATCAATAGAAAGCACGGCAAACGAGGGATCATGCGCCTGAGCGCCCTCTTTGGCCTCGGCCATGCGGACGAGATAATAGCCGCCTGCTGCGATCTTGGCATCATCGGCAAAGGTAAACTGACGGTAGTCGTCCCCCTCGCTTTCGCGATAATACAGCGCTGCATCCTTCAAGGAAACCTCCTCGCTGCCCACGTTATACAGCTGGATAAAGCCGTGCGCAACGGCAGCGTCCTTGTTCTTACCCGTGCCGTAAACGGCAGAGATCAAAACGTCCTTGAAATTCTTGGCAACCTCATACGTAGGATCATCCGGATTCAGAATGCTATCCCCTGTCGTTTCCTCTTCCTTGGGGGGATCATCTCCGGGGGTAGTTTCACCGGGGGTGGTCTGGCCGGGAGTCGTTTCACCGGGTATGGTTTCACCCGGCTGATTTTCCTGCGTATCTGTTGTTTGTTCTGTCGGATTATCGGGTTTATCGCAGGATGCAAGCACTCCCATCAGCATGATCACAGACAAAAGCAATGACAATAGCGTGCGGAAAGATATTCTTTTTCTCATGGATATCTTCCTCCTTCAAAAAAAATCTATATCAAACAGTCAAGACATAATTCGGGATTATTTATTATACCATATATCTCTCAACTTGTAAACACTTGACAGCACAAAATTTGTAAATTATGCCACATTATGCACCAAATGTGATATTGGTCACACAAAAAGCACCGACGCCAAAGGGTGATGTCCTTATCGGAGAAATTTTATAAGGGGTATGGGCATAGCCCTGTGCATTTGTTAAACAAATGCGAAACTTGCAATAAAAACAGGAGAGAGAGTAACGCGGTTACAAAATTCTGAACTGCCCCAAATTGTACGGACAGCACAAAAAAGAGTTCTAAGGTAGAAGATATTAAATTTTAAGCAACGAACTGACATCGCTTTTCGAGTGGTGT
>JAZQYT010000045.1:0-15967 GCA_045633665.1 Eubacteriales bacterium | reverse complement strand
GCTGCCTTTTCTGCGGCTGCCTTTTCTGCGGCTGCCTTTTCTGCTGCCTTGGCAGCTTCTGCTTTAGCAGCTTCTGCAGCCTTTTCTGCGGCTGCCTTCTCTGCTGCCTTGGCAGCTTCTGCTTTAGCAGCTTCTGCAGCCTTTTCTGCGGCTGCCTTTTCTGCTGCCTTGGCAGCCTCTGCTTTAGCGGCCTTTTCTGCAGCTGCACGGGATGCTACTACCTCAGGCTTTTCCTTTTTGGGAATGCGGGAGGGAATATAGGTCACCCCATCTAAGTAATCATCAATATTATCCACCTGACGGGATTTGGTAAGCGCGTCAAAAAGAAGGTCGAATTCACCCGGCTCAAGCACCTTTTGCGTTTTGACGTCCATGCCCTTGTCAGCACAGAGATCCACGATATCCTTGCTCTTGAGTCCCAGGTCCTTGGCCAGTTGTAACACTTTGAATTGCGGGTTTGTTGCCATAAATCCTCCTTAAAATACCCTCGGTCATACATGCTTTGCGCATATACGTTCGGACCGCCCTTCCCTTACTCCTGCTTTTGCAGGTGTGCCTCGACCGCACGCACCATTTGTGCGTCGGTGACGGCAACAGCGCCGATGGGCGCGTCCTTACCTACAGCGCCTGCCAGCTGTTCTGCCGTATAGGGCAGGTACACAAGCCTTACGCCGTAGAAATTGCATTTATCATTGAGTTTCTTTTTCGTATTATCCGATGCGTCGGATGCTGCCAGCACCAGGCTTACCTGTCCGCCCTTTCGCATTTCCGTGCAGATCAAGGGAACGCCGCAGATCAGCTTTCCGGCCCTTTTGCAAAGGCCAATGGCACCCAGCAGGCGGTCTGTGCCGCTCATTTCTCCCCCTCCGATGCAAGGCAGAGAGCGATGCCGTCGTACACAGCCTCGGGGATGGTGCATTCAAGCGCTCTTTCCAGTCGCTTGCTCTTTTGCGCCTTGCGCAGGCAAGCGGCCTTTGGGCAGATATACGCGCCGCGGCCGTTCTTCTTGCCCGTGGTATCTGCCACGACCTCACCCTCGGGTGTGCGGACCACGCGGATCAGCTCACGCTTGGGCAAATGCTCGTTGCAGCCCAGGCATTGACGCATGGGGATCTTTTTTACTTTCTGTTCCATAAACAAGTTTATTCGAACAGGTTTATTCAGCCTTGATGTCGATCTTCATGCCGGTCAGTCTTGCAGCCAGACGCACGTTCTGGCCCTCCTTACCGATGGCAAGGGACAGCTGATCGGGATCAACCAGCACGCGGCACGCGCGCTCGCCGGTCATAACGACCTCCAAGACGTTCGCGGGAGCAAGTGCGGCTGCCACGTATTCCTCGGGCTGCTCGCTGTACTTGGCGATATCCACCTTTTCACCGCGCAGCTCGTCAACGATGCTGTCGATACGCATGCTGCGGTTACCGATGCAAGCGCCTACGGGATCGACGTCGGGATCTCTGGAGAATACCGCGATCTTGGTGCGCGAGCCCGCCTCGCGGGAAACGCCCTTGACGATGACCACGCCGTCCGCGATCTCGGGAACCTCCAGCTCGAACATTCTGCGAACCAGTCCTGCATGTGCGCGGGAGAGCGTCACGATAGGTCCTCTGGACTCCTTGTTGACCTCCTGCACGAATACCTTGATCTTATCACCGGGGTAGAAGCTCTCACCGGGGATCTGTTCCTCGGCGCGAAGCACTGCTCTGCCGTCGTCGGTTGCCAGCAGCACGTTGCCGGTTTCAAAGTCTACCTTATCAACGGTTGCGGTGATGATCTCTTCTCTCTTATTCTCATAAGCCTCCTGCATAGCTCTGCGCTCACCCTCACGGATACCCTGAATGATGACCGACTTTGCAGCGGCTGCGCTGAGTCTGCGGAAATTCTTGGTCTTGACCTCGGTTTCCACGATCTTGCCCACGGTATATCTCTTACTGATCGCCTTGGCGTCCTCCAAGGAGATTTGCGTCAGAGGATCTTCCACCTCCTCGACTACCTCGTGCTGCTGATAAACGCGCACGTCCTTTTTGACCTCGTCAATATGAATTCTGACATTGGTACCGTTGCCGTATTCCTTTTTGAACGCGGACAAGAGTGCCGCTTCGATCTTTTCGATCATGTACGCCTTGGGAATTCCCTTTTCCTTCTCCAGAAGTTCCAGAGCGGCGAAAAATTCGTTATTCATTTTGTCGGTTCCTTCCTTTTTCTCAATTTGCGCTGAAATCGTAAACTGTTTGCAGCTTGGCGACCTTTTCGGCGTCAAACTCCAGTAATTTGTCACCCTGATCGATCAGCACGTTACCCTCCTCGGTCAATCCGACGAGCGTGCCGCGATGCACCTTTGCACCGTGCAAGGCCGAATAAAGTCTGACCTCTACCGTATCTCCCAAGCACATCTCCACGTGATCGCGTGTCTTGAGCTCTCGCTCGATACCGGGCGAGGAAACCTCTAAGATATATGCCTGCGTGATCGGATCTGCATCGTCCAGCACCGGATCAATGGCGCGGTGGAAACGCTCGCAGTCGTCGATGGTGATTCCCTTTGGATGGTCGATGGTGATGCGCAGATAGTAGTCCGCGCCTTCCTTGACAAACTCAACGTCCCAAAGAACGTACTCCAGCTCGTCAGCCGTCGGAAGCACGATCTCCCAAACTCTTTGCGCAATACTGCCCTGCCTTTTTGCGCCTTGTGCTGTACTCATGCTCAGTGTCCTTTCCATGATAAAATTTTTGGAGTGGATTTGCTCAACCCACTCCAACATAGTATCCTACTATAGGCATTATAACACAAGTTTTTGCCATTTGCAATACCTTATACAAATATTTTTTGATTTTTTTGCAAAAATATTTCAGAAAATCGGGAACATTTCAAGAAAAAAGCTGTCTTTATTAAGGAATACGTCCGATTACGCTGTTCTTGACATTATGACGGATGTGTGGCATAATATATGCAGACGAACACAGGCGAAGGACAGAAAAAAAATCAAAACAAAAAGGAGAAACAAATATGACGGCCCTTACAACAAAGCCCGAAGCAACAGCACAAAACGCGCCTCTTTTGCCGCCCCTTTCGCAAAAGAGCGAGCGCAATATGGGTGTGGAGCTGTTCCGCATCGTATCCATGGTGCTCGTGATCTTACTGCACGTCATGGGACACGGCGGCGTGCTTGGCTATTCCGATCGCCTTTCCGACAACTATCTTGTCGCTCGCTTTCTGGAGGCGCTGGGTTACTGCTCTGTCAACTGCTACGCCATCATCTCCGGCTTTGCCAACGTCAAGACAAAGTTCAAATTCCGCCGCTTCATTCATCTGTGGCTGGAGACCGTAGTGCTGATTCTGGGCATCACGGTTATCGCACACTTCTTCATCCCCTCCGTAGAGGTGGAAAGAGAATGGTGGCTGGGCGCGATCCTCCCCTTGACAAGACGCGAGCTTTGGTATCTCTGCGCGTATTTCTTCATGTATCCTCTGATCCCGCTGCTCAACAAGGGCTTGCTTTCTCTTTCGCGTTGGCAGCATGTCCTGATCATCGTCTGGCTGCAGGTTCCCACGCTCTTCAAGCTCATCATGCACAAGGACAATTACAACCTTGGCGGTGGCTACTCCACCATCTGGCTGATCTGCCTGTACGTCATCGGTGCTTATTTCCGCATTTACGGTGCGCCCAAGTGGGCAAAATGGTTTGTCACGCTGCCTGCATTTTTCCTGTCTGCCTTTGTGGCGTGGTTCAAGCTCATATACATAGAACAGCAAGCCGACCTGGGACTGATCGCCAAGGATTCGGTGCAATACGAATACCGCGATAACCTGGTCAGCTACGTATCTCCCTGCATGGTGATCATGGCAGCCTCGCTGCTCGTGTTCTTTATGCAGATCAAAGTCAACGCAAAGCCGCTCAAAATCATCATTGGAAATTTGGCCAAGACTACGTGGGGCGTATTTGTGCTGCACGTTTGCTCGGCCGGCTGGTATTGGGACGAGGTGTGGCGCTCCTTCAGAAAATTTTCGGATTTTCCCACGTGGAAAATGGTGCTTTGCTCCCTCGGTGCAGTCGCGGCCATCTTTTTGGCGACCTCGCTCTTCACCCTTTGCAAGATCTACCTTTTCAAGCTTGCGCGCATCGACAAGGGGATCGAATACCTTGCCGACCTGCCTGCCAAAATCGCCGCGCGATGCAAAAAGACCGAGCCCCAGGCAAAACCCGAGGCGTAAGACGCACGTCTCTGCCGCAATTTCATAAAAGCTTGCAGGAATTTGTTCGAAAACGGGCAGATTCCTGTTTTTTTGGCGTAAAAGGAAATCCCTTTGCAGTTCCGTTGCCGCATCAGTGTCAGAACCCCATTCTATTCGCACTCTCCCCCATGCGCAGGGGGGGAGAGCGCGAATCCGAACGGTTTTTGCGTGTTATGATCCATCATAAGTGCCTGCCCTATCAAACAAAAAACTTCCGCTTTATAATTTTGCCTGCTTCACAGACATTTCGTATTCCGCACCAGTGGCTTTTTTGTTCGTAGGGAAAAATTGCCGCGCATGCCGTTCAAAAGCCTATCGCGCGCGTTTTCATACTTTTTTCCGAGAAATTTCACTTTATTTTCTTGTTTTTATCATGTTTGTTGTTTACAAATGCTTTTTTTTATGTTATACTATTATAATAACTATTATAATGGTATGATTATGCCCGTGTGTATGCGCGCGGGCATGGAAAGGAGATGCTATGGATATCTCAAATCCTCAAAGCCCTGCTATGGAAGTGCAAAGACAACCGCTCTCGCGCATTGTCCGCATCATCTGCTGCATCGTTTTGTTCGCCTGCTCATTATCCATCCCCGTAATGACCTTTTATATAAACCGCACCGGTACGCAGGACGCTGCCCCTTACGAATCCACCGTGCTGCTTACCATCGCGCTTGGCACGCTTGCGCTTTGTACCGCGTTTGTGCTGATCCTTTGCCGCAAGCCGGTCTTTCTGACCTGCACGCTTGCCTGCTTTGTCCTGCTCTTTTTGTTCGGCGCGTGGATGTGCGTCCTGTTCGCCTCGCTGCTTTGCGCAGCGATAGCAGGCGCAGCCCTGTTGGCTGACGCAAAGGGGGCATCGTACCTTCCCTTTGCCATTGCAGTCCCCGCCGCTTACCTCGCAGCATTTGCCATTTCGCGCGATCCGCTGCTCTCGCTGAACGCGCTTTTGCCTGCGATCGTTGCGCTGGCGTTCGGCATCTGCTTTAAAAAGAAATATTCCATCATCATATCGGTCGGCACCGCAACGGGTGCTTTGGCGGTCGTATTCGTTCTCTTTTTTGCCATTGACATGGCGGTCGCCGGAATTCCTTTGAACATGCAAGGCATCAACGATGCGGTCAAGGCCTATCACGCAGCGCTCTCGTCCATCTTTGGCGAGGCGCTGATGCTCATGACCGAAACCGAGGAAATGGCCGCGCAGGTTTCCCAGATGCTTGGCGGTGAGATCACCCCCGAAAAGATCACGGAATTTTCCGACTCGATCGCCTCTGCCATACTGGGCCTGATGCCCGGCATGATGATCATGGCACTTTGGATCTTTTCCTTTGTTGCGCACCGCGGATTTACCGCCATTCTGATCGGCAAGCAGCCCCTCAAGGCCTGCCCCGCGCACATGAGCGCCTATTCCCCCTCGGTGCCGTCCGCCATCCTCCTGATCCTTTGCTACGCAGTTATGATGATCGCAGCCATGTTCCCGCAGGGTGAGATCGTGCTGTTTGTGGCGCTCAACCTGCTTCTGATCCTGATGCCCATGATCACCGTACACGGCATTCTCGGCATCATCGGCAACATCAAGCACGCACGCGTCAAATGGCCGCTCATTCTCACCTACGCTTTAGCCATCATGTTCCTTGGCATTGCCGTGATCCCCATGATCGCCTTCTTTGGCGCATTCGGCATTATCCTTGCGGCCATTGCCAGAGCCCTGGAACAAAAAATGAACAGCTCACAAGGAGGTCCCATGACATGAAAACCCATTCCGATCATCGAAAAAACGGATACTTTTACGGCAAAAAGGACATCGTTTGCATGGATCTTCGCGTTCCCTTTGCGGTATGTGCCTCGGTTGGACTGTTTTTGCTGGGCGCTTGCGCCGCGATCGGTCGCATAGATCATCCCGCACTTCCGCTTGGATGGTTTGCACTGGGCGCGACGGTCGTTTTCGTTCTGACCTGCGCTGTCATGTTTTTGGTATACCTGTTCCGCCATCTTCGCTTCAAGGAGGCGATCCTGGCCGCGGATCAGATCAATACCGAGGTTCACGATATGTTCCGCTACGTCATTGACGTGCCTTATGCCGTGATCGGCCACGACGGCGTGGTCAAGACCATCAACAGCGCCCTGCAGGACATCCTTGGCTACAAAACTCCCGTTTGCAACATCCGCCTTTCCGAATTCTGTTCCGTTCCCATGGATACCATCACCACCTCCGCACACGGCGGAAAGGTTTCCGAGGAAAAATCCATTACAAGACTCGGTAACGGCAAAAGATATAAGCTGGAAAGCTATTCCATGCGCATAGACAACGAGGAATACTTCTTTACCGTATTCCGCGACGTCAACAGCATCCTGGAGCTCAAGGAGCGCGCAGAGCGCGAAAACCCCGTTGTGGCTTACATTGCCATCGACAATTTGCAGGAGCTGACACAGTTCGTGCGCGCCAGCTACCGCGAGACCGCCACCCGCATCGAAAAGATCCTTTCGGACTGGGTGCTGGGCCTTGACGGTATGATCCGCGAATACGACAGAGATAAATATATTGCCATTTTCTCGGAAGAGAAGCTGGAGAAATGTATTGCCGACCGATTCAGCATTCTGAACACGGTTATGGACGTCAGGATCGGTGACAACACCTTCCCCGTTTCGGTTTCCATGGGCATTTCCTGCGTGGGAAGCTCGTTTGGAGAAAAGGAACGTGCCGCTTACGCAGCCCTTGAGGTCGCGCTCTCGCGCGGCGGTAACCAGGTCGCGCTCCGACGCACGATGGGCGGTATTCTGGAATACTTTGGCGGCACGCACAAGATCCTGGAGAGCAACTCCTCGATCAACTCCCGCGTCAGCGCAGGCGTGCTTGCAAGCAAGATCCGCGAGTGCGGCAACGTGCTGATCATGGGACATGCCAACCCCGACTTTGACTCGGTCGGTGCTTGCGTGGGCGCTGCCAGATTTACGCTGAGCGTGCTGCAGGCCAAGGCTGCCGAGGAGCGTCGCTTCAACGCCAATATCCCCAACGTCCACATCGTCATTGATCGCAAATGCGATACCTTCCGCACCTGCTTTGCACACCTTTCGGGGCTTGAGCAGTACAGCGAGATGTTCATTGACCGCGAGGCAGGCATGAACGCTGTGACCTCGGATACCTTACTGATCATTGTGGACGCAAACAACCGCTTTATCTTTGAAGCACCCGATCTGCCCGGCAGCGTGCAGAACATTGCACTCATCGACCACCACAGACTGGTCAAGGAGCCGGACTTCTCCCCCTTTATGAAATACATCGAGCCCACCAAGTCCTCTGCCAGTGAGATCATTGCAGAAATGATGCAGCAGAGCGAATTTGCCGATTGCCTGCAAAAGGAGGAGGCCAACCTGCTGCTTGCCGGCATTATGCTCGATACCCATAACTTTACCCGTAACGCGGGTGCGCAGACCTTTGAGATCACGCACTACCTGTACTCCAGAGGCGCACACACCAGTGTCACGCGCGAATTCTTCAACCAGGATCTGGAGGACATGCGCGTAGCCAGCGCATTTGACTCCATGGCGCGTATCTATCGCGACGTGGTGGCCATTACCTGGCAAAGCACTGACAAGGAACCCTCTCCCGAGGACCGCGTGGCTGCCGCAAAGGCAGCGGACAGCCTGCTTTCGCTCAAGGGCATTGAGGCATCCTTTGCGATGGTACTCATGGGAGATACCGTCGTGATCTCCGGCCGCTCCAAGGGCGAGATCAACGTGCAGCTGATACTGGAAAAGCTGCAGGGCGGCGGCCACTTTGACGTGGCGGGCGCACAGGTCAAGAACGCCACCATCCAGAGCGCTTACGAGCTGCTCAGATCTGCAATAGACGAATATTTTGCATACGACTACAAATCCGAGGACGGAAAAAACCGTCCCGCATGACCGCAAGGAGGTATATAACATGAAAGTTCTTCTTTTACAAGACGTGAAGGGACAAGGCAAAAAGGATCAGATCATCGACGTATCCGACGGATACGCCCGCAACTTCCTTTTCCCCAAAAAGCTTGCCGTGGTTGCTGACAACAAGGCGCTCAACGAGGCCAAGAACAAGGAAGCATCCAAGCAATACAAGATCGAAACCGAAAAGGCCAACGCAAACGAGATCGCATCCAAGCTCTCGCAGGTGGTGGTCAAGTTCAACGTCAACGCAGGCGCGGACGGCCGTCTTTACGGCTCGATCACGTCCAAGGACATTGCCGAGGCGCTGCAAAAGCAGCACAACATCACCGTTGACAAGCGCAAGATCGTGATGCCCGAGCCTATCAAGACCTACGGCACCTACAATTACGACGTGCGCCTGTACACCGAGATCACCGGTCACGTCAAGGTGACGGTGGGCGCATAAAAACCATTACGGACGATTTTTGGAGGCTTACAATGAGTGAGGAACTTGTACGCAAGCTACCCTTCTCCCTGATTGCCGAGCAATCCCTGCTCGGCTCGATCCTGATCGATCCCAAGGCGCTGGATGAAATTGCCGACCTGATCAAGCCGGACGACTTTTATCTGGAAGAGCATCAGCGCATTTACATGGCCTTTCAGGATCTTTTCGCACAAAACAACGAGATCGACCTGGTCACCCTGATCGATACCTTGGTCTACAAGGGCATTTACGACAAATCGGGCGGTCAGGATTACATCCGCACCCTTGCCGAGGTCGTTCCCAACGCCCTGAACGTCAAGGACTACGCCCGCATCGTCAAGGAAAAAAGCACGCTGCGCAGACTCATTGAGGTTGCAAACGACATTTCCGAGGCCGCATACTCCGAGCAGGACTCGGTGGCGGGCATTCTGGAATCCGCACAAAACAGCATTTACGCCATCGCGCAGGGACGCGACACCAAGAACTTCAAGCACATCCGCGAGGTCATCGGTGACGTTTACGCCCATCTGCACGAGCTCAAGGAAAACAAAAACGCTTCGCAAGGTACGTCCACGGGCTTTTCGGGCCTTGACCGCGTGCTGGCCGGCATGGGCAAATCCGACCTGATCCTGGTTGGTGCGCGTCCCGGTATGGGTAAGACATCCTTCTGCTTGAACATTGCTACGAACGTTGCGTCACAGACAGGCAAAAAGGTGGCCATCTTCTCGCTTGAAATGTCAGCGGATCAGCTTGTCAACCGCGTCATTTCCAGCGAAGCCCTGGTGGACAGCTACGCGCTGCGTACCGGTGAGCTGGGACAGGACGACTGGCGCAAGATCGCAGAGGCAACCTCGCACCTTGCAAAATGCGACGTGCTGATCGATGATACCTCGGGACAGTCGGTCACGGGCATGAAGGCAAAGCTGCGCCGTGTGGACAACCTGGGGCTTGTGGTCATCGACTACCTGCAGCTCATGCAATCCGACCGCAAGATCGACAACCGCGTGCAAGAGGTTTCCGAGATCTCCCGTGCGCTCAAGATCATGGCAAAGGAGCTGATGGTTCCCGTCATCTGCTGCGCGCAGCTCTCGCGTGGCCCCGAAGGCAGAACCGACAAAAAGCCCATGCTTTCCGACCTGCGTGACTCGGGTGCGATCGAACAGGACGCGGACGTGGTTATTTTCCTGTACCGCGATGAATACTACAAGGTAGGCGAGGAGGCTCCCGAGGATTCCACCGCGGAGGTCATCGTTGCCAAGAACCGTCACGGCTCTACCAACACGGTCAAAATGGGCTGGGTAGGCCGTTATACCAAATTCCGTACCATTACCGACGATCAGGGCCATGGATAAATTCACCCTGAGCTTGCCCGACGGATACCAAAAGGATACGCCCGTGCTCGTTGCCTTTTCGGGCGGCGCGGATTCCTCGCTGCTTTTGCACCTCTTGCACGGCGCGGGCGTAAAGCTTTATGCAGTACACGTGCATCACGGCATTCGCGGCAGGGAGGCAGATGCGGATCTGGCATTTTGCCAAGGAACCTGCAGACGGATGGGCATTCCCTTATTTGCCGTCAAGGTCAACGTACCCGCGCTGGCAAAAAAGACGGGGCAGAGCCTTGAGGAGGCCGCAAGGCACGCGCGCTACCGCCATTTTGCGCGCCTGATGCGCACGCATGACATTCCGCTGCTTGCCACGGCGCATCATGCGGACGACAATCTGGAAACCATCCTTTTCCGCCTCTGCCGCGGAACGGGTACGCAGGGCCTGCGCGGCATTCCCGCCTATGCGTGTCTGCCGGGTACGGACGAAGGAGAGGGACTGCACCTGTTCCGTCCCATGCTGCACCTGACAAAAAAGGAAATTTTGGCAGCCTGTGAGCAGCTTTGTATCCCTTATGTGACAGACGCAACCAACGCATGCGACGACTACGCGCGAAATCGCATCCGCAACCGTGTCATCCCCGAGCTGGAGGCTCTGTTTCCCCATCCGCAGCACGCAGCCGCAAGGCTTTGCCGTGCGGCAAGTGAGGATTGCGAGGCTCTGGACGGCATGGCGCAGCAGCTTTTGGACGCACACGCTTTGCAAAATTCCATTCCCACCGCGCTTTTACGCGCACAGCCCCCGGCCATCGGCAAGCGCCTGATTTCCTTCCTATATGACGGCTACAAAGGCAGCTGCACCAAGGAGCAAAGCATGCTCGAGGCGGTGCATATAGACGCGATCTATACACGCGTCTGTGGGGGCGTACCCGGCAGCATCAGCCTGCCCTGCAATATTGCCGCTGTGGTCGATCACGACCGCATGTGTTTTACAGAGGATAAAAAATCCCCCTCCCCCATCTCGTATGAGCTGCCATTGCAGCAGGGACTGACCGAGATCCCCGCAGCGGGCGTGGCGATCCGGGTAAATTTTCCCGAAAATCAAGAAACAGACACGCGAATTGACACAAATGTTTACAATTTATATACAGAACTGCAAGTAAGATTTGATACAATAAAAGGACGGGTTTTTTTGCGCCCGATCCGCCAAGGGGACGTCATTCTCAGCGGCGGCATGCACAAAAGGATCCGAAAGCTGTATGGAGAGCGACACGTGCCGCAGCATTTGCGGGCAAAACTCCCCTTGCTTTGCGATGACGAGGGCGTGATTGCCGTGCCCGGCATCTGTGTGCGTGACGATGCTGCACCCATAGCAGCAGAAAAATCCGTAAGTGTATCCATATTCCTTGCAAAATCATTTTGATACTTGAATGAAAAGGGGCATACCATGATAAAGAATGATATTGAAAAGATTCTTATCAGTGAACAACAGTTGGATGAAATTTGTAACCGCCTGGCAGAGCAGATCACCAACGACTATAAAGATTCTCCCCGTAAGCTGGTGTTCGTTGTTATCCTTAAAGGCTCGATTCCCTTTGCAACCGAGCTGATGAAGCGCGTCACGCTTCCGCTTGAGATCGAGGTCATGAAGGTCTCCTCCTACGGAGCCGGCACAAAATCCTCGGGCGAGATCCGTATTCACACCGATCTTTTGCGCGACGATCTGCCCGATTGCGACCTTTTGATCATTGAAGACATTGTGGACAGTGGCAGAACACTGCAAAGACTGACACAACTGTTCTCCAACAGACTTGCAGGCAGCGTCAAGACATGCACCATGCTTGATAAGCCCGAGCGCCGCGAGGTCGATTTCGTACCCGATTACTGCGGCACTGTCATCCCCAACGAATTTGTCGTAGGCTTTGGTCTGGACTACGATGAAAAATATAGAAATCTGCCCTTTGTGGGCATTTTGAAGCCGGAGATCTACTCATAATACATAAAGAATCCCATCATCGGCTTTCCAACGGAGGTTTTGAATGAAGAATAACTTAAAGGTGATCCTCTTTTACGTTGTTTTCGTTGCCCTGATCGCACTGGTTGTGGTCATGCTGTTCCAGGGCGGCGGCAATAAGCAGGAGATCACCGACGTAACCGATTACAGCCAGGTGCTTGCCGACTTTGGCAACGCCCCCATCGACAGCGACGGGGATGGCAAATACGACCAGGGCGGTGTGCAGAGCTGCATCATCAGCTTCCGCCACAAGACTCTGACCTATACCCAATACGACGGTAAGACCTATCGCTACGAGATCGCGGACATGGAATACTTCCAGCGCGATCTGGGTGACACCATCGTCAGACTCTCCGAAGAGGGACTGATCGAGGAGGTCATCAACGAAGCTGTGGTGGTGCTGCCCGCATGGGTTTCCTACCTTCCTTTCCTCTTGATCATCGTGGTCTTTATCGTGTTCTATTTCGTCGCGATGAAGCGCGCGAGCAGCGAGGGCAATAAGATCAATAACTTCGGCAAGGCGCGCGTCAAAACGCCCACGCCCGACGATAAGAATAAGGTTCGCTTCAAGGACGTGGCAGGTGCGGACGAGGAAAAGATGGAGCTGCAGGAGATCGTGGAATACCTCAAGGCTCCCGGCAAATTCTCCCGACTCGGCGCAAAGATCCCCCATGGCGTTTTGCTCATGGGCCCTCCCGGTACGGGTAAGACGCTGCTTGCAAAGGCAGTGGCAGGCGAGGCGGGCGTTCCCTTTTTCTCGATCTCCGGCTCGGATTTCGTGGAAATGTACGTCGGTGTCGGTGCTTCGCGTGTGCGTGACCTGTTTGAAAACGCACGCAAGGCCCCCGCTTCCATCATCTTTATCGACGAGATCGACGCCGTCGGCCGTCACAGAGGTGCAGGCCTTGGCGGTGGTCACGACGAGCGTGAGCAAACGCTCAACCAGCTGCTGGTAGAAATGGACGGCTTTGGCTCGCACGAGGGCATCATCGTCATCGCGGCCACCAACCGCCCCGACATTCTGGACCCCGCGCTGCTGCGTCCCGGCCGTTTTGACCGTCAGATCACGGTCAATTACCCCGACATGAAGGGCAGAGAAGAAATTCTGCGCGTGCATGCCAAGGGCAAGCCGATCGAGGACGAGGTTGATTTTGCACAGATCTCCAAGCATACCCCCGGCTTTACCGGCGCAGACCTTGCAAACCTGCTCAACGAGGCAGCGCTGCTGGCCGCACGTAAGAACAAGTCCCTGATCGGTATGGAGGACATTGACGAGGCCTACCTGAAGGTCGTGCTCGGCCCGCAGAAAAAGAGCCACCTGCGTACTCCCGAGGACAACAAGCTTTGCGCATATCACGAGGCAGGCCACGCAGTGGTTTCCTACTACTGTCCCAAGGCCAACCCCGTATCCTATATCACCATCATTCCCGCAGGCTCGGCAGGCGGTGTGACACTTACGCCTCCCACCGAGGACAGAATGGGCAAGACCAAGGGCCAGATGCTGGACGACGTAGCCGTTGCGCTTGGCGGCAGAGCTGCAGAGCAGCTGGTGCTGGAGGACATCTCCACAGGTGCTTCGAGTGACATTCAGCACGCAACCTCCACCATTCGCAGCATGATCACCCGTTACGGTATGTCCGAAGTGCTGGGTACCGTGCTTTACGGCTCGGCACACTCCAGCTCCGAGGTCTTCCTTGGCAGAGATTTCTCTTCGGGCAAGGAATATTCCGAGGAAACGGCTGCTGCCATTGACCGCGAGACCAGACAGATCATGGACGCGCAATACAAGCGTGCGCTGGATATTCTGACCTTGCATATGGATAAGCTGGAATTCATTGCGCAGTATCTCTTGGATCACGAAAACATGGACGGCGATCAGTTCAAGGCGGCCATGTCCGGCTCTCCCACGGTACAGGAGCTTGAGCAGATCCTGGAAGAAAAGAAGCGCAAGAGCCGCGAGGCCAACGAGCAAAAGGAACAGGCCGAGCAGGAGCGCGCACGTCGCGAGGCAGAGGAAAAGGCGAACGAGAATCCCTTCCCCTACGCGCAGCCCGAGCCTGACGACAAAAAGGACAACAAGAAGGACGACGATAACTCCTTCTGGGTATAAGTTGTCAACGGCCCGAATATAATAATGTAGAGAACCCCCAAGGACAGTAAAAATCCTTGGGGGTTATTTTTGAAAGGCGCACCGTCCCCCCCAAGTGTCATTCGTAGGGGGCATTCACGAATGCCCCGCCCGTCTTTGCCCTGAGTGTCATCGCGCTCGGGACGCCCGATTGGAATTGCATTTCATAACTCGCCTGCAAAAATTTCAAAAAATCTTCCCTTGGACATGTTGCAATATTTGTCTTGTTGTGATATACTAAAAACAGAAACCTACAGGAGGCATACTCTGTGAAGCAAATAGATCAAATCCCGCCCGCATTCGTCGACAATCGCCGTGTGTGGGCACATATCGACCTCGACGCCCTGGTCAATAACTACCTCGTTTCATGCAATTACATTCACGCGCATAACCCCAATACCCCCGCGATCGCCGTGATCAAGGCGGACGCTTACGGACACGGCATTGAAGCCTGCGCCCGTGCGCTCTTTGCATGCGGCTGCCGCCATTTTGCCGTGGCTTGCGCCGAGGAAGGCATAGCCATCCGCCACGCGCTGGCCGACCTTGACGATAAACAGGCCGAAATTCTCATTCTCGGTTACACCAATCCTACATACGCTGCTCTTTTGCATGAATACACGCTGATCCAGACCGTATTTTCCGCTGATTATGCAAGAGAATTGCACGCTTCCGCCAAATCGGCCGGCATCAGGCTTGCCATCCACGTCAAGGTGGACACCGGCATGCACCGCATCGGTTATCCCGCATTTACCCCCGAGCAGGCAGCGCAGACCGTGGAGGATATCTGCACACTTACGGACACGTTCGACGCCTTTGACGTTCGCGGCCTTTTCACCCACCTTTCGGATGCCGACTGTGGCAACTTCTGCACCGAGCAATGGCAGCGCTTTCTTGCAGTCAAAAGGGGCCTTGAGCAAAAAGGCAAATGTCCCCCCGTATGCCACGCCTGCAACAGTCCCGGCTGCATGCGATATCCCGAAACCTATCTCGACGGCGTGCGCGTCGGTGCGCTGTTATTCGGCGTAACTCCCCCCATTCCGCCCGAGGTTGACAGAGATCCGCGGTGCAATCTTTTTCCTGCCGAGCGTCTGCGCCCCGTTATGCGGCTGCAAACGCACGTCATTGAGATCCATCAGGTTGCCGCAGGCGAGCCGATCGGCTACGGTGCGCTTTGCCGCGCGAACCACGACCGCACCGTTGCTACACTCTCGGCCGGCTATGCCGACGGCTGGCTGCGCGCTTACGCAGACACAAACGTGACCGTTCACACGCGGCAGGGCGACTTTATCGCTCCCTTGGTGGGCAGGATCTGCATGGACCTTTGCATGATGGACGTCACGAATGTCCCCTGCGCCCCCGGCGACCTCGTCACACTCTTTGGCAACGACGTGCAATCGCTCTCTTCCCTTGCGGGGCATGCAGGATCGATCGCTTACGAGATTCCTTGTCTGATCACCGCGCGCGTTCCCAGAATTTATCACGAATAAAAAATTCCGTTATGGAGGATGTTATGAAAAAAACGTTATCAATTGCCTGTACCTTGCTCGTACTGCTCCTTTGCGTCGGCGTTCTGGTTGCCTGCGGTGACAAGGCCGAGGTGACGGAAAGCACAATGACCAAGGTCGCGCTCAACAAGCAGGGCACGGAGATCTCGGTGGAGGCTGTGCTGACCGAGGCAGACCTCGAAAGCTTTAAGAGCTCCGAGATCTACACACAAAAGCTTTATCTGATGGCGCTTGAGCCGGGTGAAACCGCAAACGACCTGTCCGGTAAGCAGCCGCTTGCCAGCACGGGCATGTCCACCTCGCCCAAATTCAAGGTAGATCTGTACGCGGACGGCAATCTGCAAGCACATTCCCGCCTGCACTGCGCCTTTGCTGTTTCA
>JAZQYT010000044.1:0-3309 GCA_045633665.1 Eubacteriales bacterium | reverse complement strand
AATTGTCCGTTTTTAACGGACTTGTGCATTTCGCATTACTCTCTCTTTTTTTCGCTAATTTCTCAGCCCCATGGCCAACCCTTTATTGTTGCTGTATTTTATTGATTTCTGCCGCTTGCCTCGGTCAGCTTGCGGATGTGGTTTTTGACGGATGCCTTGTCGTAATTCCCCGCAAGACGCCATTTCCAGTTGTCACCTAAGGTTCCGGGGGTGTTGATGCGCGCCACGTCGTCAAGGCCCAAATAGTCTTGCATGGGAATGATGCAGTAGTCCGCGCAGCTGTCCATAGCAAAGCGTACAAGGCGGTCAAGATCCTTGGCACCCTTGTAAATGGGTACGTTGCGCTCAAAGCGGACGCGCTGATCGTAATTGCGATCGTTCAGCCAGCCGAGTGTGGTGCGGTTGTCGTGCGTGCCGGTATAGACCACGCAGTTCTCGGTGTAATTCTTGGGCAGATATTCGCTGTCCTCACCGTCAAAGGCAAATTGCAACACCTTCATGCCGGGGTATCCGACCTTGCCCAGCATGGTGTAGACCTTGGCATCCAGATCGCCCAGATCCTCTGCGATCAGGGGCATCTTGCCGCCAAAGCGCTTTTCCAGCTCGGCAAACATGCCGGCACCGGGGCCATTCTTCCACTTGCCGTTGATGGCGGTCTCCTCGCCTGCGGGGATCGACCAGTAATTGCAGAAGCCGCGGAAGTGGTCGATGCGCACGATGTCAAACAGCGAGAAAGCCACGCGCAGACGCTCATACCACCAGTTGTAGTTATCCTGCTTCATTGCCTTCCAGTCGTAAAGGGGATTGCCCCAAAGCTGACCGGTGGCAGAGAAGTAATCCGGGGGAACTCCGGCAACCGTTTTGGTCATGCCCTTGGCGTTCAGGCAGAACATGGTGGGGTTGGCCCAAACGTCCGCGCTGTCGTCAGCAACGTAGATGGGCATGTCACCCACAAGAGAGATGCCCTGAGATTTGGCATATGCATGCATGCGCTCCCACTGAGTAAAGAATTCGTACTGCAAGAACTTCCAGAAATTGCATTCGTCTTGGTCGATCACCTTGTCTGCGGGCAGCGTGTCCTTGCGGCGGTCAGCCAGCGCCCAGGTGTTGCGGCCTTGGAAATCGTACGTACCCTTAATGGCCATAAAGGTAGCGTAATCCTCCAGCCAAAAGGCGTTCTTTTGGCAGAAATCGTTGTAATCGGGATAATTCTTGGGATCAAAACGCGCAAAGGCGCGGCGCAAGAGGGGATAACGCGCATAGTAAACGTGCGCGTAATCCACGTATTCGGTCGTGGGGGGCTGATCCTTGACGTCCTTTTTGGTCAGCAGTCCCTCTTCGATCAAGGTGTCAAGATCGATAAAGTAAGGGTTGCCTGCAAAGGCAGAGGGGGATTGATAGGGGGAATCACCGTAGCTTGTTTGGTGAATGGGGAGCAGCTGCCAGATCACCTGGTTGCTTTCCTTGAGAAAATCAATAAATCTGTAAGCCTCCTTGCCCATAGTGCCAATACCGTAGGGAGAGGGGAGCGAGGAGAGCGGAAGAAGAATACCGGCTTGTTTCATGTGAACCTCCGTTTAAGATATTATAATTATTATAGCATATTGCGTGGGTTTTGTAAAGCAAATATTGACTTTTTTGCAAAATAGTGTTACACTAAAGTAATGATAAAAATCGGAGGAGCGATATGTTATCTGAAATCTACAGCGCAGGGCTTTACGGAATAGACGGATTTATTGTCACGGTAGAAGCGGACGGCCAGCCCAAGATGCCTAATTTTGAATTGGTAGGCCTGCCCGACCTTGCGGTCAAGGAGGCCAAGGAGCGTGTGCGCACTGCTTGCGAGAATAGCGGATACCGTTTTCCCGGGATGTCCTTCATGGTCAATCTGGCACCCGCTGACCGCAAAAAAGAGGGATCACAGTTTGATGTGGCCATTCTGACGGGTATTTTGCGCTGCGCTGGTGTGATCAATCGCGAAACCGAGATGAAAAATAAGTGCATCGTTGGCGAGCTTTCGCTCTCGGGCGCGTGGAGAGCGGTGCGCGGTGTGCTGAGCATGTGCGTGGCTGCAAGGGATGCGGGCTTTACCGAGTTTTTTGTGCCTCTGCAAAATGCCAAGGAGGCGGCTGCCGTTCATGGCATTACGGTGTACGGTGTGCATAGTATGCGCGAGTTTATCGATCATCTCAACGGTGTCAAACTGCTTCAGCCCGTCCAACCGGACGATACTGCGCTGCATGACGCGAGCGTGGACTACGGCATAGATTTTTCGGACGTCAAAGGGCAAGCGCTTGCCAAGCGCGCGATGGAGATCGCAGCTGCAGGCGGCCATAATATTTTGTTGATCGGCCCTCCCGGCACGGGCAAATCCATGCTGGCCAAAAGACTTGCCACCATTCTGCCGCCCCTGACCTTTGACGAAGCGATCGAAACCACCAAGGTGCATTCGGTCACAGGAACCTTGCCGGACGGCACGTCGTTGCTTTCCACAAGACCTTTCCGCGCGCCGCACCATACCATGTCGGCAGTTGCTCTTGTGGGCGGCGGTGCAAATCCGCGCCCGGGTGAGGTGTCCTTGGCCAATCACGGTGTGCTTTTCTTGGATGAATTTCCCGAATTTCCCAAGCAAGTCACCGACGCGCTGCGACAGCCCCTGGAGGATCGCCGCGTGACCATTTCGCGCGCGAGCGGACGCGTGACCTTCCCATGTTCGTTTATGCTGGTGGGTGCCATGAACCCCTGCCGCTGTGGCTATTTTGGCCATCCTACAAGACCTTGCACGTGCAAGGCAGGCGAGGTGCAGCGGTATATTTCGCGTATCAGCGGCCCGATGCTGGACAGAATGGACATTCAGATCGAGCTTCCTTCGCTTTCCTATGACGAGATCTCGGCCGGCAACGAGGCGGCTGAAACCTCTGCGACCGTGCGCAAGCGCGTGATCGCGGCAAGAGAATTTGCCAAGGCGCGTATGGGGAATGATAAGATCAACTGCAACGCGCAGTTGGATGCGGCCGGCATTCGCAAATACTGCAAGACCGACGAGGGCGCGGCACAGCTGTTGCGCATGGCATACGATTCGATGGGGCTGTCTGCAAGAGGATACGACAGAGTTATGCGTGTGGCACGCACGATTGCAGATCTGGACGGCAGCGAGATCATCCGCGACGTCCATATCGCCGAAGCGATCCAGCTGCGCAGCCTTGACAAAAAATACTGGGGCGCGTAGCCGCGCCACCATACGGTTGCCACGGATGAAGTTTGGATCGAGCCTTTTCAGAAAGGCATGGTGGCGTGTGATTGTTGTTA
>JAZQYT010000043.1:0-2567 GCA_045633665.1 Eubacteriales bacterium | reverse complement strand
TCTGCATCTGCCTTGAGCTTCTGCAGGATCATAGCCGAGATCTCCTGAGGGGTGTATGCCTTGCCGTCAATGTTGGTCTTCTTGGCAGAGCCCATTTCTCTCTTGATAGAGATCACGGTTCTGTCGGGGTTGGTGATGGCCTGGCGCTTTGCAACCTGGCCGACCATTCTTTCGCCGGTCTTGGAGAACGCGACGACGGAGGGAGTGGTTCTGCTTCCCTCGGCATTGGGGATAACGATGGGCTCAGAGCCCTCGAAAACTGCTACGCAAGAGTTTGTTGTACCTAAATCTATACCGATGATCTTTCCCATAATTGTTTTTTCCTCCTTAATATATGGTGTTTGAATAGATTACGAATTAATTTGCGACGATGACCATGGCAAAGCGCAAGATCTTGTCGCCCTTTGCATAGCCCTTTTGGTAAACCTCGGTGATCTCGCCCTCACCGTGCTCCTCATCTTCAATGTGCATCACTGCATTGTGCTTTTCGGGATCGAAGGCCTCACCCTTCTCGCCAAACGAGGTCACACCCATCTTGGCAAGTGCATCCTCTGCGCCCTTGAGAGTCATGGAGAGTCCCTTTTGGAGTGCTTCCGCTTCGCTGACGCCCACAGCGCGCTCCAGATTGTCAATGATGGGCAGAATGCCCTTCAGCGCATCCGCATACGCGTCTGCATAAATGCCGTCCTTTTCTTTGGCGGTGCGGCGGCGGTAATTATCGTACTCTGCGATCATGCGCATATACTTGTCGTTGGCCGCTGCAAGCTCTGCATTTGCTTCTTCCAGCTTCTTGTTCAGCTGTGCGATCTCCGCCTCAGCCTTTTTCTGCTTCTTTTTATCCGAGCGGCTCTGCTTTTCTTCGGGCTCGCTCTGTACCTCGGGCGCCTCAGGCTCTTGCACTACCTGCTCTGCGGCTTCATCCGTCGGTCTTTTTGTTTCCTCCATTATGTTCTCCTCCGTTCAACAATTTGTTTTCCTCTGTCAGCATATCCGCAATGTTGCCGCTCAGGCTTTCCAAGGTGGCCAGCACCTTTGCGTAGTCCATACGGCGCGGACCGATGATGCCGATCGCACCCACCGTCTTGCCGTCCTTGACGATATGCTTATATACCATGGCCGAATTATTGATCGGCCCTGTCATGCCGCCCGAGCCGAAGACCACGTTGACGTCCTCGCGATCCCCTGCCGAAACCAGATCCAGGATCTCGTCCTGTCCCTCCAGCGCACCAAGCACGTGCTTGAGCGTATCGCGATCCTCAAATTCAGGATACTGCAAAAGCTGATCAATGCCGCTCCAATGCACCTCACCGTCGTCCAGCTCGTTGAGCGTTTCGTAGACCGCCTTGATCACGGGGGAAACGTAAGACGCGTGCTGTCCCATCTCGCTTTCCATATTCATGATGATGGGAAGATTGATCTCGTGCGAGGTCAGTCCCGCGATGTTATCGTTGAGCACGCGCGAGAGTCGAGCGGTCACGTCTGCGGTGATCTCGCTTTCGGTGTGAATGCTTCTGGTCTTGACGTCACCGGACGCTGCAACCATGACCACGATAAACTCGGTGGGCTTGATATAAATGATCTCAAAGCGATTGATGCGTGCCGCGCTTGCGCGGGGCTTGATGGCAATGCCCGTATAGTTGGTCAGATTGGACGCAACGCGCGAGGCCGCCAGCAGCACCTCGTCCAGCTCGTGCATCTTGGATTTGAGCAGTCCGCCGATCTCCTTGATGTCGTGTGCCGTCATGGCGTAATGCTCGATCAACGAATCCACGTAAAAGCGGTAGCCAAGCTCGCTTGGCACTCTGCCTGCCGAGGTGTGCGGCTGCACCAGGTAGCCCATCTCCTCAAGCTCGGCCATTTCGTTACGAATGGTAGCAGACGAGCACACGATCTGCTGATTTGCCATCAGAGATTTGGATCCGACCGGCTCACCCTCGGCAATGTGTGCCTCGACGATGACCTTCAATATTAATTTTTTACGTTCGCTCAAGCCCTCATGCTTCGCTCCCATGTCGAATCTCCTCTCCTTGTGACATCTTTTTGACGATTTTTAGCACTCTTTTCTCGCAAGTGCTAACCGCTGACATAAATTTAGCACTTTTTCGGCGGTTTGTCAACCCCTTTTGCCCATTTTTCTTTGTTAATATTTTATGAACTCTGCTAATTTTGCGGATGAGTGCTAATTTCACGCCCGATCTGCGTGTTCTTCTCTGCACCTCAATTAGTATGTAAAATTTGGTGGGAAATATGCGTGGATGCGGTTTATCCGTAGGGGCGATCAGTGATCGCCCGCCGATTCCCGTAGGGGCGGATTCTATATCTGCCTGAAGCGCGGGGAGCATATGGAATGCTCCCGCCGGTAATCGCATCGGTCGTCCGCCTGGGTGTCGATACCGAAAACCGACGCTGGCGGGAGGATGATATCCTCCCCTTCATTCATGCCGAAGCAATTCCGTGGATGCGCGGGCGATTCGTGAATCGCCCCTACGGTGTTGTGATTAGGGATGGCAGGCGGATATGGAATCCGCCCCTACGGCAAGACCGTTTGGGCAACGGAAATTTTCCTT
>JAZQYT010000042.1:0-1844 GCA_045633665.1 Eubacteriales bacterium | reverse complement strand
GACCTTCCCGATCAGCTCGTCATACGTGATGGGCTTCTCGATGCCGTCCTGGTATTCCTTGCGCTCCTCGTATAAATACATGCCGAAGTCTTTGTACAGTTCGGGAATGTCGTAGATGGTCTTGCCCGTATTGGGGGAAATGCAGAGCTCGCATTCACCGGGATGCTGTGCATCAAACGTATCCCAGGCGGTGATCAGCTTGTCGGTATACGGAATTTCAAAGCTTTCCATGAAAGGGCGGTAAGCATCGGGATCTTTTGCAAAAACGGTCAAGACGTTGTATTTGCTAAACAGAATTTCCTCTTGTGACTGATAGCAGCCAAATCCAAAAGTGTTCATGCCGTCACCCACAAGGAAAGCGCCAATGGCATCCAGGCAATTGCAGGCGTTTTGTGCATTCATTCCATCCATATAGTAAACGTCAAAATCTTCGGGCGCATTCGTAAGGGTCTTGGATTCGGTAATACCGTCATAGTCCTTGCGCGGCAGTTCCAGAATAAAAAATACGGGCTCATCGTGCATACAAACAAAACGTTTGATCATATCTATTACCTTTGAAGCGTTTACGTTTGCATAGATGACGTTGTCCTTGATCTCATACGCTTCAAACAGCTTTTCGGGAAAGGGTACCGAGCAGCATTGCTTTAATTCGAGCATAATAAGTCCTCCTATTCCGGTTTTACAATACTATTTTAACACAACTTCACGAATATTGCAACCCCGCAACAGCAGGTTGCTTGCCAAGCGCACAAAAATGTGATACAATCATACCAATGACACATATGGAGGGAATGTATGGAAACAAAAAACGTTTTATATGATCTGCGCACAAAAATGGGACTTTCGCAAGAGGAGCTTGCAGAAAAGGTATACGTCACGCGGCAGGCGGTATCGCGCTGGGAGAACGGTGAGACCGTGCCCAATACCGAAACGCTGAAATTACTCTCTGGGCTGTTTGGGGTATCGATCAACACGCTGCTCGGCTCACCGACAGCACTGTATTGCACATGCTGCGGCATGCCCTTGGAGGACTCCTTCATCAGCCGTGAAAAGGACGGATTTCTGAACGAGGACTACTGCAAATGGTGTTATGCGGACGGGGAATATACGCTGGATGCATGGAAGCGGTACGTTGAGATTGGAGGCAGAGAGCGGTTTGAAGAGTTCAAGCAACAGCTGGTCAAAGAATTCAATGCGCTTTTAGAGCTCGAGGGGTTACCCTCTGTCACGCAGCTCAACGTGCTTTCGGGAGCGTTTATCAATATGGAATATACGCTACCGAGTGGCGTGAATGTGAAATTTCTTGACGACAATGCTACGTATCTTGGCAGTCAGCTGGAAGGCGAGGCAGGCGTGTGCTACGGCATTGCAGGGAATATGGATTTCCTTTTGATCTGCCGTTATGAAGAAAACGGTGAAAATCCCGAGTTGGTTGTGTACAAGAAAAGATAAATTTTGCCGGTGAGGTCGCCCATGGCTGCCCTCATCGGCATTTTCTTTTCCATATTTGCAAAATGATATTGAACAATTGTCAAATGTGTGATATAATCTGTGTAATCGTAGGGGCGATTCAAGAATCGCCCGATGAGTTGTTATGAACATTTCCTCGGGAGGCAACATCGTGACATATATGAAAAGAACCGCGCAAGAAACCAAGATTCTGCTGCGCTCCATCCCCGCAACTGTGGTAACGCTGTTTGCGGTCAGCGTCATCTGCATGAACCTGCTTGCCAATAAAACGCTTTTGCAGCTGGACTGGATTGCGCTGGACGGCGGCATTCTGATCTCCTGGTTGTCCTTTATGTGCATGGATATCATCACCAAGCATTTCGGACCCAAGGCAT
>JAZQYT010000041.1:0-12552 GCA_045633665.1 Eubacteriales bacterium | reverse complement strand
AGGCGATCAAAGAGACTGCCGACAAATACGGCAAGGTATGCCACGGTGTTGCGTACAACATTTTGGGCGACGAGCAGGATGCCGAGGAGTGCGTCAACGACACGTACGCGGGGCTTTGGAATGCCATTCCGCCGACGCGGCCCGATAATCTGAGTGCGTTTATCTGTCGCATTACGCGCAATCTGTCGCTCAAGCGCTTGCGCGCGCTGACCAGGCAAAAGTGCAGCCGCGAGGTGACAGTATCATTTTCCGAGCTGGATGAAATACTGTCCGACGAGGCGGTGGACGGGCGCGAGGGCGAGGTTGCGGCGCATGTCAGCGCATTTTTGCGTGAGCAGAGTGAGGACGTGCGCGGTGTATTCATGCGCAAGTATTATTTCTTTGATTCGGTGGAGGCGATTGCCAAGCGTTACGGCTTCAGTCAAAGCAAGGTCAAGAGCATGCTGTTTCACACCCGAAACAAACTCAAGGAATATTTGATCAAGGAGGGAATTACGATATGAAAATACCCAAATTCGTGTATACGCTGGGGCAGGTTGACGATGATCTGATCGCGACAGCTGCGGCACCGGATGCATCTGTTGCATCTGTGAGAAAACGTAAGTGTCCGTTTGTCAAGTGGGCGATCTTGGCGGCAAGTCTGGTCGTTGTGATCGTGGCAGGGGCGATCGCGCTGCCCATGATGCTTGGCGGCGACGGTGTGTTGCCGCAGGGAAATCGCGGAACGGTGGTGTCGCTTGGCGATATTGAGCGCAATTATAAAAAGCAGGACGTTATGCAACCTGAGCTTGCCATCGAATGGGCTGATAAATACTTATCGCCTCATGAAAAGCATTGGAGCATTCTTTGGAATTTCCGCAGCTACGAATTGAGTGACGTGATGCTGCAGCCCGAGCAGCTTGGGGAAAAGCTTGGCAATTATCTGGCTTTCGAAATCCGCAGCATCAAGGAAATACCCCGGGAGTATGCGATTGCCGTTGGGTATCAGGGGCAATATTACACGTACCGTTGCCGCGATGCTTTGGAAGATATCCCCGCAACGCTGGGTGAGCTGTTTGATCGCTACAATCTTGCCGGTGTGCTGGAGCTTGATCGCTTTACTGCGCATGATAAGAGAGAAGAGACGTATTATGCTTTGACCGATGATGCGTATATCATTGAGGTGCTGGCATCCTGCCGTGATGCCGGGCTGTACGTATCCGAGAATGGCCAAGAGTGGGAGCGGAGCAAGGAATATCTCAGCTTTACCATGACCTCGGATGCGCTGGGGGTTTACAAAAAGGCGATGTATATCACGGATGACGGCTATTTGTGGACGAATATGTTTGAGTACGCGTATATTTACGAGATCGGCACCGAGGCTGCAGGTAAGATCATGGATTATGCGATGGAAAACTCTGCAGAGAAGTCCATGGAGCCGTATGAATACAGATTGGCAGGCATACTGACCAAGATCGAGGACGGATATGCGTATATTGATGACAGCATCATGTGCGTGGATCCCGACCAGGGTATGGTTTTCCGTGTATCCACCGAGGATATTCGCATTGCCAGATGGCTTGAACGGATGGTAAAGATTGGAGATTTTGTGGTGGTTGAATTTCGTGGAGGCATCGATGTTGATAACGGCAATCTGATTTTGGACGCGCGTTCCATCCAGGCAGCGTCGTTGACAGAGGACGGTGACGCGGTCGTACCGGAATAAGCCTGCAAGAAATCAAAATTCTTATTGACTTTGGCGCAGTTTTGCCGTATAATAAGGGTAACCTTAGCATAAGTCCCGGGATTTGTGCAGGAAAGGAAGGTTTGATTGTATGGAACTGCAGTATGAGCAGGGTACTGCGAAAAGCGGAATCGTTTTAATCAAGTCAAAGATCAGTGCGCTTCACGTGGCGTGGCGCGTTTTGAAAATATTACTCTTTTTGGCCGTCAGCAATGCATTGGGGTTTGTATTTTTCGTGATCCCGCTGATTGATCTGATCCCCAACGTAGATTTTCATTGGGTGACAAAGGGTGTGGAGATCTTTTTGGTGTCGTTTGGCACGGCAGTTTTCTTGGTATCGTGGGGGCTGGTATTGTTTTGGATCGTGATACTGTTGATGTACTGCTTTGGACATACCGTCATCACGACCGATGGTATTTACGGCAGAGATAAGTACAACAAGCCGTTTGATCTGCCCTTTGATCGCATTCAGAAGTTTGAACGTGACGGAACCAGAATCATTATGGAGGCAGACGTGATCACCAAGCACGGTAACGTCAAACGCATGGAATACGTCATCCCCATGATCAACTCGGTGGAATTTGAGCAGGCATATCTGAACCGTTGATCTACAAACAAAAAACAAAAATCGGCAGAGGATTGTTTCCTCTGCCGATTGTGTTATATTGAGATCGGTATCGTAGGGCGGGGGCTTGCTCCCGCTGTAATTTATCAAATCAACATCTGCTCAGACTCGGTCAGCGTGCCGTTTTGATATAGCACGGTCTTGACCTCGTAAGGCGTGTAGGTCAAGGGAAGGGATGCTCCGCACAGCGTCAGCGTTGCCTCTCTTGCGTCGGGCGTGTTGTTGAACAGACGCAGGATATACGTATCCTTGGTGCCGTCCGCACGCTTGAGCGTGATCAGGCTGACTGCGTCGTCGCCAAGCGCGATCGAGAAGGGCTTGGTTGCAGGATGTGCGCTGCCCGTGGGGAAGGCGTTGAGCACGTAGGGCTTGTGGTTAAAGCGCTGCGCCGCATTTTCCAGCTGATCGCGTGCAAATACGCCAAGACGGAAGGAATAGGAGCTCTCGCCCTGGTCGATCTTTTTGACAAAGCGATCGGTGGGAATGATAGGCCTGTCAATGATGGGGTGTGCGCAATAGCTGACACCGCGTACCAGCGAGAGATAGAGCGCACCGTTCTCAAAGTGGCTGCCGTACAGGCAGTTGTTCAGCACTGTGGTGCAAAGGCCGCCATCGTGCTGCATGGCGATAAAGCGCTGTGAAACGTTCTCTCTTGCATCCGTATAAAGCGGTTCCGTACCAAACGCGGTCTGGCCCAGCAGCTCGCCTTGGTTGACAAAGGGAATTTTGAGCTTGACAAAGCGGTCAATATCGCTAAGGAACAGCGTGACGTCCACGTCTACCAGGTCGTTGTTCTTGTAGATCTTATAAAGCACGCGTGCGCGTGTATTTTCGCAGGAGAAGAGTGCCTCAACGCCCATGTAAATGTCACCGTCCTCAATGACGGAGATGGGGGCAAGGCCTGCAAACACACCGTCGGGCTGCTGCATCAACGCAAAGGGACGCTCGCCCGTGCCAAGCCTTGAGAGCTGGAAGGGAAGCATTGCCCAAGGATCGGGGTTGTCGTCAAACATGCAAAGCGAGAAGCCGTCCTTGACGTATTCCGTGCCATCCAGTTTGTACGAGGAAAGCAGACCGGTTGCGCGGTTGATGACCACACGCTTGTGACCGTTATCAAAGATCAGATCGTCCGTGCGCTTTGCCGCCGCGCGCTCCGTGACCTTGGCATATGCCCCATAGCGGCGCATGCTCATGGGCGGCACGTCGGCCATAAAGGTGACTCTCTTGCGCCAGTCGAGGTTGAGATTGCTCTCTTCCTTGACGCGCTGGGAGGGAACGGGATTGCCCAATTCGTCCTTGACGTAGATCTCGGTGACCGAGTCGGTCCAGTTCTGATCTGCCAGCATCAGCTCAAATTCCACGTTTTCGCGAATGTGTTGTGCGGTGGGGTTGTATACCAGGATGGGATATTCTCCCTCGGCAGCCACGCTCTGATCAAGTGCCATGGCAAAAAAGGCGCGCATTTTGAGGCGCTCTGCTTCCAAAAGGCCGTGATCCAAAAGCTTCAGGCCGTTGTCCTCGCCCGACTGAATGCAGGAGCCGGGAAGCACGTCGTGAAACTCCGCGCCCAGCAGATCCTCGGTGATTTCATGCAGCTTTTGCTCGGGGTACTCGGAAAGCGCACCCGAAATGCAGGCTGCACTCAGCATTTTTTCGGCCACGTAAAGCTCGTTTTCAAGCATGACGTGCTTGCGCTTGATCTTTCCCATCGAGGTGTAGCAGCCGGGCATGGAGATGCGCAGCGACTGCGCCAGCGTGCTTGTGGGATCAATGCTTGCGAAGAATTGCTCGGGGGTGGAGTGGATCAGATGCACGCCCTCGCCCTTTTGTATATAATCGCGGATGTCGGCAAGATCCTTGCGCGAAGGGCCGCCGCCGTGATTGCCCACGCCCCACAAAACGCAGACCGTATCCTCGGGCTGTGCGTTTGCCTTGGAAAGGATTGCGTCAAGAGATTTGCCCATGGGTGTGCTGTAGCCGCCGTCGTATGCACGCATGACCTTGATGCGCGAGCCGTCAAAGCCCTCCCAGATAAATTGCCTTTGGTCGGGCGGACAAGCGTTGGGATCGGGACGGCAGCAGATATAACTGTCCTGGCCGCACTTGGCAATGATCTGCACAAGGCCACGGCTGTGGCCGAAGGAGTCAAAATTGATGGCGGTGGTGGGGAAGGTGCCGAAGCGATCAAGGAAGTAGCGCTTTCCCTCCAGGATCTGACGCGTCAGGCTCTCACCGCTGGGCATATTGCAGTCGGGCTGCAGGTACCAGCCGCCCATGATGTGCCATTTGCCGGCCTTGACCAGCGCGCGGATCTCCTCAAACAGCGCAGGATCGTATTCCTCCACGTATTTATAGATGGTTGCCTCGTTGTGGCAGAAAATATAATCAAAATCTTTTGCTAAATTGACAGCAGAGCGGAATGTGGAAAGCACGCAACCCGCGCCCTCCTGCCAGTCCCATTGCCAAATGGGATCTATGTGCGCATTGCAGATCAGATGTACTTCTTTCATACATAACTCCTTTCGGATCACTTTCCTTTATTATACACGATAAATGCAAAAATGGCAAGGGGTGTTTTACATAAAGGCGGTTTTGCTTACGATTGTGTATTGTATGTTCGTTACCGTAAGGTGGACGCCCGATGGCCGCCCCTACGGTTACTTGGGGCTTTGGCAACCAAAACCCCAAGTCAACGTGTAGGAGCGACCATCGGTCGTCTCACTTGCTGCAACTACTCTTCACTCACCAAAGGCGAATTTCATGGATGCAGCGCAGGTATATGTTACATCATGCCGCCGGTTTTTTCCAGCGCGGCGCGGGCTTGCGCCATGACAAGCTTATAGTAAATGCCCTGCTTTTCCAAAAGCTCAACGTGCGTGCCGCACTCGGCAACCTCACCGTGGTCGATGACCAAGATGCGGTCTGCATTGCGCAGCGTGGAAAGACGGTGCGCGATGGCAAATACCGTGCGGTTTTCTGTCATGCCGTCAATGGCGTCCTGGATCAGCTTTTCGGTCTCGGTGTCCAAAGCAGCGGTCGCTTCGTCCAGAATCAGGATCTTGGGATTGTGGATCAGCGCACGGGCAATGGCAACCCTCTGTCGTTCACCGCCCGAAAGGGAATAGCCCTTTTCGCCAACCACGGTATTGTAGCCCTGCGGCAGCGACATGATAAAATCATGTGCGTTTGCGGCACGCGCGGCTGCGATGACCTCGGCATTGGTGGCGTGCGGCTTTGCATAGCGGATGTTGTCGCGCACCGTACCCGAAAACAGATGCGTTTCCTGCAGCACAACGCCCATTTGCGAGCGCAGCGATGCTTGCTCGATATCCTTGGCGTTGATGCCATCGAATTCAATACAGCCCTCGGCAGGATCGTAAAGGCGCATGATCAGATTGATCAGCGTGGATTTGCCGCAGCCCGAGTGTCCCACAATGCCGATCATCTCGCCCGGCTGTACCTCTAAGGAAACGTCCTTGAGTACGGGCGTGGCGCTTTCGTAGCCAAAGGTGACGTGCTTGACGCTGACCGCGCCCTTGAGCTTGACGTGCAGGGGCTGGTTGACGTCCGCGATCTCGGGCTCCTCTTCCATGATCTCCATGATCTTGCCAAACGAGGTCATGAATTCCGAGATGTTACGGGGAATGGTGGTGATCTGCATCAAGGGGGCATAGATGATGCTCGTGTAGGTGTTGAAGCGGTTGAGCGTACCCACGCCCAATGCTCCGCGGAACAAAAGCAGGTTGCCGTGCCACAGGATCAGGTAGCTGCCAAGGCGCAAAACAAAGCCTAAGATGGGGAACACAAGGTCAAACAGCCGCGCGTTGGAAAGATTCTGCTGCGCCTGCTTTTCGGTACAATCCGCAAAGGTATCGATCGCGCTTTGCTCGCGTCCGTAGGTCTTGACCACGCGGATGCCGCTCAGAGTGTCTTGCAGCGTCAGGTTGGTGCGTCTGCCAAGCATCCATGCGCGGCGGTTGCGCAGCTTCATTTTGTTGCGGAATTTCCAGATCGCAAACAGCACGATGGGCAAGGGCAGGAAAATGTAGAGCGCCAGCATAGGAACGCCCAGCGTAAAGCTCATGGTGACGATCAGCACAAAGCCCACGATAAACGAAACGAATTGCGCAAAATAGGTGGGCAGCAGATGCACCACAAAGTTTTGCACCACGTTGACGTCGTTATTGATACGTCCCATCAGGTCGCCCGTGGATTTCTTTTGCACCGAGGCCATGGAGAGCATCTGGATCTTTTCAAACAGCAGCGTGCGCAGCATACGCGTAAAGCGTGCGCCCGTGACGGCGGAAATGCGGCTTTGCACCATATTGAGAATGCGGTGCAGCACGTCAATGGACACGATCGCGCCCGAAACCAAAAGGAACATCCAAAGCCAATCCTGCCAGTTGTCCATGGAGAGCGTATGCTCGGCAAGAATGTAGTCGTTGATCAGAATTTCCTGAAAAATGGGAGCGATAAAGGTCAGGCAAAGCGCCACAGCAGCCGTCAGCAGCGGCGCCATGATCCAGATCCGCATGCCCTTGGTCATGCGCCAGAGCGTGGTGTATATCTTCTTTTTATCCTGGCAGTAGGGGCAGAGCTGGGTGTTGCGGATGTAAGGCCTGCCGCATTTGGGGCAGTAGCGCTCAGGCTCGTCGCTGGTGGGGAGATTTTCAGTCTGCCCGGCGGCAACCATGTCGCAGGCATGCGCCAGGATGGTGTAGCGTACCAGACTTTTGCCTGTGGAAAAGCGGCAGAGCAAAAGGGTGTTGCCGTCCAGCTTACCGTAAAAGGCAGCACAGCCGTACAGATGCTCCACACTAAATTCGCTCATGAGACGCACGTCCCATTTTTCGATCAACGCGCCGTCGCACAGCTTATAAAGATGCGTGGGAGTCAACACCATATACCCGTTTACCATACGGTGCTCCTCATATTCATAGGGAATGCAGTATAAGATCCGCTCTCCCTTTCCACCTGCTGCGTCGAATGCTTCGCGGTCGGCGGTCTTGAGATCGTAAATCAGCTTCATATTAATCTCCATGCCGCCTATGGCGGCTCAAATCGTGATGGAAACTTCACCGTGGAGCTTTGCTCCAAAAATGGGTTGGGTCCCATTTTTAGGTGAAGTTTAAGCGTGAATGGTTAAGTAAACGGAAATATGACGTGAACTTTCACGCGAATCCTCCGTCAGAGATAGATCTCTATCTTCTTTCGGCTGGCGTTATCCAGCGCCTCGGAATTGGAGATGCAGAAGCAGTTGCCGTCGATATCGTACATGAACACGCGGCCGTCCTCTAAGGTACGGAAGCTGCTTGTGGGGTTGGACATGATGAATTCCGAGCGGCCTGCATCGGTTGTGACGTCAAAATACAGGTAGCCGAATTTTTCGTGCAGGGAATGGATCTTTTTGATCTCGGGTGTAAAGTATCGGCGATCCAGCTCCTCTAAGATCAAGGTCTGTGCCATCTCGTCAAAGTCGGCCAGGCGTTCGATCATGCCGATCTCCTCCCCCTTGCCCTTTTTTCTGGTATCCGGCTCGCGGATGCAGATGTAGAGGTCGGGATCGGTAATGGGGAAGGCACGCACGGGGATCACGCGCTCGAATTGTTCTACCGAGCCGTCTCCCAGCGTCAGCGAGAGCGACAAAAGTCCGCCCGCAGAGAGCGAAAATGCAGCGTTTTCGGGTGTGAGCGCAACCGATACGCGCTTATCAAAAAGTGCTTGTTCTTGCATTGTATCCTCCATGCCGCCATGCGGCGGCTCAATTCGTTTTGAAGCTTCACCGTGGAGCTTTGCTCCAAAAATGGGCTTTGCCCCATTTTTAGGTGAAGTTTAGGCGTGAATGGTTAAGCAAACGGGAGTATGGCGAGAACTTTCACGCCAATCCTCCTTATTTGCCTTGCATGACCTTGGTCATCTGTTCGTTTTGCAGCGTCCAGAGCTTGTAGTAAACGCCTTGCTTTTCCATCAGCTCCTCCTGCGTACCCATTTCCACCAGCTGGCCGTTTTCTAAGGCCATGATGTAATTGCAGTTTTTGAGCGTGGAGAGGCGGTGGGCTATGCTGATGCTGGTCTTGCCCTCGATCAGCTGATCTATTGCCTTGCTGATCTGATGCTCGGTTTCGGTATCCATGGCGGCGGTCGCCTCGTCCAGGATCAGAATGGCGGGATCGAGCAAGAGGGCGCGCGCGATCGAAACGCGCTGTCGCTCACCGCCCGAAAGCGAGCGCGAGCCAATGCCCACCTGCGTTTCATAGCCCTCGGGGAGGGCCATGATGAAGTCGTGCGCGTTTGCCGCACGTGCTGCGGCAATGACCTCAGCCATGGTGGCGTCTGGTTTACCGTAGCGGATGTTGTCTGCGATCGTGCCGCGGAAGATGAAGATCTCCTGGGACACGATGGCGATGCCGCCGCGCAGCGAGGTCTGCTTGATCTGCTTGATATCCACGCCGTCAATGCTGACGCTGCCGCTGACCACGTCGTACATGCGCGTGATCAGATTGGCAATGGTGGATTTGCCGCTGCCCGTGTGTCCGACAAGGCCGATGCGGTCACCTTGATGAATGGTAAAGGAAACGTCCTTGAGAATGGGACGGTTGGGATTATAATGGAATCCCACGTTTTTGAATTCAATGTCGCCCTTGATCTCGTCAAGCGCGATGGCATCGGGCGCGTCGGTAATGTCGGGAACCATGTCCTGCACCTCAAACATACGCGTGGCGCTGTTGAGCGTGTCGGTCAGCATGTTGGTAAATTGCGAGAAAAAGTTGAGAGGAGCAAACACCATGCCCATATAGCTGACAAAGGTGGAAAGCTCACCGTAAGACATATGCTTTCCAATGACCTGTATACCGCCCACGCCCCAGACCATGTTACCGACCACACCGATGACGAGTGAGATCACGGGGAAGATGGAGAGCGCGATCAGATTGGAGCGCAGATTTGCCTGCATCAGCTTTGTGGAATAGCCGAAGAACTGATGCGTTTCGTTATCCTCCTTGGCAAAGGCCTTGACCACGCGGATGCCCGAGAGCGAATCGTTGAGCACACCGGTCAGTGAGGAGGAGGCACGCCACGCGCGGGAGAAGGAGCGCCACAGGTGGGGCAGACGATATTTGAATATCAGCACGATAAAGGGAACGGGTACAAGGATCATGAGCGTCAGCCAGGGGTTGATGATCATCAGAACGACCGTAAGACCGATGAATTGCAGAACGTGTACGATCAGATATGGAACGCCGTTGATAAAGAAATTACGCACCTTTTCGGCATCGTAATTGACGCGGTTGATCAGCCTGCCCGTGGGCTGGGAGTTGAAATAGGAAAGCGAGAGGCGGTTCATAGCGCGGAAGATATCGTTCTTCATGCGCTTGGTCACCTGGGTGGACATGTATGCATTTGCGCGGTTCTGTACAATGCTGACTGCCAAAGACAGCACGGCAAGCCCCACGATCACGCCTACCAGAATGTATACGTATTTTTCCTCGCGCAGATCTCCCGTGGTGGAAATGACGCGGTCGTACAGGATCTGACCGCTGATGACGGGGGAGATCAGCGAGATGGCGGTGGAGGCAAGCAGACAGACGGTCACGATGACAAGCTGCAGCTTGAAGGGCGTAAAGTAGCCGAGCAAACGGCGCATGGTGCCTTTTTTGTTGGTGCAGGCCTTGCAGATGCGGCGCAGCGGATCGTCAAAGGGCTTGCCGCACTTGGGGCATTTTGCGTTGAATTGCTCAAAAATGGGATCATCCTCGGCAACGCTTTCACCGCGCGCAAGTCTTTCCCAGATATTGACAAAGGCAAGAAGCTTGCGCTTGCAGGTGTTGGTGCAAAAGCCGACGACGATGGCTTGTCCGCTTGTGTCGTATTGTGCGCACACAGCGGCAAATTCCTCGTCGGTCATCTCGCCCTTTTCGGGGGGCAGATCGCCCGCGTCGTGCTGCGTGGCGGTCAGACGGTTGGTGGTGGTAAAGTTGTCAATGCTCGGCTCGCAAAGCTGAGAAAGGGCAAAGCATTCCACGCCTTCTGTGATGCGATACAGCATGCCGTTTTGCTGACTGATGGCGAGGTGGACTTGTCCGAACTGTGCGTTAAGTCCAAGGTCCATATAAAAGGCGACGTCGATCTGCTCGGGGTCAATACCCGCGTCCCGCAGAGCCGTCAACGCCTTGTCCGATAGCGTATCAAGCGGTAACATCAAACACACTCCTTTCGGAAAAAGAAAATGTTTCAATATACTAACATATAAATAAAATACTTTCAAGTGACTTCAACCAATGATATCACAAACCTTGCTCAAAAACAATACTTTTGGCAAAATTTCACTTGCCTCAAAAGCGTCAAAATGCATTGCCCGGCGTGAAAAAATATGGGCAAATTGCCAAAATCGGCTTTGTTTGGGCGGACGTATTGAATTTTCTTTCGATGTGTGATATAATAAATGCTAAGTTTTTTACGGAGGTGGCAGCCATGATCGGAAATACACCCTTGATATCGCTCTCTCGCATGCAAAGCGTGCAAAATTGGCAGGCAGAGGTGCTTGTCAAATGCGAATGGTGTAATCCTGCTGGCTCGGCAAAGGACAGAGCGGTGCAGTTTATGCTGGACGACGCGTTGGCTAAGGGCAAGCTTGCCCCGGGCGGCACAGTGGTGGAATCCACCTCGGGAAACACGGGCATCGCCCTTGCCGCACAGGGCTCGGCACGCGGCTTTTCTGTGGTGATCGTCATGCCGGACAGCATGTCAAAGGAGCGCATTTCACTCATGCGTGCAAGAGGTGCGCAGGTCGTGCTGACGCCTGCGGTACTTGGCATGCAGGGAGCTGTGAAGGAGGCCGAGCGGATCGTAGCAAGCACACCGGGGGCTATGATCTTAGGGCAGTTTGACAATCCCGCAAATGCCCGGGCGCATTATGCCACCACGGGCCCCGAGCTGTTGGCGCAGACGGGCGGAGATTTGGACGTGCTGGTGGCTTGCGTCGGTACGGGCGGTACTGTCAGCGGTACGGGGAGATTTCTCAAGGAGCAGATCTCCGGGCTGCGCGTCGTAGCGGTTGAGCCTGCCGAGTCGCCGCTGCTTTCGGGTGGTGCTGCAGGTTTGCACGGCATTCAGGGCATCGGTGCCAATTTCATTCCGCGCGTGCTGGATCGCAGCGTGTACGACGAGGTCGTTTGCGTGACCACCGAGCAGGCCAAGGATGCATGCCGCTTGCTTGGGCAGACCGAGGGCTTGCTTGGCGGTATTTCGTCGGGTGCGGCATTGGCTGCGGCAGATATGCTTGCAAAGCGTCCTTGTATGAAAGGGAAAAGAATTGCCGTGATCCTTCCTGACGGTGGAGAGCGCTATTTGTCAACGGGGTTGTATGACTGAGAAATAGACGAAAAGAGGATAAGAATTATGAAAAGAATCGTAACCGTGCAGGACATTTCCTGCGTCGGAAAATGCTCGCTGACCGTGGCGTTGCCCATTATTTCGGCCATGGGTGTGGAAGCAGCCATTCTGCCCACCGCTGTGCTGTCTACGCACACAGCGTTCAAAAAGGGCTTTACCTTGCATGATTTGACCGGTGAGATTACCCCCATCACCGCACATTGGAAGAGCGAGGGCATTGATTTTGATGCCATTTATACGGGGTATTTGGCCTCCTTTGATCAGATCGACCTGGTCAAGCAGATGGCAAAGGATTTTCCGGGGGCGCTTTTGTTCGTTGATCCCGCCATGGGAGATAACGGTAAGCTGTATTACGGCTTTGACGAGGCCTTTGCCAAGAAGATGGCGGAGCTTTGTGCGGTGGCGGATATTATTGTGCCCAATATGACCGAGGCTTCGTTTATGCTGGGAATAGAGTACGTTTCGGAAGGGTATGACGAGGAGTACGTCAAGGACGTTTTGCGCCGTCTGTGCGATATGGGCGCAAAGAGAGCGGTGTTGACTGGTGTCAGCCTGCGTGAGAACGAGACGGGTGCTATGGGCTACGACAGCACCACGGGTGAGTTTTTCTCTTACTATCACGACCGCATCCCCGTATCCTATCACGGCACGGGAGACGTGTTCGCATCTGCTTGCGTTGGCGCACTCATGCGCGGCAAGAGCTTGCCCGAGTCGGTTGCCGTTGCGGCTGATTTTACCTACGAAAGCATCCGCCTGACCGAAGCCGAGGAGAACCACAACTGGTACGGTGTCAACTTTGAACAGGCTGTGCCTA
>JAZQYT010000040.1:0-6631 GCA_045633665.1 Eubacteriales bacterium | reverse complement strand
TGAGTGTAATTATTATGTAAGTTTTTATGCACCATACATAGAAGTAATTTTTGACGATATTGCTGAATATGCACAACATGAAGAATCTATCATCGATGTGGTTGTACAAAGACAAGATATTGTTGTCTCTGTGAGCAATTTTGCTGTTTTGGAGCAAGGCTTGGATGAGGCGACAATAAATAGTTCGGCCTCAACAACGTACTACCCATTTGACGAAGCACTTACAGATATAGGTGTAGAGGACTATGGTTTTACTGGTGCAGGTATAAAAGTAGGTGTTATTGAATTAGGCTATCCGAATAGTACTGTTAACTTAAAACCATACTCGTATATGCTTTTAGGTAACAACTCAACCTCGCATGCTACGGAAGTAACATCAATTATTGGCGGAAATACAGGCATAGCTAAGGATGTATATTTATACTGCATATCGAAAGGAGATAGTTTTACGAATGACTGTAATACGCTAATAAATGCGTATGATGTTAATATTATTAATATGAGCAGTAATGAATATATATGCGGTTACTATACAAATTGTGATGCATATATTGATAGTCTGATATCTTATTCAGGTTGCACCTTTGTTAAATCTGCAGGGAACAAAAGTAATGAGTTTGATAGCTTAATTTCCTCCCCGGGATGTTCGTTGAATGCTATTACCGTTGGCTCAATAGATTCAGATAAAAATGTGTCAAGCAATTCCTGTTGGGTCACAAACGATACGTATCTGTTAAAACCTGATGTTGTTGCTCCTGGTGGAAAAATTTCTGACATTGATAATATAGATATATGTACCGGAACCAGCTATGCTGCTCCAATGGTAACGGGAGTCATCGCTTTGCTTATGGAAGAGTTTGCTATATTAAAAACCAATCCTGCATTGGTAAAGTCCGTATTACATCTTGGCGCTGAGAGTTTGCCTTCACAGACAAGCTATTTTGACCAACAAGCAGGATTTGGACTACTAAATTATCAGAATATGAGAATCTGTTTGCAAAACGCTAATTATGCTAATTTTAATATTCCGACTACTGCCGATGCCGGTACTATTGTGCAATCTCATAATGTTACAATTTCGTATTTGGGTAGTATAGCCGTAAATGCAAATTCTATAATTAACTCTTCTGTAACTACATCTAATTCTGCCTCTGCTACTCCTACATACACAGATTATTCTATTAAAATATACGACATAAGTTCATCTCAATACGTAGCGACCAGTTCAATCAATTCGAGTGTTGATTATTTGGAGTTCATCAACAATGATTCGGATAACTCGTCATTTAGAATAGACATTGTTTTGGTCGAAGATAGTGCTAGCACAGAGTCTGAAGCAGGAGCTATAGCATATACTATACATGATCACTCGTTCGGCCCGTACTTGTATAATGATAATAAATCACATATTAAACATTGTTCGTGTGGCGCATATCTCACCGAAGGACATTATATAAAACAGTCGGGTATCATTGATAACAGATATGCAATATGTTTAGGCTGTCGCGCACAGTTGGATCTTTTTGAAGACTATGCGAACACCATAATGTCTACTATCACACAGGTATCCATCAACGGCAGTTACATACTACCCAGCGGAATCGTTGTTTTGGTTGACGAGGATGTTCAGGCATATTTAGACGGAACGTTAATGTTCTATCATCCGGAGAATATTCCAACTACACAATAAAGTGTAAAATAGCGTAGTGAGAAAATATTCCATTGGGTGTCGCTTTGGCGGCACCCTTTTTCCATATGTATTGTGATACAATTGAGCGGTGATCAAACACACTTGCCACCCATTATTGACAATTGACAATTTCAAGAAAAACTATCCACAACCCCGCATTTTTTGCTTTACAAATGCACAATTATATGGTATAATATTATGATTATACCTATATGGGGGAAAGGAGCTGCTGTCGTGAAGGCAAAAAATGACGCGCAGGTCGTCAAAAACACACCTGTTTTGTTGATATTCTCCGCGCTTTGCGCCCTGTTTGGCAGCGGTGCCATTATCGGAGTGACCATCCTGAGCAATCCCACGCTTGGTTGGATGCTGTTTTCGGGACTGCTCTCCTCCTATATCGTTTGCTTTATCGTGCTGTTCCTTTTGGTGTTCGGCTATGGATCGATCTTGCCCGAGCTTGTGTACGTTACACTGCCCGTGACCGTGCTTGCCTGCGGTGTGCGCACCACGTTTACCTCGGCAAGATTCGTCAACTCCTTGGCAATCGCACTTGTATTCTTGTGCCTTGGCGCGGCCGCAACCGTCTCTTGCCTGTGGGCATGGCGCAAATATCCCACGCCACAAAAAAAGCCGAAAAAATCACGCGCGACGCTGCTTGCCATACTCGGTATGAGCGCAGCCGCAGCCGTTTCTCTTGCGCTTTTTGCCCATATCTTAAACGGGCGACTGGATTCGCTGCAAACCGACAAGACTGCGGCGGAGATCGGGCAAATGCTTTACTACATGCAAAACAGCGGCCAACCCTTTACCACGCTGCTCTTTGGTGAGCCGCAAAGCTATTTTGCCACGCAGCTCGCACCGCTTTGGTATTTGCTCCTGCCCGTTTATGCCCTTTCAAAGCACAGCCTGCTTGCCGTGGGCATTGCGCTGTACGCGCTCATGCTCAGCGCCATGATTCCGCTTTGGCACATCTGCCGCAGGCTTGCCATCTCGCCCTTGCAAAGCGCAGCGTTGTGCATCGCGCTTGCCACCTGCCCTTTACTGTTCGGCGGTGGTTCCGCGGGCGGCTCGCTTTCCATGCTTTCCCTGCCCCTGTTTTTGTGGCTGGCCGACGCACTGATGGGCAAGCGCCCCTATCTTGCGCTGATCCCGCTGATGCTGTGCCTTGGCATTGGCTTTGAGGTCATGCTCTGGCTTGTCTTCTTCTGCCTCTACCTTGCGATGAGCATCCCGCGCCAAAACAGACGCGCAGGTGTGATCTGCTCCGCCGTATCGGCAATCGGGGCGATCACCACGGGCATCTATCTTGCCCTGATGAAAAGTCCCGTGCTGACAGATCTGTTTTCGGGCATTGGATGGCAGATCGGCCAAAAGCTGCTGTTCTTGCTGCTTTTGCTTGCCCCCTGCGCACTGCTCCCCCTGCTTTGCAAGCAAAAATGGGCGCTTGTGCTGCTGATCCCTTACGTACTGTTCCATCTGGTGGCAGACGCCTCGACCTTCAGCGGCGTATTCTGCACCTTTGCATATCCTGCCATAGCGGCTGTTTTCCTGCTTTCGGCTCACGGTGCTGCCAACCTGCAAGCCACCGTCAAGGGAGTTTCTTTGCGCACGGCCTTGCCCGCCTGTGCGCTGTGCGCCTCGCTGCTGCTTGCCACGCCCTACGTGGCCGTGCTGCACCAGCTTTACGCAGCCCCCGAGGAACAGCAAGCATCCGACACCGACCACATGCACGACCTGCTTGCAAGGCTGCCGCAAAACGCATCGGTCACCGCATCCGAATCTTTGCTTTGCGCGCTGCACGACCGCACCTGGCTCTACGCGCTGGAGGATGATCCCACCGATCCCGGTACAAACGTGATCGTGCTGGATCTGCGCGAGGATTTTATCCCCTCGGGCATGGAGGCCTACGACGTGGCCTATTACCAAAAGCTCGGATACACGCTGCGCGACGATCTGAGCCAAAAGGGGCTTTTGGCGGTGCTTTACAAATAGCCGTTCCAAAGTATTGTTTGTAGGGGCGATCAATAATCGCCCGCAGGAAACCGCATGTTTCCCCTACGGAGAAAAATTTTCACATGCAGTAAAAAATAAATTCTATATAAAGGACAGGTAAAAAGACATGATAGTTGCACTTGAAGAGGCAAGACTTGCCTTGGTAAATATGAGGGGTGACCTCAAGGAGCTTGGCGAGCAGCTCAAGATCGAGCAATCCCGCGCAACGGTTGAGGAGCTGGAGCAGCAGACTTCCGATCCCGCTTTCTGGAACAACCAGGAAAAATCCTCCAAGGTGCTGCAGACCATCAAGCAGCAAAAGGACAAGATCGAGAGCTACGAGGCGCTGTGCGTGCGCCTGGAGGACGCCATTGTGCTGGCGGAAATGGCGATCGATGAAAACGACGAGAGCTGCGTGGACGAGGTGCAGGCAGAGCTTTCCGAGATCACGGCCATCACCGAGAAAAAGCGCACCGAGGTACTGCTCTCGGGCGAATACGACAAAAACAACGCCATCATCTCCTTCCACCCCGGTGCAGGCGGCACCGAGGCGCAGGACTGGTGCCAGATGCTTTACCGCATGATCACCCGTTGGTGTGAGGCAAACGGCTTTAAGGTCAAGCTGACCGACTGGCTGGACGGTGACGATGCGGGACTCAAATCCGCCACCATTTTCGTGGAGGGCGAGAATGCTTACGGCTTCTTAAAGAGCGAGAACGGCGTACATCGCCTTGTCCGCGTTTCTCCCTTCGACTCCGCAGGACGCAGACAGACCTCGTTTGCATCCATTGAGGTCATGCCCGAATTCGACAAGCTGGACGACGTTGTCGTGCGCGAGGAGGACTACGATTTCGTAACCTTCCACTCCAGCGGTGCGGGCGGCCAGAACATCAACAAGGTATCCTCGGCAGTTCGTCTGATCCACAAGCCCACGGGCATCGTCGTGGCCTGCCAGACTGAGCGTTCGCAGCTGCAGAACAAGGAAACCGCTATGCGCATGCTCAAATCCAAGCTCATGGAGATCAAGATCAAGGAGCGCCTTGACACCATTGACGAGATCAAGGGCAACAAGACCAAGATCGAGTGGGGCTCGCAGATCCGCTCTTACGTTTTCATGCCCTACACGCTGGTCAAGGACCTGCGCACCGGCTTTGAAACCGGTGACGTTGAGGCCGTGATGGACGGTGAGCTGGACGGCTTTATCAACGCATATCTCAAGTCTATTTCTCAATAAAATCTGATTAAAATCACATACGCGAGAAAGGAATACGTGATGGAATCCTTGCTTTATACGGAACAAGCCCGTGCAAATGACACCTACACCATAAACACCTTGGGAATTGGCGAGGCAGAGCTGATCACACGCGTAGCCAAAAACGTTTTCGACGTGCTGCAAAGCGCCACGTACGATCTGCGCAGCACCTGCATTCTTTGCGGCTCGGGCAACAACGGAGCCGACGGTCTGGCACTTGCGCTCATGCTCAAGGAGCAGAGCTATGAAGTCAAGGTGGTCTACCTTGGCAAGCTGTATGCCGATCCCACCGAGCAAAATTCGAAAAAGAAGAACAAAAAGGACGCAGAGCCTGCAATTGCGCCCGAGCTGAGCGGAACACCCGACGTTGAGGCCATGAGCGCGCAATGCCGCTCGCTGTTTACCCACGTACAAAACGCGGGCATTGAGATCCTGACCGACACCTTGCCCGAGGACGTCACCGTTTTCGTGGACGCCATCTTTGGCATCGGCTTCCACGGCACACCCGACGCAAGGCTGAGCGGCATGATCGAGGCAGTCAACGGCAGCGAAGCCCCCGTAGTTTCCATTGACGTTCCCTCTTGCGTGGACGCAAACACAGGCAGAGCCACCGTCGCCATCCGTGCGACCGAAACGGTCACGGTGCAAGACCTCAAGATCGGTCTGCAAGTCTATCCCGGTGCGGATTTTGCCGGCAAGATCACGGTCGTGGACGTTGGCATTGCCAAGGATCTTGAAGCAGAGGCACCCGCCAACACCTGCTCTGTACTCGAACAAGCGGATGCAGAGGAGCTGCTGCCGCAGCGTCCCGCGCGCTCCAGCAAGGGGACCTTTGGCAGAGTACTGATCGTTTGCGGCTCCTCCGGCATGGTAGGGGCGGCATATCTGGCAGCCTGTGCAGCTTACCGCATGGGTGCAGGACTTGTAGAGATCTTTACCCCTTTGAAAAACCGCGTTGTGATCCAGCAGCTGATCCCTGAGGCGATCGTGACCTGCTACAGCAGCCGCAGCAAAAAGGATATGGTCAAATCCCTGAAATACGCCGTCGGCCGCGCAAATGCCGTGGTGCTTGGCTGTGGACTTGGTCAGTCCAAGCAGGCGAAAAAGATCGTGGCAACCGTGCTTGGGCAAACCCACGTGCCGCTCGTGATAGACGCAGACGCGCTCAACACGATCGCACACAAGCCCGCCCTGCTCAAAAAGATCAAAAAGGAGCAGAAGCCACAGACCGTCATCACTCCTCACGCAGCCGAGGCAGCAAGATTGCTTGGCAAAAAGACCAAGTTGGATGCGGTGCTGGAATGCCCCTTTGCATCGGCTGAGCAGCTGCACCAAAAATTCGGTACCAACGTGCTGCTCAAGGATACGCACAGCGTCATTTACGCAACCGACGGTGCGCACTTTATCAACGTCAGCGGCAGCACCGCGCTTGCAACCGCAGGCTCGGGCGATATTCTGGCAGGCATGATCGGCGGCTTGGCAGCAAGCAAGACCAATGAGAATCCCATCAGCAAAACGGCCGCTCTGGCAGCATACCTGCACGGCAAGGCAGGCGAGAAGGCTGCGGAGAACGTCGGTGCGCGTGCCGCTATGGCAAGAGATATTCTTGAAGGGCTGAAAAAATAATAAACAAAAAGAAGGCTGATACGAACGCTTTTACGCGTTCGGAACAGCCATTTTACTCTGTCACGATCTTC